>DATGIH010000177.1:0-2754 GCA_035295865.1 Bryobacteraceae bacterium
AAGGCAACTGGATACTCGAGGCTGGATACGTGGGAGTGTGGGCCAATCATCTCTATGAGGGATACGATTTCGGGTCGGTGCCCTACATGATGAAGCAGGGCGGCCAGACCTTCGCGCAGGCGTATCAAAATTTGTATGCAGCGCTGCACGCCAATCCGAATAAAGTGCCTTCGGCGCAGCCATTTCTCGAAACCGCGCTCAAGGGCGCCAGCTACTGCAAAGGGTACACAACCTGCACCGCTGCCGTGGCTGCAAATGAATCGAGCAACATTTTGAACCAGGACGTTACGAACTTGTGGAGCGACCTGGACACGAGCTGGAACTTCGGCCCGGCGCTTGTTTCGTCAACGCAGTGTACATACTGTTACTCGGAGGCTTCCACCGGCTCATCCAACTACAATGCGTTGGTTGTTACCGCGCAGAAACGCTACTCGCACGGTTTGACCGTAAATGCGAACTTCACTTATTCGCACGCTCTCGGCGTCGTGACCTTGCCACAGTCCCAGACACTGGCCGGAGCGAGCAACGTATTCGACCTTAATTCCGACTATGGTCCCCAGTTCTTCGACCGGAAATTTGTGTTCAACCTGCAGAGTTCCTACCAACTGCCAATCGGCAAAGGCAGAACGTGGCTGAATAACGATTCCCTGCTGAGCAAGATTGTCGGCGGCTGGACCATTTCGCCGGTTTTCTCGTTCGGTAGCGGTCTGCCGTTGCAGATCATCACTGGCTCGGGACAGGAGCAAGGCAACGGATTCGACGGGATCATCAGCGCAACGGCGATTCCAATTTCGGGCAAAGCCAGTTCGTACGGTAACTCCGTGCACATGGGTGTCAACAGCGACGGAGTGATCGGAGTGAACGGTGACGCTTCGCAAGGCGGGAGTCAGGTCAACTACTTCACCAATCCAGCCGCGGTGTACAACAATTTCCGGCCGTTCATCTTGGGCATCGACGGACGGACTGGCGGCGGGGGAATCCTGCGCGGGCAGATGCGTTACAACCTGGATCTCGGAATTACGAAGGATACAAGAATCACAGAGCGGTTCGGTTTCCAAATTTTCGGCCAGGCGTTTAACGTCCTGAATCACATGATGTTCAACGATCCGAATCTGAACCTGCAGGATCAGGCCAACTTCGGAACTCCGAGCACAGCGAGCGGTGTTGGCGGGCAGTACAACGCGCAAACCTTAGGTGGGTCGCTTGCGTCGGCGAATTATACGCGTATCATACAGGTAGGACTCCGCGTCTATTTTTAGAAGGGATTCGAGTTGCGGCCGCGAGGGAAGTTTAGCGCTCCCTTGCGGTCGCGGTTCGATATGACGCGTTCGTGCTCCGCTGTACTCTCCTCATCCTGACCATCGCAATTTCCGCACATGCCTCAGAAGCCGATGCATTGGCCATTGACGCCAACATCCAGGCCAAACATCTGCCGTTCGGGACGATTTTGGACCCGGTTTACGCTGCGCCCACCAGTAATCAGATTGTTGGATACACACGTTGCGGCGACTCGGCACTTTGGACTGGAGCCTATCTTGCCGCGGAGGCGTTTCGTTACAACGTTACGAAGTCCGCCGACGCCCTAAGCAGCGTGAAGGCGGCCCTGGCCGGAATTACGGGACTGGTGGACGTTACTGGCGACAATCGGTTGGCGCGCTGCATGGTGAAGGCGGATTCGACCTATGCCGCGGGCATCGCCAGCGAAGAAGCCAGCAATACCGTGCACCATGCTCCGCCATGGATTTGGATCGACAACACATCGCGCGATGAAGTGGTGGGCGCTTTTTTTGGGCTGGGCGCCACTTACGATTTGGTGGATGATGCATCGGTCAAGAGCGGAATCGCCAGCGTTACCACGTTGCTACTGGGATTCATTGCTCATCATTCCTGGTCGCCGAACGATGACATCGACAATACCTTTGAGCTGCGGCCCGAGGAGTTGAAGATGCTTCTCCAGGTGCAACATCACGTCGATCCTTCGCACGCCATTGATGGGCCGCTGCTCACGCTGCCGATCGATACCGCGGTCAATTTCGACACTGGAAGCAACAGCTCCTATTTCAAGTTCAATCTGGATTACATGACGTTCTACAATCTGATCCGGATCGAAAACAATGGCGACAATCTGGGTGCATACCAAATCATCCGCAACTATACCGCGACCCATCAGAATGCTTTTTTCGATATCATCGATCGCTCGATTCATGGGCCGGATACCGCGCGCGACAACGAAATGGTGAGCTTGCTCGCGCAATGGCTGGAACGGCCGCGGCGCGATCCGCGAGTTGACGACAGCAAGGTTGTGCCGGTTTGCGGCAGTGAAGCCTGCCAGCCGGTACCGGTTCCGATCCGGCCGCCAACGGATTTTTTGTGGCAGCGCGATCCATTCCAACTCAGTGGCGGCGGGGATGGATTTATTGAAGGGGCTGGAATCGATTACATCTTGCCGTACTGGATGGCGCGCTATTACGGGGTTCTTCCGGCGCCCGTGACCTCTGCCGCCGCGCCCAGCGATCTGATCGCGCCCAACTCGCTCGCATCGCTCTACGGGAAAGATCTCGCGTCAGGCATTGCGCACGCCGGCACGCAACCGCTTCCGGCCATCCTCGGCGGCGTGACTTTGTCGGTTACCGACAGCGCGCAGAAGACTTGGCCGGCCCCGCTGCTTTACGTGTCTCCGGCTCAGATTAATTTTGTGGTGCCGGACAATACAGCTCCAGGGATGGCTCAGCTCGTGGTGCAGAATGGCGGATC
>DATGIH010000178.1:0-7435 GCA_035295865.1 Bryobacteraceae bacterium
ATCCAAAGCCCAATCGAGCAACCCGGCATAAGCCGCGCGAAAGCGAACGAACCGGCGGTTGAAAGCAAAGTGAATGCGCCAGATCAGCGGATGGCCTTCCGCCGTTCCTTCTTCGCCATGCTCGCCAGTGCGATACATGTCCACTTCCGGTTTCAACAGAAAATGGACCATGGTAGGGATCAGCGTGCGCGAGAGCATGTACGATGCGAGCATCGCGAAAACCACCGCCATCGCCAGCGGCGTAAACAGATATCTGGCCGCGCCTGTGAGCAACAGTACCGGCACGAACACGATACAAATCGAGAGCGTGGAAACTAACGCCGGCACCGCGATTTGCATCGCCCCGTCCAGCACGGCCCTCACCAGAGGTTTTTTCATCGCCAAATTGCGATGCGTATTTTCGATTTCCACCGTCGCATCGTCCACCAGGATGCCCACCGCCAGCGCCATTCCGCCCAGCGTCATGACGTTGATGGTCTGACCCAGCAGATCGAGAATGATGATGGACGTCAGAATCGAAAGCGGAATTGAGATGCAGACGATCACTGTACTGCGCCAGCTTCCCAGGAACAACAAGATCATCAAGCCTGTGAGAAGCGCCGCAGTTGTGGCTTCCTTTAGCACGCCGGAAATCGACGCGCGCACAAAAATCGACTGATCGAAAAGTTGGCGGACTTTCACGGCGCCCGGAAGTCCGGCGAGAATCTTCGGCAGCGCTGCCTTGACTTGATTCACGATGTCGAGCGTTGACGCCCGGCCGTTCCGCATGATGGTAAGCAGCGCTCCGCGCGTTCCATTGGTCCGGACGATGTTGGTTTGAACCGCGTAGCCATCGCGCACGTTGGCGACATCTTTCAAATAAACGGTTGCTCCGTTGATGGTCCGGATGGGCAGCTTGTTCATTTCGCTGAGTACCACGGGGCTGCTGTTGACTTGCACCTGATACTCGCGCTCGCCGATCTTCACGCTGCCGGCGGGCAGAATCAGGTTCTGCAGATTCAAGGCATTGGAAACGTCGGTGGCCGAAAGCTGATTTGCATACAAGGCCGCCGGATCGAGATCCACCGAAATCTGACGCCATTTTCCGCCATATGGGGAGGGCACCGCCGCTCCTTGCACCATGGCCAGTGGCGTTCGGATAAAGTTCTGCCCGATGTCGAAGAGCTGCTGTTCACTGAGCGTTTGGCTTTCCAGACCCAACTGAAGAATCGGAACGCTGGACGCGTCGTACTTCAAAATGCTCGGTGGGAAAATTCCCGGAGGCATCCCGCGCAAAATGGAGTTCGACATGGCTTCAATTTGCGTCATCGCGAGATCCACGCGGGCGTTCGGGTGCAGATAGACGCGCACAACCGAAACTCCGTAATACGACTGCGATTCAATGTGCTCAATATCGTTGACCGATGTAGTCATGGCGCGCTCGAAGATGGTGACGATGCGTTTCTCCATCTCTTCGGGCGGCACGCCGCCGTACGTCCACACGATGCTGACCACCGGGATATCGATGTAGGGGAAAATGTCCACCGGCATGGTCACGATTGCGGTCGCGCCAAGCAGCAGGATCGCCAGCGACATTACGACGAAGGTGTAAGGGCGGCGGAGGGCTAATCGGACAATCCACATTCGAGTTGCAAGTTCCCGTTACTTGGGCTAGCAGGCCGATGAATCGACTCCGGAGGGTCTCAACCCCAGCAGAGCAAAGCCCCACCATCCCGAAGACTCAACGGAGAGACATTCAACAGCCTAACTAGCTTAATTATAAAGATGATACGGGCACTTGTCAGGTTATTAGCCCTTTGGGGCTACCGGGGAAATCCGATTCGTTGCCGTGGCGCAGGCTCCGGCAGGCGCTTGAGATCCTCGATCTCCTCGGCGAGCACGTTGATCACGGAGGCGTGCCGCCGCTGATTGACCTCAAGCTTGGCCAGACGGCGCGCCCAGGCTTTCTGTGTGGAAAACATTTCGCGCAGCCGCACGAAGGCGCGGATGATGAGAATGTTCATCTGCACTGCGCGTTTGCTTTTTAAAACGGAGGAAAGCATGGCCACGCCGTGCTCGGTGAAAACATACGGAAGATAGCGGCTGCCGCCGCGTCCGTTGTTTGAGGTCACAGATTGTGACCTCAAAGATTTCGCCTCCGCGGGCTCGAGCCGAAACATAAAGTCATCCGGAAAGCGTTCCCGATTGCGCCTCACCGCTTGGTTGAAGGCCTTGGTTGGGACTTGATAGAGCTTCGCTAAATCCGCGTCCAACATTACTTTTTGCGAGCGCACTAAGTATATGCGACGTTCAATCACTTCAAGTGGCACGGCCAAACCCTGTTGCGGGGCGACCCTTCTATTCTTGGGCATAGAACAGTAGTGCGATTTTGGGAACGGTTGTAGCAGGCTATCTTTAGGGAAAGTGCCGTTTACAGATGAATAATGCCCCGCTGGATGGCGGCGGTGGCCGCTTGCGTCCGATCTTCCACGTCCAGCTTGCTCAGAATGCTCTTTACATGATTCTTGACCGTATGCTCGGCTATGCCAAGCATATAGGCGATTTGCTTGTTGCCTTGGCCCTTGACGATAAGCGCTAGCACCTCCTGTTCGCGAGTGCTTAGCGACGCGGGTAGAGAAGCGGCCTCCAAAGCCGCCCGCACCGAAGGAGGAAGATAGGTCTCGCCCGCATGGACCGCGTGAATCGCCCGGATCATCTCGTCATGCAAAACATCTTTTGTCAGATAGGCGCGGATGCCCGCGTCCAGCGCGCGACGGATATCTTCGTCGCCGCCGTAGGTGCTCAACGCGATAATCCGGGCTTGTGGGAATTCCGCGCGGATCGCGCTAGCCGCCTCCATGCCGCTCGTTCCGGGCATACGCATGTCCATGAGAGTAATGTCGGGACGATATTGCCGGTGCAGTTCGATAGCCTGCGCTCCATTGGCCGCCTCAGCCACAACACTCATATCGGTTTGAGTATTCAAAATCGTCTTGACGCCCACTCGCGCGATCAAGTGGTCCTCGGCGATCAGAATTCGAATCATCGGAGCGGTACCGTCACTTCGACCTCGGTGCCATGTCCAGGTGTACTGTGCAGTTCCAGCTCACCGCCCAACCTTTCGGCACGCTCGCGCATTCCCAGCAGGCCGAAGTGGCCGCCGATTTCCGAGAACGCGTCGGTTTGTTCGAATCCTCTTCCGTCATCGGTCACGCACATGCGAAGCCGTCCATTTTGCATATCCAGCCGGATGCGTACCTCGCGCGCGTGCGCGTGCTTCACCGTATTAGCCACCGCCTCCTGCGCGATCCGCAATAGATGCTGCTCCATTTCCTCGGGCAACGGCCTTGAGCCGCCTTCGACATCGACGTGCACCCGGACTGGCGATCCCGCGGTCCACTGCCGCGCCGCCTGAGACAGAGCTGCAGGTAGATCGTGACCTTCAAGGGCAGACGCTCGTAAATCCATTACCGAGCGCCGTGCTTCCGTGAGGCTGTGGCGCGCCATTTTGCGGGCTAAATCCAAGTGCCGGCGCGCCGTGTCCACGTGACCGTTGAGTGTTACAGCCACCGCATCGAGCTGCGCCGATATTCCCACAAAACCCTGGGCCAATGTGTCGTGAATCTCTCGGGCCAGCCTGGCGCGCTCCTCCAGCACCAGAGCGAAACGCTGCCTGATCTGACGCACGCGCAGACGGAAGAGTCCAAAGATGCCCGCCGCCGCCAACAGAATGTAGAAGTAGCGGAACCAGACTGTTTCGTAGAAATGGGGTCGTAAATGAAAGGCGAAGGAAGTTTCCGTCCACTGCGATCCTGGAATGCCGGCGCGCACTACGAATCGATAGTGACCATGCCGCAGGCTGTTGTAATTGGTCACGCGGCGCGAACCTGCGCTGACCCACTCCCGATCCAGGCCCTCCAATCGATACACATATCGAACGCGTTCCGGGGCGCTAAGATCCACGCCGGTGTACCGGAATTGAAGACGGCCGTTGCCGGGCGGTAACTCCGCGGGTTCTGTTAAGGCGACTGAGTGGTCGTCCACCATTACGTCCAACAAGTGAACGATGGGCGCCGCTAAGGCGGGAGGTTTTTCTTTTGGATCGAGAACCGCGAGCCCTCTGCTGGTAGGAAACCAGAGCCGGCCATCGGTGGTTCGAACTCCGCCACGGCTTGTCGGATAGCCGGGGGCGCACTGAGCGCTCCGCAGTCCGTCGATCACGCCATAATTCACGGTTCGGACAGCACGAATTCTTCCGGACACAAAATCGTTTAGCTCCTGTTTTTGTACGCGGCAAATCCCGCGGGTGGTGCTGAGCCAGAGTGAGCCGTGATCATCGTCTTCGATATGGGAGACGTTGTCGCTCAACAGTCCGTCTTTTGTTGTGACATGGAAGAATTTCCCGTCCCGCAAGCCGTTCAACCCGCCGCCGAATGTGCCGATCCAAAGAGTGCCGTCCGAATCTTCCTGGAGTGCCCGGATTTGCTCGCTCGAAAGGCCGTCCTTTCCAGTGAACCGTGTCGATTTCCCATCTTTCCATCGCCACAAACCTTGTCCGTAAGAGCCTGCCCAGAGGCTTGCGTCACGTGTTTCACAGAGGACTACAAAAGAATCGCTTAACAGTGGACCGCCCGGGATCATGGTGCGGACGCTGTCGTTGGACAGCTCGTTCAGCCCTCCCGGCATGGCCACGAAAAGATTTCCCGCGCGGTTTTCCAGGAAATCAAAGGCCAGCCTCCGGTGCATGGGATCTTCCAGTACCCGGTTGTAGAAGCGGCCGTTGTGCATCCGGCTGGGACCCTCGCGCGTGGCAATCAGTAAATCGCCCTGATGATCTTCGCGGATGGAAAAGATCTCGTTGCTCGGCAAACCATCGCGCATGGTGTAGACGCGCGGCTTTTCGCCGCCCAACTGGGCCAAACCGCGATCGTGAAATCCGATCCAGATTCGGCCTGCATGATCTTGATAAACGGTGGTGGGCTCATCGCTCGGCAACCCTTCGGTTTCCCCATAAATCGCGAACATGTCGTCGCGCAGACGATTCAGGCCGCTGTTCATTCCCACCCATAAATTGCCCTGAGCGTCTTCAAAGATGCAGCGCACCCAGTCCCGCTCGGCTGAGGAAGCTAGGGGATTTCTCACGAAACGGTCATTCTCAAGACGCGCCAAGCCCCCATTGGTCCCCGCCCACAGATTGCCGTCGCGATCCTGCCAGATGGATCGGACGAAGTTATCAGGAAGTCCGTCTTTGATTTGGAAGAGCCTCAGCTTTCCATCCGGGCTGCGCATCCAGAGGCCAAAGTTTCCCGCCACCCAAAGATTTCCTTGCCGGTCTTCGGTGAGGCTGCCGACGATGTCCCGGCCGATGTCGCCCGGACCAATCAAGGGAACGAACTTGTCGCCGGCGAGCCGCGCGACGCCGGAATATCCGGCCACATACAGAGTGCCGCTTCGGCCAAGATAAACCGTGCGCATGGATTCGATCGGAAATCCGTCGCGCGTGTTGTAATTCGTGAACTTTCCATCGCGGAAACGGCTTAAGGAGATTCCGGCTGCGATCCAGAGCGAACCGGCGCGATCCTCGGTGATCGAGTTGACGAGAGTATCGGCCATTCCATCTTTTTTGGTGTAAGTGACAAATTTGTGGTCGCGCGCGTAGGTTAGTCCTCCGGGCGTGCCGATCCATAATCCGCCGTCCTGAGAGGCGCACAGCGATGTGACGATATTGCTCGGAAGTGCGCCGTTTTCCTTGCTGAAGACCACAAAATCATAGCCGTCGAAGCGGGCCAAACCTTCATCCGTACCCAGCCACAAGTAGCCGTCCTTGGTCTGAGCGATGGATCGAATCGTATCTTGAGGAAGGCCGTGTTCCTGGGTCCAAGTGGTGCGCGTATATTGCGTTAAAGCGCGGCGGGGATTCAGGGCGAGCATAGCCGTCGCGCTGAGGCTGCACAACAGCAAAAGACGAATGTATTGCACCTTTCTTCCAGATTAGCAGCGCGCGGGTGCGACAATGGAGTTAAGTGCTCCCACAGCAGTTGACCGGCGCTAGCCCGCTTTCCGCCTTCGATCCGCTTGTTGCAGAGTGGTTCATCACGCGCTTTTCCTGCGCCACGGAACCTCAACTCCTCGGCTGGCCGGAAATCCGCGCCGGACGCGACGTCCTCATCTCGGCGCCCACAGGTTCGGGCAAAACCCTGGCTGCGTTCCTGCTATGCCTGGATCGGCTGGTTCGTCAGGCTCGTTCGGGAGAACTGCCCAACGAGACAGAAGTTGTCTACGTCTCGCCGCTCAAAGCGCTCAGTAACGATATCCACAAGAACTTAGAGATTCCGTTGACCGAGATTTCGGAATTGGCGGCAAGCCACGGGATTCAACTCGCGCCGATTCGTACCGCGGTTCGAACCGGAGACACGCCTGCCTGGGAACGCCAGCAGATGGGCAAGCAGCGGCCGCACATTTTAGTCACGACTCCCGAGTCGCTGTATATTCTGCTCACCGCCGAACGCTCGCGCGACATGTTGCGCACCACTCGGACTGTAATCGTGGACGAAATCCATGCTGTTGCCGATGACAAGCGCGGGTCCCACCTTGCGCTGTCGCTTGCCCGTTTGGACGCTCTGGCAGCGGAAGCCGGCCATCGTCCGCAGCGCATCGGTTTATCGGCGACGGTGAAACCCATAGAGGAAGTAGCGCAGTTTTTAAGTGCCGATGCTCGCATCGTAAACGTAGGACACCGTCGCGAGATGGAATTGGCGGTCGAGGTTCCACGGGATGAACTGGGCCCCGTCGCTTCGAACGAGATGTGGGCTGAGATCTACGATCGAGTGGCGCAGTTGATTCTCGACCACAGAACAACACTGGTCTTTGTGAACACGCGCCGATTATCCGAGCGCGTTGCACACGCGTTGTCCGAGCGGCTGGGCGAAAGCCTGGTGCTGCCGCATCACGGAAGCCTTTCCCGAGCTCTTCGTTTGGACGCCGAATCCCGCTTGAAGAACGGCGAGCTTCGCGCCGTAGTGGCGACAGCGTCGCTCGAACTTGGCATCGATATTGGAACCGTGGATCTGGTCTGTCAGATTGGATCGCCACGTTCCATCGCCGTCGCTTTGCAGCGCGTGGGCCGCTCGGGTCACTGGGTGGGCGCGAAACCGAAGGGCCGTATCTTTGCCACCACGCGCGATGAACTGATCGAGTGTGCCGCTTTAATCCAGGCAATTAAATCCGGATCGCTCGACAAGCTGGAAATTCCGAATGCGCCGCTGGATATTCTCGCGCAGCAGATTGTCGCCGAAACCGCGGCGCGGGATTGGCAAGAAGACGATCTCTACCGGCTCGTGCGCGGCACATATCCTTACCGGAATCTGGAACGCAATCAATTTGAAGCGATTGTCACTATGTTATCCGACGGAATCGCTACGCAGCGCGGGCGCAGCGGGGCGTATCTGCATCGCGA
>DATGIH010000179.1:0-11757 GCA_035295865.1 Bryobacteraceae bacterium
AATGTGTCCGCGATCGGCTTGGAAGATGGGCCGATTGCGCAAGAAACGGCGCGAGATCGAAAGCAGAACGTCCAGAAGCGGTACCGAGAGTGCGAGAACAGGCGCAGTGAGGGCGACCACCGTCACCGACTTTTCGCTCCATAGCGCGCCGAAGCAACCGAGCAGGAAGCCGATCAGTAAGCTTCCGCTGTCGCCGAGATAAACGGAGGCGCGATTGAAGTTGTAGCGCAAAAAACCAAGCAAGCAACCCGCGAGCGGCATGGTCGCGACCGCCAGCGGAAGATTTCCCTGTGTCAGCGCCGCAATCAGCATGGTAACGGTGGCGAGCAGGCCGATTCCCGCCGCCAGCCCGTCCATGCCGTCAATCAAGTTAAACGCGTTCGCGCAGCCTACCAGCCAGACGACGGTCAGCGCAAATCCAACGCCAGGCCACGCCGGTAATCCATGCAGCATCTGAATGTCGACGTGGATTCCGGCGAAGTATGCGAGCACGCTGGCGCCGCCCAAACCGACGAGTTTTTGCCAAGCCGTTAAGCCCACCAGATCGTCCACAACCCCGGTGAGGAAAACGACCAGACCTACCAGTGTGAGCGCCAGGATGTTGGGAAGGGCTCTATGCAGTACAAACGAGTAGCTGAATGGCAGTAAGAAAGCGATTCCAAAGGTCGCTACGTAAGCCAGCACGATGGCGATCCCACCGACGCGCGGTACTGGCGTGGTGTGGACCTTGCGGCCGCCGTCGGGAAGATCCAGAAAAAATCTTCCAATCCCATCGCGCACGATTGGCGTCATGGTCAACGACATCAGAACTGCAATGATTCCCAATATTAGTATTAGAAACATAGAATCCTTGGTCCGCCGCTAACTGAGTTTATTCAGCAATTCCCGGATGCGCGCTTTTTCCTCCGGAGTTGGATTGCCGGATAGGGCCGATTGCAATTCTTTCCGCGCAGTGGTCTTGTCGCCCTTCGCATACAACGCCAAGCCAAGGTGATAGTGGAAAACGGCAAATGGGTATTTGCGCGCGAGGTTGCTGAAGGTTTGAACTGCATTGTCGTTCATTCCTTTTTTGAGGTAGATATAACCCACCGTGTCGGAGAAAGCCGGTTGATTCGGAATCTTTTGGAGCGCATGTTTAGCAAGGCGCAGGGCTTCGTCCAAATCGCCGCCGGAGTCGGCCAGGAAGAATGCCGCATTGTTCAAGGCGGGCGCATCTTCCGGATGAGCTTTTACTACTCGTGCAAACTCTTTTCTGGCTTCGTCCGTGCGGCCGGCTCTGGCGAGCGCGTCTGCCAAGCTCAATCCGGCCGTTAGATCGCCGGGCGCCAATTCACAAGCTTGACGACAAGCCGCGATCTCATTGGCGCGGTCGCCTTTGAGTTCGTAGACTTCGGCCACACGCCGTAGCAGATGGATCGATTTTGGTTCTTGGACCAACAGCTTTTTCAGTTGATCGACGGCGGCATCGTATTGGCCCGTCAACGCCTCGGTGTCCGCCAACTCACGCAGCAGCATTGGCGAGTCCGGAGTCTTTCTCAGTCCTTCGTCCAAAACCTCGCGGGCCTTGTCGAACTGCTTTTGATGCAGATAAGCGATAGCAAGTCCATCCGATACTCTTGGATCAGCGCTTTGCCGGTATTTACCGAGCGTCGCGAGAGCATCGTCGTATTTTCTTTCCGCGATGGCCAGAAGGCCAAGCTGCATATGCGGTTCGGGATCGTTCGGCGCTTCCTTGATCAAGCGTGCCAGATCGGCGCGCGCGGAAGCGGCATCCCCAAGCGCGATCCATCCGCCGCTACGAAGAAGTCTGGCCCGGCGGTCGAGCGGCCGAAGCTCCAGTATTTTTTCGGCCTGCTGCACGGCCTCATTTGGCCGCTGTTGGATGAGATCGATCTCCGCCATCTGGTAACGCGCGGCGAAGAAATCGTTTTGCCGCTTGATGGCCGCCGCAAATTGATCGCGCGCAGCGTTGAGATCCCCTTTGAGCCGGTATGCGCTTCCCAGCTGAGTCAATAAAGATGCGTCGACCGGGCTGCGCTCGACTAAAGCACGGAGTTCGCGGATGGCCAAGTCCGCGTGCTCGTGATTATGGCTGTTAAGGAGCGCTCCTGCGTGCATGTGAAGGACTTCGAGATCGGCCGGGTTCGCCTTGAGAACTTCCGCTCCCAGATGGATGACGGCATCGTTGTTGCCTTGCCCCAGGTACGCCGCGAGAATTCGTTTTTGGCAGGCGAGCTTTACCACCGCGGAGGGGCTGGCGTCCAAGCCCTCTTGGTAATAACGGAGGGCGGTTTCATAGTCTCGTAAACCCGAATAGAAATCGCCCACCTGCATTCGAGCTTGCGGAAAGTTCTGGGGATCGTCGAGGAGCCGGCGAAGGGTAGCCTGCATCTCCGGGATTTGACGGCTGCGGCTATAATGTCCAGCCAGTTGGAGAACGTAATCGGCCGATTTGTTGTTGTTGCTCACCTTCTGCTTCAGAATTCTTTCCGCGCCGGCATTGAGATTGGCGTTGCGGTAGAAATCGTAAAGCACGTCGTAGATGGGACCGTAGGAAGGATTACGCTTGATTAAATCCGAACTCAGATCCTCGGCTTTCCGCACTTGTCCGTTTACAAGAAGCGCATGGACCAGTTCCGCCGCGACGCCTGGATTGGAAGAATCAATGCGCCGAGCGCGTTCCAACAAGTCGATTCCCTCGGGGAGCTTTCGATCCGTTACCGCCAGGTAGCCTTTTAACATAAGCCCTTCATAAGAATTCGAATTCTTCAAAAGGAGCTCATCCGAAATTCTGACCAGCTGAGCGTACAGAACTTGCGGGCGGCTGGGAGAGGCGAGATAGAAGGTGAGACAGACATCGGCGAAGCGTTCCTTGGCCTCTTGACTTTCAGGAAGAAGCTGGACTGCGTGCTGCAAGGTGTCGTAAGCGAGTTTGCCTTGATCCAACTTTAGGGCGGCTAAACCCAGGCGGAAATAGGCTTCTCCGAAAGCCGGATCTTTCTGAATCGCCTTGCGGTAAATCAAAGAGGCATCCTGATATTTGCCGGCCGCGAATAACGCATTGCCCTTGGCCAAGTAACTCTGTTTACTAATGCCGCAGCCAAACGACAGAGCCAATGAGACGGCAAATACGCAGACACACACGACTCGCTTCATGTTTTTCCTCCGGTATCTTCCCGTGCTATGAGATTTGTATTTTGAGAGCCGATGCGAACGTGCTCCCCAGGAGCCAAGTTCGCGCCACTCAAATCAAGATGAAAAAGGGAGCCAGCCGATTGGCGACGAAGCCGGTATCCGATCCGGCTCCCAGCTACTCAAGGGTTATAGGATCCGCTAGGCCCTCCGGATCTTCTGCACAACGGGCACCAGGCAGAGTGCGCCCATGCACAGCAACATCAGCGATGGCTCCGGAGTCATCGTAGTTTGAGTGGTGGAGAACAGGTTGAATACCGCGCTCACGTGGCCCGATCCGGCGGTTCCGCCGCTGGTGCCGATGTCTTTCAGCAGGTTGAGCGAATCGATCGGCGCGATATCTTTTGAATCCGAAAACTGATTGAATCCAACGCTGCTCGTGGTGCCGAGCCCGATCGACGGGCTGCTCGAGATTTCAGCAACGCTCGCCAGACCCGTTCCAAGTCCGATGCCGTCCATGATCAATTTCAAATCATCGATTTTGCAGTCCTGGCAGGTTACCGTAAAACCGATGTTTCCATCCGAGGTTTGGCCGCTGCCCGACAACCAGGACGCGACGAATTCCAGGCCCGCCTCGGGACCTTGAACCACCGTGTCAACTTTGACGCCGGCGGCGTCGGGAGCGACTCCGCCGCCCGATGACGAATTTTCATATGTGAAGTTATTGAAGAGCAAGCTGTCGAAGGTGCAGCCTCCAGCCCCCAATCCAATGTAGGAAGCGAGAGTTCCGCCGGAGACGCAGGGCGCGGCTTGGGCGACCATCGAAAGACTTGCGATCAGAAGCGATAGGAGTAGTGTTTTTTTCATTTATTCGGCAACCTCCTTCAGGTACCAGTATTACTATTACTTTTGTAATCGGATTCGTCAAGCCGGAATAGGTACGACAGTACTAAGATCGTATGATCGGCCTTCTAAACGGTTAACTTGTTGATATAGAACGGGATCGATGGCAATTAGAAGCGGATTAACGCAATTGTAAAGGGCGGGTCGCGTTCGTAGACGGCAGACAAAAATACCCTATGCCATGACAAAACGGGGAGAAGTACTAGTTTTAGAAACTACCACAAGTACCACTTGCCGCCGAACAATACCCAAGCAGCCAGCAGTCCGTTGGTGGTGGCATGGGCGACCACGGCGTCTCCAATTCTTCCCTGACGGAGAAAGGCAAATGCATAGATCAGTCCAGCCAGGGTACCGGCCAGCCAACGGTCGCCATGCAGCAGACCAAAGGCAATGGATGATACAAACAGCCCAAGATAAGTGAAGTGACGGGGGTTAAGCGAATCGAAATCCGCTGAACTCAACCGTCGAATCAGGAACCCTCGAAAGGCCAATTCCTCCGCAATCGGAACTGTAATGACGGCGGCCGCCGTCCGGAAAATAAGCCAACCGATCCGCGCGGGAGTGTTCATCAATGCGAGGCTGTTACCCAGAGCGCTGGTTTGACTGGCGTTCGACACCATATCCAAACCCAACCACAGTCCGAACACCGCGACACCGGCCAACACCGAAAGTCCTCCGAAGCGCCAATTCATCTCGGAGTAGAAGGACCGGAAATGCCAGAGGACGGCGGCAGCCGCAAGAAAGCGCAACGGATAAAGCCACTCAAACCCGGCGGAAGCCGCATGTGAAAGCATGGCGGCGGTCAAAATTGCCAGAAATGGCATTAAGTATGCCGCAGTCGGATTGGGTACGGAGGCTGGGACGGCCAGCGTCGGCCGGCTTGATCGGACCGTGCGCGCGCCTGTTGTTTGCGATGCAAACCAGGGCATGTGACGTGTCACGACCGCGAAGCTCAACGCAACGCAATTAAAGGCGATCCAACCTGCTTGGGAATGAAAGCCTCCAACCGCAATGTTCGGGGCGCCCGCCACTCCAATCATGATCAACGCCGCGATCCGCAACGCATTTGCCAGCCAGATCACCAGCATTCCGGCGGGAATCAGCAAAAGAGCTCGTGGAAAACGGAACTCCCGGCGAAAGTAGCCAAGCCAGGCGACGCTGAAAACCAGCATCAGCGCCGTACCTTCAAAACCGGCGCACCAGGGCAAAATCTGCACCTTGAAACTGGAAGTCCCGATCACCATTGTGGGCCGGTCCGCTACCACATTGGATAAAAACAGGTGCAGTATACCGTTGACAAGAGTAAAGGTCGCATCGCTCGCCGGCTTCCAGGACAAATCCAGTGCTGGATTCCACACGCGGCCGTTCCATAACGTCGTGGCGACCAAGGCGCGCGCTGCAATAACGGCCGCGGCCAGAGCGTACACCCACGCGTAGCCAGTCGAACGCAGAAATTCGACGGCAGCCTTGGGAGGAACAAAAGCGCAGGCGGCGAGAACGATCGCAAGGACGCCGGCCACGTACCAAACAGACGCGAGGAGATAACCTAAAAGCCCGCCAGGATCCGGGATCGCCGAAGCGGTAATGAACGCTGCTAATGCGGCGACATGGTAGACCAGGAGGCTCCATCGGATGGGGCTCGCCTGCACTTTGGCTGAAATTCGATAGAAAGAATCCTTCGACCGGAAATAGGCCAAAGCCAGCAGAAGAGAAACAAATGCGATCGCGACTTGCAAAAGCTCGCCCGCGCCGCGTCCCTTGTGCACGATGTGCGTGAGTGGGCTCCATTCGATCCCGAAAATCAGAATGAAGAAAATGAGACGATGCACCAACCCGAATTGGGGGAGTCTGTTACTAAACGAACGAGAGGGAATACTTGAAGCAGGCTGGAACTTTACTTCAACGTGATCCAAACAAGAAGAGACACCGGATTGTCGATCGGTGTCTCCCATTTGGTTCGAGGATGCTCCTTAAGTCCTTCTTACTTCTTCTGACGGGCACGAGCGACGAGCAAGGCGCCCGATAATAGTGCAACAGCCGTCCCGGCCGAACCCGGATCGATCTCGGGTGCGGGAGCGGTTTGCGCCAGAGCGAGTCCGGCGACGCCAACGAACAGCAACATCAGTCCAAGGACTTTCATCTTGATATCTCCTCTGACTTACTTCCGGCGAGCGCGCATAACCAGCAACGCACCCGACAAAAGAGCCAGGGCGCTCCCCGCGGATCCTGGATCGATCTCCGGAACCGTCGCCGTCGCGCTTGCGAAACTGGCGACGCCTACAAACATCAAGGCCATTCCTAAGAGCTTCATGAGTAAATGCCTCCCTTTGTTTTTTTGCTTCAATCCAAACCATTTCTGATTTGGGTTAAGGTATCGTTACATATTGCTAGGGCAATTTCAAGGCATGTAAGCAACTGGCGTACCGGTACTTCTTCCTCGTGCTTATTGTAACGGTGCGTAATAACCCTGGCGATAAAAAGGCTTCAATTGCGGACGGGCCCCAGTGTTCGCAAGCACGACTTTGATTTTGCGGTATCTGCCATCTCGCGCGTCGTTCGCCGGCATATAGCCCAACAGATACTGATTGCGAAGTTCGTTGCCGATGCGGTCGCAGACGCTGGGAAGTTCATCCAGATGATCCACCGGAAAGTGTTTGCCGCCCGTTTCTTCCGCCAGTTCCGTTAGCAGGCGCGGACCATCCAACTCTTCCTTGCTGAGTTTTCGAGAATCGCTTGAATCGAAGATTCCCATCGCGTAAACCTGAACGTCGCTTTCGAGCATCGCTCGCTTGACTTCCCGCTCGGTATAACGGCTGCGATTGTCTCCGCCGTCGGAAAAAATGACGATTGCTTTGCGCAGATTATGGGCGTGCTTCATCTGCGCGAGAGCCAACTGGATGGCGTCCAGCAACGAAGTACGTCCCATGGCGTGAACACGTGCGATCCGGTCGTGGATTTCATCGGAATCGCGCGTGAACGGCACCGACAATTTTGGCCGGTCGTTGAACTCCACCAGGAAAAACTCATCTTCCGGATTCGCTACTTTGAAAAACGCGGCGGCGGCTTCCGCGGATTTGTGGATCTTGGTGTGCATGCTGCCGCTCGAATCGAAAACCATGCCGATCGAGACCGGTGCGTCTTCCTTAGCGAAATTGGTGACGGGTTGCTCCACGCCGTCTTCGAAAACGCGGAAGTTCTCCCGGCGAAGATCAGTTACCGAGGTACCAAGCGGAGTGGTGACGTGAACGGGAATCAAGATGAGCGGGACATCGATGCGGAGATCCGCATGATAAGGCCCGTAATTCGCAACTGGTTCAGGACGCACGCGCGGTGCGATGGATACCACCGGCCCATCCTGAGTGTGGGCACCACTCTGCGAGAACAAAATCAGAAAGACAAGGCCCGAGGTTCGTTGAAACATGAGCAGCCGTCCCGCGCCGGGTTGCCCAGTATATCACGAGGAATTCCGGGTCGAACGTGTCGAAATGAGATCGAAAGTACTAGACCGGTTCACCGTTCTCGCGAAGCGGATCGCCCGCCACGTGAAAGCCGGCTGCAAGCCAAGATTGGCTGCCTCCCAGCAGGGTAGGATAACTACAAGATGCTGCCCAACAAGGTTGCGGTATTCGACACCACGCTGAGAGACGGCGAGCAGGCGGCCGGCACGCGGCTCGGGAGCCGCGAGAAAGTCACGCTGGCGAAGCAACTCGCACGGCTGAATGTGGACATCATCGAAGCCGGTTATCCAAATTCTTCGCCGGAGGATTTTGAGGCGGTCCGCCAGATCGCGGAAGAAATCGAAGGACCCACGATCTGTGCCTTGTCGCGCGTGGTGGCCGATGACATTCACGCTTGCGGCAAAGCGCTGGCGAAAGCGAAGCGTCCACGAATTCACACCGGAATCGGCGCCTCCGACATTCACGTCATGGGGAAATTCCGGGATGAACGCTACGGGCGAACACTCGCCGAAAAGCGCGTCACGATTCTGCGTCTGGCGGTGGAAGCCGTGAAGCTGGCCAAGACGTATGTCGATGACGTGCAGTTCTACACGGAAGACGCAGGCCGTTCCGACCTCGATTTCCTGTGCGAGATGATTGAAGCGGTAATCTCGGCCGGCGCCACGGTAGTCAACATCCCGGATACAACCGGCTACACGGTGCCCGAACAATATGGAGCGCTCATTCGATCGGTTCGCGGGAAGGTTCCGAATATTGATCGCGTCACCGTGAGCGTTCATTGTCACGACGATCTTGGGCTGGCCGTTTCGAACAGTTTGGCCGGCGTGCAAAATGGCGCGCGTCAGGTGGAAGGAACCATCAACGGTATCGGGGAGAGGGCAGGGAACGCATCACTAGAAGAAATCGTCATGGCGCTCAGAACGCGCCGCGATTATTTTGCACTGGACACCTCGATTGATGCGCACGAGTTCCGCCGCACCAGCAGGATGGTTGCGGACATGTTGGGAATTCCGGTTCCACCCAACAAAGCTGTGGTAGGGTCGAACGCTTTCGCGCATAGCTCCGGGATTCACGTGGATGGATTCCTGAAAGACCGGCAGACTTACGAGATCATGCAGCCGGAAGACGTCGGTTTCGAAAAGAGCCACGTCGTGTTGACGGCCCGCACCGGCCGGGCAGGATTGCGCGACCGGTTGGAGAAGCTGCGCTACAACCTGAGCAAAGATGAACTCGACCAGGCGTATCAGCGGTTTCTATTGGTGGCGGACAAGAAACAGGAAGTATTCGACGAAGACCTGATCGCAATTGTGCACGACGAACTGCATCCCGCCGAGGAAACGTATCGAATCGACTATTTGCACATCGACAGCGGAACCACCACCATTCCCACTGCTACGGTGTGCCTGGAAGTGAGCCGCGAAAAGCGCAAGGCCGCGTCTATTGGCGATGGCCCAGTCGACGCCGTTTACAAAGCGATCAGCGCTGCGACGGGCAATCCGGCGCAGCTCATTAGCTACGACATACGATCCGTCACCAGTGGTACCGAAGCGCTTGGTGAAGCAACCGTCCATCTCCAGCAGGGGGATTTCAAGGTGATTGGCCGCGCAGCTTCCACCGACGTAATCGAAGCCAGTGCTCGAGCTTATGTCGATGGATTGAATAAGCTGAGCGCTCTGAACCGCCGGCAGGATTCCGCGCAGCAGCAAATGTTCGTCGACCACGCGCAGCCGTGACCAGGCTGGCCCTCCTCACTGCTGCCGCCCGCTGTTAGTAGCTCAGCACCGAGAGGTTGTCCGAAAAACTGTTGGCGACAATCAGATAGGAGTAGAACGGAGCGATCCAGGACGGGCCCTTGCCGGACGCGAAAGTAAGCGGGGGCGCGAAGAATCCGTTTCCCAAACTCAACAGGATTTTTACACTGTTATCGCCTACATCGGTGACTGCGAGATCGGGTTTGCCATCGTGATTCAAATCTACGCCGAGCAGGAAGGTGCCTTTGCCGGCGGCCACTGAAGTTAGCGGAAGATCGAAGAACCCATGGCCGTTTCCTAACAACACCGAGATGGTGCTCTTGAAACTGGAGCTCTTAGTTCCCGAAGAGTTCAACACGGCGATGTCGAGTTTTCCATCGCCATTGAAGTCGCCTAACGCGAGGCCGGCCGGCGCTAATCCGGCCGTAAAGTTCAGGATGGTGGGGA
This sequence comes from Bryobacteraceae bacterium, assembly GCA_035295865.1. Lineage (GTDB taxonomy): Bacteria > Acidobacteriota > Terriglobia > Bryobacterales > Bryobacteraceae > Palsa-89. The sequence continues at coordinate 9,692 of DATGIH010000179.1, forward strand.
ACAGGCCGGTTCCAGTTCCGAACAGGATGGAGACGTTGTTGGAGGCGAGGTTGGCCGTGGCCAAATCCAGCTTGCCATCGCCGTTAAAATCGGCCGTTACCAGGAAACTGGGATTTTCTCCCACACGAAAATCCAGCGGTGCCCGGAAGAATCCTTGACCCAGGCCAAGCCAGATCGAAACCGTGTTTGAAGTTGCATTCGCTACCGCTAGATCCATTTTCCCGTCACCATTGAAATCCGCAATTACCAAGGAAGTAGGTCCATGCGCTTCGAGCGCGGGGACGGCGCGGAAAGTCGCATCGCCGTTTCCCAACAGGATCGTAACGGTATTTGAAAGTTGGCTCACGATGGCCAAGTCGGGTTTTCCATCGTTATTGAAGTCGCCCGTCGCGATTGCCACTGGATTGATTCCCACTTGATAGTCCACCCAAGGCTGGAACAATCCGTTGCCCGTGCCTAGCAGTATCCGAACAGTTGCGGAACGTTGATCCACGACGGCGAGATCGGGTTTACCGTCGCGATTGAAATCGGCCACGGCGAGCGACACGGGCGCGGGTCCGGCTGCAGGTTGAGAGCGCGGAACCAGCGAGACCGTTCCGATGGCGGCGGTGGCCAACTGGTTGGCGAGTAAGGCTAAGGTTGCTGTGGTGAGTTTTGACATGCCTGCCTCTGAGAGTGTCTTCTTATACGACAGGAGTCTGGTCGAAGTAGTTTCTCAAATTAGTACTTTTCACTCGTACCGAAGAGATTGCATTGGATCGGCGCTGGTGGTGCGACGGGCCAGGATATACACGGCAAGTAGCGCCACGCCTGCGAGGAGCGCGGAGACCGCGCTCAGTGTAACGGCATCGAAGGGAGTGACTCCGAAGAGCGAGCTTGCAATGAAGCGCACGAAGATCCCTGCACCAAGCAGACCAAGGCAGATTCCAATACCAACCAGCTTCGCCGCTTGACCGAGAACCAGGCGAAGTACGGAGCCACGGCTGGCCCCTACCAGCATACTGTGTGCATATAATCGAAGAAATGCCTGAAGTGCGACATTCAGTCTGCGCGCTGGACTGTCCGGACACTTGCGCGCTGCTGGTGAATGTCGAGGATGGAAAAGGCAGCCGCCTGCGCGGCGATCCAGCGCATCCCATCACGCGCGGATTCCTTTGCGGAAAAGTGGCGCGGTATCTGGAACGCGAGTATCACCCGGATCGGCTGCTGTATCCGCAAAAACGCATCGGAGCGAAGGGTGCAGGCAAGTTCGAGCGAATTTGCTGGGATGAAGCGTTGGACACCATCACCACAGGTTTAAAGGCCGTCGCGGCGGAATTTGGATCGGAAGCCATCCTGCCTTATAGCTACGCGGGGACCATGGGTCTTCTGAATGGCGGGAGCATGGATCGGCGGTTTTTCCATCGGTTAGGAGCTTCGCGCTTGGACCGGACCATTTGTTCCGCGGCTGGCGGTGCCGGCCTGACGGCGACGCTTGGATTCAGATACGGTACCGAGCCCGAGCAGTTCCGGCACTCGAAGCTGATCATCGCCTGGGGTGCGAACGTGCTCGCAACGAACGTGCATCTTTGGCCGTTCATCGTGGAAGCGCGGCGAAACGGCGCGCGGTTTTACACCATCGATCCGGTGCGCAATCGAACCGGAAAGCTCTCCGACAAGCACTTCGGCGTTTTCCCGGGAAGCGATCTCGCGCTCGCGTTGGGCCTGATGCACGTGATCATCGGCGAGAATCTGCACGACGGCGAGTACGTTGCGAACTACACGGATGGCTTCGACGAACTGAAAACGCTGGCGGCGAAATATCCGCCGGATCGTGTGGAAGCATTAACGGGTATCGATCGCGCGGATATCGTTTCGCTTGCGCGCGAGTATGCTACGACGCGTCCGGCCGTGATCCGAGTGAACTACGGGACGCAACGCAGCGAGCGTGGAGGCACCGCCATTCGAGCCATTGCGGCGCTTCCGGCTCTGACCGGGTCGTGGCGTGATGCCGGCGGAGGCTTGCAGCTTTCCACCAGCCAGGCGTTCCGGTTGAACAAAGAAGCGGTCGAGATGCCGGAACTGCA
>DATGIH010000180.1:0-22447 GCA_035295865.1 Bryobacteraceae bacterium
GTCGCGGATCTCATCGCAAGCGTCTTCAGAGAACGCCTCTCGCAATCCCAGCCGAGTCCCAGGCGACGCAAAGGAGATTCCTTCATGACGATCCTCTGGCAGGATGTTAAGTTTGCCATAAGAATGTTAGGGCGCAGCCCCGGCTTCACTGCTGTCGCGCTGATTACTCTTGCGCTTGGGATCGGGTGCAACACGGCGATGTTCAGTGTGGCCAATGCAGTGCTCTGGCGATCGCTTCCCTATTCACATCCGGAGCAACTGGTGACGATCACCGACGTCGATAAGAAACATCCCGAGAACCAGTGGGGCGCTTCCTATCCGAATTATCTGGACTGGCGCGCCCGAACGCACACCATCGACCATCTGACGGCGATCCTGCAGGACGACGCGGTGCTGCGTGTGGGAAGCGAACCGGTTCGCGTCGTGGGCGCGGGCGTAGGGCACGAATTTTTCTCGCTGCTTGGTGTGCAGCCCAGCGCCGGGCGAGCGTTTACTCCAACAGAAGACCGGCACGGTCAACCGGGCGTGGTGGTGCTGAGCCAGCGGCTGTGGCACGAACGGTTCGGCGGAAATCCGGGAGTGCTGGGGCAGAGCATTTCTCTCGATCAGAAGCCATTCACTGTCATCGGCATTATGCCGGCGGCTTTCGATTACCCACCGCAGGCCGATTATTGGGTTCCACTCGAACAGATCCTCGATCCGTACTTCGTCACGGGCCGCAGCGTTTGGGTGCTGACCACCATCGGCCGGTTGCGCGAAGGGGCCACCAGCGAGCAAGCTGAAGCCGAGATCGAAGGAATCAGCCGGCAGCTTCGCCGCGATCATCCGGAAATCAACCGGGACATGGTGGTGCGCAGCATTCCGCTACGCAAGCAGTTGGGCCGGGATTTGCGGCCGGCGCTTCTCATCCTGATGGGCGCCGTGGCGCTGGTGCTGCTGATCGCTTGCGGAAACCTCGCCGGACTGATGATGGGACGTGCCGCGGCGCGCGCCCGTGAAATGGCGATCCGCGCGGCGTTGGGGGCCGGACGCAGACGGTTGATCCGCCAACTGCTCACCGAAGGGCTGCTTCTATCGCTCAGCGGCGGCGCGCTGGGAATCGCCCTCGCTGGATGGGCGACGCGTTCCATCGAATATCTGAGCAAAGATCCGCGATTGACGGGTGTGCCCATGGACGGCTCGGTGCTGCTTTTCGCGCTCGGCGCCACCATCGCAACCAGCATTCTTTTCGGTCTCGCGCCGGCGATCCAAACCACGCGCGTGGATTGCGGCGAAGCGCTCAAGCAGGGCGGACGGACCAGTTCAAATCTGCGACAAGCCGGTGCGCGGCAACTGCTGGTGATCGGCGAAATGGCGTTGTGCCTGGTGATGTTGGCTTGCGTCGGGCTGCTATTCAAGAGCTTTTTACGTGTCATGAGCGTGAATCCGGGATTCCGGACCACGCAGCTGGTGACCGCTCGAGTGTCGTTGCCCGATGCCTATGAGAATGAAGCGGCCGCACTGCGATTCTATAATCAAGTACCCGAACGGTTGAAAACGCTGCCGGGAGTGATCGGTGTGAGCGCTGCCAGTTACCTCCCGATTGGAGGTCCGAACGGTACGGGCGACATTCACATCGAAGGCCGGCCAATGTCAGCAGCCGAAGCCCCTGGCGCCAGCTTCGAACGCGCCCTGCCGAATTACTTTCAAGTGATGGGGATTCCGTTGCTACGCGGACGCGAGTTCGATGAGCACGATATTGGCAAGGGTGAGCACATCATCCTGATCAACGAGAGCTTTGCGCGGCGCTTCTGGCCGAATGAGAACCCACTCGGCCATCGGATCGGGATCGGTCCGCAGGGAAATAAAGACTGGCATGTGATCGTCGGCGTGGTGAAAGATGTGCAGGAAGCCGGGCTAGATTCTAAAGTTGGATTCGCGACGTATGAGCCGCTGGCGCAGCATCCGCGCCGGACGATGGAATTAGTGATGCGCGTTGCAGGCGACACGTCGTCGGCGATCGCCGGGATGCGCAGCGAATTGCGCCGCATGGAACCGGGTCTGCTCATCGACCGCGTGCAGACCATGTCCCAGATGATCGCGGATTCAGTCGCGCCGCGCCGCCTGAACCTAGTCCTGTTCGGATTGTTCGCCGCTCTCGCACTGGTTCTCGCCTCCGTGGGACTTTACGGCGTTGTCGCTTATTCGGTGAGCCAGCGGACGCAGGAGTTCGGCATTCGCATGGCGATCGGCGCATTGCCGCGCGACGTTTTGAGCCTGGTGCTCGGTCAAGGATTGAAGTTAGCAGTACTAGGCGTCGGAATCGGCATCGCCGGTGCGCTCGCCGCAACGAGGCTTCTGACGAAACTACTCTTCGGTGTAGAACCGAGCGATCCATGGACCTTTGCAGGCGTTTCGCTCCTGCTTACCTTGGTAGCGCTGTTGGCCTGCTGGCTGCCGGCCCATCGCGCGACGCGCATTGCGCCCACTGTAGCGCTGCGCTGGGAGTAAGCTCAGCTGTCGTTGTGGTATCTTCCCTTAAACAGGAGGCACTATCCATGGCATCCATCACAACCATAGCGGAAAAGTTTTTCGACGCATGCGACACCGGAAAAGGCTGGGAGGCTTGCAGCGCCTATTGCACGCCCGACTCCACGTTTTCCGCGCAGGCGGAGCCGTTGGCGGGCATCACGACAATTGCCGGGTACGCGGATTGGATGAAGGGTCTCATGGGCGTCGTCCCTAACGCCCGGTACGAAATCAAGTCATTTGCCACGGACGCGGCGCGCAATAACGTAGCTGCTTACGGCGTGTTTCACGCCACGCACACGGGTCCTGGAGGGCCAGTTCCACCCACGGGCCGCAGCACGAGCGCGGATTACGTTTACGTGATGCAGTTCGAGGGCGACAAGATCGTCCACATGACCAAGATCTGGAATGCGGGGATCACCCTGAAGGAACTGGGCTGGGCCTGAAGCGCTGGTCACTTAACCAGAGACGCGCGAATACTCCGGTTGTGCAAGTAGGTCACGACGAAGTACAGGACCACGAACAAACCTAGGGCGAGCAAACTTAGCTGCCACAGATGCTGGCGCAGGTACGGCAGGGTGTCGGCGCCTAACCGCGTGCCGAGCCATGCGAGAAAGAAGTAGCGCGGAATACGGGCCGCGGTCAGAACGATCAGGAATCTCAAGGGACTCACGCCGAGCGCTCCGGCCGAGAGAATGAAAATCTTCACCGGCATCGGGATCACCGGCACAAAAGCCGGAACGAAAACAGTCAGCAGTCCATATTCGAGAAACCAGGCGCGCAAATGTCGGCCGCGGGTGCTCAGAGTGTGGCGATGCAGATAAGCTTCGCCGCCTTTGCGAGCCAGGTAGAAAAGCACAAGACTGCCCGTTACTGAGCCCACAATCGCAGCCGTGGCCGCCCCGAACGCTTGCCGATGATCGATGGCGGAAACGGCGACAACCAGCGCATCCACGCCGCCGACAATCGGAATACCGCCCGAATCCAGAATGGAGAGCAGCAGAACCCCCCAGGGTCCCCACGAAGCCAACAAATTGAAGAAGTTTCGCAGTGGCGCTCCGATTCGATTCTATTTCAGCAAGTCGAGCAGATCGGGTTCGCCGATCACCGCGATCCCAAGCTGATTGGCTTTGTCCAGCTTCGAACCCGGATCCGTGCCCGCGAGCACGTAGTCGGTTTTCTTGCTGACCGATCCGGTGACTTTGCCGCCCGCCGATTCGATGCGTGCCTTGGCTTCTTCGCGCGACAGATTGGGCAGTGTGCCGGTGATCACGAACGTTTTTCCTTCGAGCGGTCCACCGGCCTTTTTGCGGATAGTGTGCTCGAAAGTCAGTCCCGCGGCGCGCAGCTTTTCCACCAGTTCCCGATTGCGAGGTTCATGGAAGAACTGCAGAATTGCCTCCGAGACTCGAGGACCTACTTCTTCCGCCTGCTGCAACCCTTCTTCGTCGGCCGCCGCGATTGCGTCCAAGCTACCGAATGTCTCCGCGAGAATCTGTGCCGTTCGCTCGCCGACAAAAGGGATGCCCAGCCCATTCAGGACGCGCGGCAGCGGACGTTTCTTCGACGCCTCGATATTCTTTAAAACTTTCTCGGTGGACTTCTGGCCCATCCGCTCCAACTCCATGAGCTGGCCGAGTGTTAGGTGATAAATATCGGCGACGCTCTTCACCAAACCGCGGGAGACGAGCTGTTCGACCAGCACATCGCCCATTCCATCGATATCCATTACACCGCGCGCTGCAAAATGCGAGATTGATTCCTTCAGGCGCGCCGGGCAGTTGGTATTAATGCAGCGGCTGGCCGCCTCGCCTTCTTCGCGGACGATTTCGCCGCCGCAAACCGGGCATTTTTTCGGCATCCGGAACGGCCGCCGGTCCTCGCCCTGCTTCACCACGCGTACTACTTTCGGAATGACGTCGCCACTGCGCTCGATCAGAACTTCGTCGCCGATTTCCACGCCCAGCCGTGCGATTTCATCCTCATTGTGAAGAGTCGCGCGCGTTACCGTGACGCCTCCCACAACAACTGGCGCCAGATGCGCAACTGGAGTCAGGGTTCCGGTGCGCCCCACTTGCACTTCGATGTTTTCAATTGTTGTGGGGCGCTGCTGCGCGGGAAACTTGAACGCAATGGCCCAGCGCGGGGCTTTGGCGGTCCATCCAAGAGCCTGCTGCTGGCGGATGGAATCCACTTTCACCACCACGCCATCGATTTCGTACGGCAGGGATTCGCGCTTGGTTTCCCATTCGTGACAGAACTCCAGCAAGGCTTCGACGTCCACGCATTGCTTGCTCGACGGATTCACCTTGAATCCCATCTTCTTAAGCGCCTGGAGCGCTTCCCAATGGCTCTCGTAATGAAAATGTCCATCGACCAGCAAGAAGTAAGCGAAATAATCGAGCTGGCGCGACGCAGTAACGCTCGGTTCCAACGCGCGTAAGGCTCCTGCGGCCGCGTTGCGCGGATTCGCGAACGTCGATAATTGTTGCTTCTCTCGTTCCGCGTTGAGTTTTTCGAACGATTTGCGCGGCATGATCGTCTCGCCGCGAGCCTCGAACGACGCGAGGTCCGTTTTCACCTTGAGCGGAATCGATCGGATGGTGCGCGCGTTCTCGGTGACATCTTCGCCCACCAGCCCGTCTCCGCGTGTGATGGCCTGCTGCAACCGGCCGTTGCGGTACTGCGCCGCCATCGACAATCCATCTAACTTCAACTCGGCCACGTAGCAGAACTTTTGTCCGTCCAGCAGATCCCGCACCCGCTGGTCAAACGCGCGGAGTTCCGCTTCATTCAGCGCGTTGTCCAGGCTGAGCATCGGGGAACTGTGCGGGACTTTGACAAATCCCTCGCGCGGCTTGCCGCCGACGCGCTGTGTGGGAGAATCGGGCGTGATCAGTTCGGGATGCTTGGTTTCCAGTGCTTCCAGCCGCCGCATCATCACGTCATATTCGGTATCGGTAATTTCCGGCTGATCCAGAACGTAATAGAGATATTCGTGATGGCGCAACGTTTCGCGCAGCTCTTCAATTTCCCGATCTACAGTTTTTCCGCGCATCTACTATAATTAGGGTACTATCGAGCGCTACCAGCAGCCTTTTCTTATCTACAATCGTTTCGCGGGCGGACTTCGGCGGCGCGGAACTGCGCTCCGTCATTCCCTGGAGATCCTGGCTTCGCGCGGTTTGAAGGTGGAAGCAGTCGCAACGGATGGACCCGCCACCGCGGCCGGCATCGCTCAGCGCTGCATCAACGACGGCGCGGATCTGATTCTCGCAGCCGGCGGCGATGGCACCATCAACGAAGTAGTGAACGGAATGGCGCATTCCAACGTACCGCTTGGGATTCTCCCCGCTGGAACAGCGAACGTTCTGGCGAACGAACTGGCGATCGGTGGAACCATGGAGCGTGCCGCAAAGTCGCTGAATGAGTGCGTGCCCGAAAGAATCGCCCTGGGATTGCTCTCGAGCGAAGCGAACGGTCCTCCGCGGCATTTTCTGCTGATGGCGGGTGTTGGTTTGGACGCCCAGATCGTCATGGACGTCAATTACAAGATTAAGGACGCCCTTGGGAAAGTGGCGTATTGGCTCGCGGGATTTTCGAAAGTGGGATCACGCCTACCCGAATTCACGGTGGAAGCCGACGGCCGCGAATATCTGGCCAGCTTTGCACTCGCCAGCCGCGTGCGTAATTACGGAGGCGATTTAGAGATCGCTCCATCTATTTCGCTTTTAGATGACCAGTTCGAACTCGTGCTTTTCGAGGGAACCAGCTCCTTCACGTTTCTGAAGTACATGATGGGCGTGGTGGTGAAGCAGCATCAGAAGATGCAGGGTGTCACCATCGTCCGCACGCGCAAGGCGTCCTTCTCGGGATCTACCCAACACAAAATCCATTTGCAGGTGGATGGCGAGTACGCGGGTCTTGCTCCCGGTGCAGTCGAGATTGTTCCCAACGCGCTTACGCTGCTCGTTCCCCCTGGATTCCGAACCCGCAGGCCCGTTACCGCGGACGAGACTGCATGGACAACCCAACCCACACGCTAACCGGGTTGCTCATGAGCCGGGCAGGCTTGAGCCGCTGGCATCCTCAATCGGTTTGGTTGTTAATGCTAGCGGCCAACATTCCAGACATCGATATCGCCGTAGCGTTACGCGGAGCCTTGCCCTATTTCGTTGCCCACCGCGGTTATACCCACTCCATCTTCTTGCTGCCGGTAATGGCGTTCATTCCCATGTTGGTGGTTTGCGCCGTCGTGCGCAGCATGCGCGGCTGGAAAGCAGCGTACGGACTCTCCCTCATCGGCGTGGCGAGCCATCTGCTACTCGATTGGACCAACGCTTACGGCATCCGATTTCTCTATCCTTTCAGCGGGCGCTGGTTCCATCTGGATTTGAACAACATCATCGATCTTTGGATTTGGGGCGTTTTGGCGATCGCGACCCTGGGTCCCATGCTGGGACGGCTGGTGAGTTCGGAGATCGGCGCGACTTCGGGATCGGGTCGTGGAATGGCGATTTTCGCGCTGGCTTTTTTGGTCTGTTACGATTTCGGACGGTTTCTAGCTCACCAGCGCGCGATCGAAACGCTGAACTCGCACGTCTATCTGGGATCGCCGCCCATTCGAGTGGGCGCGTTTCCGGTAGGCCTGGTGAACCCGTTCGAATGGTCCGGCTGGATCGAGCGTCCGGATTTCGCGATGCATTTCGCGATGAACTTACGAACGGATTTCGATTCCACCGGCGCCGAGCAAACCATCTATAAAGCGCCGCCGGGGCCGCTTCTAGATGCAGCGCGGCAGGCCTATCCGGTGCAGAAATTTCTGGATTTCGCCCAATACCCGCTATGGCAAGTGGTTCCGATGGCGGATCCGGAAGGTGCAAATCGCGTGGAAGTTCGGGATTGGCGCTTTCCGTTTACCGCCGATGCGGTTTTCGACCGCTCGAACCGGCTGGTGTCGTCTTCATTCCACTTCTGACGCGGGTCAGTCTTAGTGCAGCAACTTGTCGACGTGCCAGCCGTTATTCTCATCAAAATGGATGTGAAAAACCGCCGGCGAATCGGGGCTGAAATTTCCATGCCGTACGCCCATCAACGTCAGAGGCGTCGGAAAACAGGCGTTTTCCACCTTGACGCCGGCTCTGGCTTCCACCACTTTCTCGTTCTTGCTCTCGCCGTCTTTGACGCTCACGATGCTATCCACCTGCAGCGGGAATTCGCCGCGAATTTGCACGTAGGCCGCGCGCGAACTTGGATCCTTGATGATCACATCATCGTTGAACTTCAGATCGCGCGCTTTGGAAGTCAGATGCGCCGTGACATGGTCCGGCGAAAGCGACGTGGGAGGATCCCAGAGTTCGGTCTGCACGCCGCACTGAATCATTGCATCGGTGAGCATCACTTGCTCGCCTTCCAGCTTCAATTTGTCCGCCTCGATGGCCCCTTTGGCGGTGTCCTCGTTAAAATCCGAACTTGGCTTACAACCGCACAAGAGGAAGGCCAGGCACAGAGCCGCGCTTAGCGCCGTGCGAGAAGTCTGCATGTTGTTACTGTTCTCACATCTCATAGCGGTTCTTGTCAAGTTTCAAGCGAATACGCCGCTCACTCATTCCCCGATGATTCGTCAGTAGATCGAGGAGATCCTGAGTATGATTCGACCGGTTTGCGTTTTGATTTTAGGGTCAATTTTCGCCTTCGGGCAAGACCACCACGACATGGTCAACCAGCACGGGGATCACGTCATGGGGTTTTCGCACGAAAAAACCACCCATCACTTCGAGTTGCACTACGATGGGGGTGTGATCGACGTTCGCGCCAATGACGTAAAGGACATCGAAAGCCGGGATCAGATCCGGAGCCATTTCCACCACATCGCGCAGATGTTCGCGAACGGTAACTTCAATGCTCCCATGCTGGTACATAGCACCGTCGTGCCCGGAACGGTCACCATGTCCCGTCTCAAGGAGCAGATTCATTGGGATCTTGAGGAGACACCGCGCGGGGCGCGTCTGGTAATTACAGCGGATAACAAACCGGCCCTCGACGCCGTCCATGAATTCCTGAGATTCCAGATCAACGATCATAAAACGGGCGATTGCCCGATGATCCGGTAGGAGCGATACCGAACCGCGACCGGGAGGGAGCGCAACCACGACGTTCCGGGTAGCGCTCCCTCGCGGTCGCGGTTCGGTTAGGGGCGCTCAGGTCTAAGCCTGCCGGACGCTTCTGCCGATCAATCCCTGTGATGGACCGGCAAGACTCACCCGTACTGAGCACGCATCAGAAAGCGCTCAAAATCAACCTGGATTCCGTACGTTACGGAGCTTTCGCCGAAATCGGCGCCGGACAGGAAGTGGCGCGCTGGTTCTTCAAAGTCGGCGGGGCGGCCGGTACGATTTCCAAATCTATGTCCGCCTATGACATGGCGGTGAGCGACGCGATCTACGGCCGATCCAAACGATACGTCTCGCGCGAACGCCTGCAAAGCATGCTGGATTACGAGCATGGCCTCAACCTGGAACGGCTAAAGGCATCGCGGGGTGACACTTCGGCGTTTTTTGCTTTTGCGGATACTGTCGCTGCGCGGAATTTCCACGGGACCAACGAATGCCATGGCTGGATGGGCGTGAAATACCAGGCGCATCCGCGCGACCACGACAGCCAGATCATCCTGCACGTCCGCATGCTGGATCATGAGAATGAGCTGCAGCAGGAAGCACTGGGAATCGTGGGCGTGAATCTTCTTTACGCGGCATTCTTTTTGCACCACAAGCCGGACTTGATGGTGGAATCGCTGCTCGATAATCTCACCACCGAACGCATTGAAATCGACATGATCGAGTTTTCGGGCATCGAGTTCCGGCACGTGGACAATCGCGTCATGAGCCTGAAGCTGGTGCAGCTCGGACTCACGGGCGCCGCGATGTTCGGCCCAACGGGAGACGTTCTGCAGCCATCGGAAGTCCTGCGTAAGCGGCCGATTCTGGTGGAGCGCGGGAGCTTTCGTCCCGTGACGCGAGTGAATATCGACATGATCGAGTCGGCGCATGAGCGTTTCTCGGCGGAGCCCGAAGTAGAAGGCGGCAAAGTGATCCAGCTCATGGAAATCACGATGCGCAATCTTCTCGCCGCGGGCAAAATCGATCTCGCGGACTTTCTGGCGCGGGCGGATCTGCTCGCCGCCACCGGACGCACCGTTCTGATCTCGGACTATTTCGAATACTATCGGCTGGCGGCGTATCTTACCCGCTATACCACCGCTCCCATCGCCGTGACGATGGGCGTTACGAGTCTTTTGGATTTGTTCAACGAGCAGTATTACGCGCAGCTCGAAGGCGGAATTCTGGAGGCGTTCGGCAAGCTGTTCACCAAGGATCTTCGCATCTATGTGTATCCGCTGCGCGATCAGGCGACAGCGCAACTCACCACCGTGGACAACCTGCAAATGCCGCCGGATTTGCAGCATCTTTTCCAGCACCTGGTGGGACGCGGCCGCATCAAGCAGCTCGACAATTTCGACGAAAGCGCGCTCCACATCTTCTCGCGCGACGTGCTGAAGCGAATCAAAGAGCAGGACAGCTCATGGGAAGACATGGTGCCTCCGGAGATCGCCGAGGTCATCAAGCGGCGGCAATTCTTCGGGTATCGAGAGGTGGAAGTGATGGATGGCGCGCTGGTGAACTAGTCGTGGCGCACGCATTCCTGCATGCGGTGTTCGCACCATCGAAAACATATGTAGGGTGGACCCCCTGGTCCGCGCGGGTCCCCCAGGACCCGCCAAGTCGAAAGGCCGACGAGGGCGTCGGCCGCGGACCTGGGGGTCCGCCCTACAATACGTTTTCATTCCTTTGGATGAATCATCGATTCACCAGAAACAGTCACGCGAACACGAGATTAGGAAGAGCCACTCTCAAGGCGTTCACACGAGTGTGAACGCGGCACGCACGAGTGCGTGCGCTACTAACCACCGGCGATCGCGCCGATTACCAAGAATGGTTCTGCGCCCGACGCGACAGCCTCTGGCAGCGGTGCATCCGGCGATTCGTGCGACAGGTCTTCCTGGCAGGCGAAGAATCGCAGGAAATCCCGCCGCTTTCCAGTCACGTGATCGCGGATGGTCCCCTGCAGCATCGGATACTTGGCTTCGAGTGCGTCCAGCACCGATCGTTGCGTAACCGCGCCGGAAATCTCGAGCGTCACCTCCGCATTCACACGAGCCAACGTCCGCAGGTGGCCCGGTAACCACACCCGAATCATTTGAGCGTTTGCACTTCCACCGACAGTACTGCCGGAAGATCGTGGACAATCGGCGACCAGTGTTCGCCCGCATCCGGCGACACGTAGACTTGTCCGCCGGTAGTGCCGAAATAGACCCCGCATTTGTCGAGCGAATCGACGGCCATCGCATCGCGCAGCACGTTCACGTAGCAGTTGCTTTGTGGCAGGCCGTTGGTGAGCGCTTCCCATTCGTTGCCCCCGGTCCGGCTGCGATAAACGCGCAATTTTCCTTCCAGCGGAAAATGCTCCTGGTCGCTCTTGATCGGGACTACGTAGATAGTCTCGGGCTCGTTGCTGTTCACATCGATGACGAATCCGAAATCGGTAGGCAGGTTGCCGCTGACTTCGCGCCAATTATCGCCTGCGTCATCCGAGCGCATCACGTCCCAATGTTTCTGCATGAAAAGCGTGTCAGGGCGCGAGCGGTGTTGCGCGATTCGATGCACGCAATGCCCAACCTCTGCATTCGGATCCGGAATGCTTTCCGATTTCAGCCCTTTGTTAATCGGCTGCCATGTCTCACCGCCATCGCCGCTCCGAAACGCCCCGGCCGCGGAGATCGCGATGAACATTCGCCCGGGATTCACTGGGTCGAGCAGAATCGTATGTAGGCACATGCCGCCCGCGCCCGGCTGCCAGCGTGGCCCGGAGCCATGACCGCGCAATCCGGGAAGCTCGTGCCAATTCTTGCCGCCGTCCGTGGATTTGAACATCGCTGCATCTTCCACGCCCGCGAAAATCATGTCGGGATCGGTGAGCGACGGCTCTAAATGCCACACTCGCTTGAATTCCCAAGGATGCTGCGTGCCGTCGTACCACTGATGCGTTCCAGGAACGCCCTCGTACACAAATTTATTGCCTACCGGCTCCCACGTTTCGCCGCCATCGTTCGAGCGCTGAATAATCTGTCCGAACCAGCCGCTCGATTGCGACGCGTACAGACGGTTCGGATCGGCAGGCGAACCTTTCACGTGATACAGTTCCCATCCGGCGAAATGCGGTCCGCTGACTTTCCAGTTTTCTCGCTTCCCATCCGACGTCAAAATGAACGCACCTTTGCGCGTCCCCACCAAAACTCGCACTTTGCTCATGATTTTTTCACCACCGGAATCCAGATTTCCATGCCGCCACGCCCCGTGTGCGGATCAAACTCCCTGCTGTAACTCTCGAAAAAGTCCGGCGCGCCGCCGGACGGCCGGATCAACTCGTGATGCGGCGCCCAATTCCGCTGAATCGCATCCATTGTGTTGTACAACTCCGAAACATGGCCGTGATGGGTGAACACCGCATAATCTTGCGCCGCAATTTGGCAAATACTGAACCCCGGGGGCAAGCCCGCGGCGCTCGAAACCTCAACGCCGCTCAGATAATCGATGCCATCGGGCCGGTTGAAACACAAGCCGTAATGCAGAGACCCGACGGCTCCGGGAATTGGGCCTTGCGACATCAACTGTTGCCATTGCGCCGGGATGCCGGCCCAAGTGGCGTTCGTAAAATGGCCGCGCAATCCCGCAATCAGCATTGCTTTGCGTTCCTCAAAGCGCGGCGGATCCAGTTTGACTGTCGATGTTGCCATGTCTTAGCTCCTCAAACCAATAAAGTCCCGCAGCCGATTCTCTCGCAAGTAGAGTCCCATCCAGAGCAGGAATCCAAAATAGACCGGAAACAAGACATAGCCGAACAAAGGTTCGCCCGCTCGGAGCTGGCTAGCCACCGCGCCGCCGAGATAGCCTGTGAGCAGAACCGCGCCAAGGATCGCCGTGCGAGGAACGGCATAAAGAATTGTGCACGCAAGTAAGATGGCCCCGATTGCGATCGACAGGCTCACCGGGAATCCCAGCCGCGCGAATCCTTCCACTACCGGCGCCGGTTTCAAGAATTTCCCGATGCTATCGAAAACGCAAAACAGCACAACCAAGCTGCTGAAGATGCGGCCCGTCCAGAGTTTGGCTTTTGACGTATGTTGCATGAAGTTGCCCTCCTGCAACTAGGTCGAATGGGAAACGGCCAGATCGACAGGCTGATCCGAAAAAGTTTTGATTTTGTCGGACAGATCAATCACTGGCCGGACTTCCACGGTGCCCCATTGAGCAGCGGGGATTCTCGCGGCAATGGAAAGCGCCTCGTCCAAATTGTCGGCGTTAACCAGATAATATCCGCCTAGCTGTTCCCGAGTTTCGGCGAACGGACCATCCGTAACCAGCCGTTTGCCTTCCCGGATCCGCACGCTGGTGGCCGTAGTCGTAGGATGCAACGGCGCGGACGCCACGAATTTCCCCGCTGCAGCCAGATCGCGTGCCAGCTTCATGGATTTTTGGTAACAAGCGTCGCGCTCGCCCTGGTTCAGCAAGTTCTCGTCGCCGTAGATCAAAAGCATGTATTGCATAATCGAGCCTCCACGGTTATGTCGAACGGGGTTGCCGCGAATCGACAACCCGCACCACAATTTTCTACCATCGGAGCATGGAGCGGGATTCCGGGCAGGCGATCGAGGAGCTATATCGCGCGGACTGGGGCCGCATTGTTGCCACTTTGATCCGTCTGATCGGCGACTTTGAACTCGCGGAAGAGGCTGTCCAGGAAGCATTTGCCGCTGCTGTGGACCAGTGGCGCAGCGCGGGGGTTCCGGAATTCCCGCGCGCCTGGATCGTCCAGACTGCCCGGCATAAGGCCATCGATCTGATCCGCCGGCAAAAGCGCTTGGAGGAAAAAGTACAGGAGATCGCGGCCGCCGCGACCCCGTTCGAGGAGCCGGACTACGGAACGGATGAAATCCCGGACGATCGTCTTCGCCTGATCTTCACCTGCTGCCACCCCGCGCTCGCGCCGGATTCCCAGGTGGCGCTTACACTTCGAACTCTGGGCGGATTGGAGACGGACGAAATCGCGCGGGCGTTCCTGGTGCCGCCCGCGACGATGGCGCAGCGGCTGGTCCGGGCCAAGCGCAAAATCCGTGACGCGCGCATTCCCTATAGCGTGCCGGGTACTCAGGATTTGCCGGATCGGTTGGACGCCGTGCTGACCGTGATCTATTTGGTGTTTAACGAGGGCTACGCTAGCACGCGCGGTCAAGAACTTGTACGGACCGATCTTTGCTTGGAAGCTATCCGATTGGGGCGATTGGTGCGAGGGTTGATGGCTCCCCCGCCTGCCGAAGTTACGGGCTTATTGGCGCTCATGCTGTTGCACGATGCCCGGCGCGAGGCGCGTTTGGATGCGGCTGGGGATCTGATTGTTCTTGAGGAACAGGATCGCAGCCTGTGGGATCGCCGGAAGATCGCGGAAGCGCTTCCGCTGGTGCAGGAGGCAATGAGCGAAGGCGGACCCTATGCGCTGCAAGCTGCAATCGTAGCCGAGCATTGCCGGGCCTCGAAGGCAGCTGATACGGATTGGCGCCGCATTCTTCAGCTTTACGATTTCCTGGAGCGCCGGCAGCCGTCGCCGATAATTTCTTTAAATCGCGCAGTTGCTGTTGCGATGGTGGAGGGTCCGCGGGCGGCGCTGGTGGTGATCGAGCGGCTGGCGGCGGAAGGCGATTTGGAAGAATATCACCTGTTCCATTCCGCGCGCGCCGATCTGCTGCGGCGCGCTGGATCGCCGGAGGAAGCCGCGAAGAGCTACGCGAGAGCGCTCGCGCTGGTGACCAACGATCGCGAACGATTGTTTCTGGAGCGCAGGTTGCGCGAAGTCCAGACGGCTCAAGTTTGAATGCTGCAGGAAGCCCGGCGTTCCTGGTTCTATGGGCTGTTCGCTGGCTATTTCGTGGTGGCGATGGTGTGCTCCGCGGTGCGGCCGCTTTGGATGGACGAAGTTTTCCAGTTAGTGGCGACTAGCGCGCAAACCGTGGAAGATTTCATGCGGAACATGGGGACCACGAACCCCGGCGCCGCGCCGCTCGGTTATCTGACGCAGCGTCCTTTTGTTTTGGCGGCAGGTCCGATTAACCTCTGGGTCCGGTTTTCTTCGATTCTGTTCAGTATCCTTTCGTGCTGGGCCTTGGGGCGGATCTGCCGCGAGCTGAGGATGCCGCGCATCGCGCTGCTCGCCATAGCGCTCTTCATGACGATGCCGCTGCAGTTTCGCTATGCGACGGAAGGCAGGCCGTACGAAGAAGCGCTCGCGTTTAGTTTGCTCGCGATGCTCGGGGTGCTGAAACTGACGGAGAATCCCAGCGGTGGGTACGCGGCGCTCACCATCTGCGCGATGGCGGCCGCCGTGTACACGCAGCCTTATGCCATCTTGAACGTCGCTGCCGTCATTTTATGGACTGCAATCGCGAGCGCGAAGAAAGGCAACTGGCGCGCTGCTGTACTTGGACCGGTGTGCTTGGTGGTCTCGATAGTCGCATTCGTGCCTTGGTATATTCTTCAAACGCGCAACTGGGCGGCGGGCATTGAGCAGCACGGCATTCCGCAATTTCACTGGACGCTGGCGCTGCTGCTGGATCTCTTCAAGGGAATTTCGGGCGACGGATACTTGGGTTCCGCGGCTTTCTTGATCCTGGCGACGGCGGCATTTCTGGCGCGCCCCGAATTCCGTTGGCTGCTTCTGGCTGCTTCGATCCTGCCGATCTTTGGGGCACTCGCCGGGGACGCGTTTTCGGATTACTTCTTCGCATCGCGGCAGATTCTTTTTGCGTTGCCGGGCTTGGTGATCCTCGCTACGCTGGGCTTCCTGGAGCTGCATCGGCGAAGCAAATTAGCTGCAGTTGTCGCGATGGCGGCTTTGGTTGGCGCCGCCGTTCAGAAAGATGTCACGATGCAGAGACCGCGAGAGAACTGGCCGGCAGCGGCGCAAGCTGTGGCGGATGTAGCGCATGGCGGGCGCTGCATCGAGGTAGTCCCGGCAACCAGTCTGGATCTTTACACCTATTTCGTTCCCGGCCTCAAGAATAAAGTGTGCGACAGGAAAACGGATCAACCGGGTGCTGCGCTGATTTCGACCATCTACACCACCAGCGCGGAACTGATCGCCGCGGCGGATCGTTTTCGCGAGCAGGGATTTTCGCCGGTCCAAAGCAGTGCTATCGGCGGCACTACCATTACGCTGGAAAACCGCTAGCGCCGAAGTTCGTGCGATACAATCTGCCATAGCGCATGTCCGTTCTCTCTGCCCGCGTGACCAATGCCTATCGGTCGGCGCAGTCTCGTTCGCGTGAGTTGTATCGCCGCGCATCCGAGGTAATGCCCGGGGGCAATACGCGCCATTCCATCGCGATGGCGCCGTATCCAATTTTCGCCGCGAGCGGCAGCGGATGCCGCATTACGGACGTAGACGGCGACGAGCGCATCGATTTTCTCAACAACTACACCTCGCTGATCCTGGGCCACGCTGACGCTCGCGTGACAGAAACCGTTCAACGGCGCGTCGCGCTCGGTACTGCTTTCACCATGCCCGCGCCCGAAGATGTGGAACTCGCCGAGCTGTTGGTGGAGCGCGTTCCGTACGTCGATCACATCCGATTCTGCAATTCCGGCAGCGAAGCGGTGATGTTAGCGGTGAAGGCCGCGCGCGCATTCACGGGGCGCCACAAGATCGCGAAGTTCGAGGGCGCGTACCACGGCATCTACGATTACGTGGAAGTCAGCGAGGGACCGAACGCCGGCGAATGGGGCGAAGCAGAATCGCCAAGATCCGTCACCGAGCCGGGCACACCGCCCAGCATTGCTGGCGACGTCGTGATTCTGCCGTGGAACGGGTTGAACGCTTGCCGCGAACTGATCGCGCGGTATAAGAACGATCTGGCGGCAGTTCTGGTGGACCCGAATCCGCTCGGCATCGGGATGATCCCGCCTCGCGCAGGCTTTCTCGAAATGCTGCGCGAAGAGACCGCGCAGCATGGAATCCTGCTGGTGGCCGACGAAGTTCTCAACTTCCGGCTCTCGTATCGCGGCGCGGCGCACGTATTCGGCATGCAGCCGGACCTCGCGAGCTTCGGCAAAATCATCGGCGGCGGATTTCCAGTTGGTGGCGTTGGCGGCTCGCGCCGCGTGATGTCGGTCTTTGATCACACTGGTAGCCTCAAAGTTCATCACGGCGGCACGTTCAACGCAAATCCCGTGACAATGGCGGCCGGATTAGAAACGATGCGCCAGATGACGCCCGAAGCATTCGATCGCCTGAACGCACTGGGAGATTACATTCGCGAGCGCATCACTCGCATGTTCCGCGATCGCGGAATCGCGGGACAAGTTTGCGGCCGCGGATCCCTGTTCGTCGCGCATCTCAACGGCGGAGAGTTGGTGGATTACCGGTCGCTCCGAAGTTTTTCGCGCACCAGTCCGGCATACGGTGCGCTGTGTCACGAAATGCTGCAGCGCGGCATCATCATTTCGCCGCGTGGTATCTTCGGATGCTTGTCCACGCCCATGCGCGAGCTCGAGGCTGACGCTTTCGTGGATGCGCTGGACGAATCCATCCAAAAGCTCGGAATCCAGTCCTCCGGATGAGCGGACCAACTTCAGAAGGCCCCGGCCTGGTTCGCGGCATCGGGCTGCTGCAGGCCACCGCGCTCAACATGAGCAACATGGTGGGCGTCGGTATCTTCGTCACCATCCCGCTGATCATCGCCGCCATGGGTGGGCCGCAATGCATGCTGGGTTGGGTGATGGGCGCGATCCTGGCGCTCTGCGACGGATTGGTTTGGAGCGAGCTTGCGGCGGCGATGCCTGGCACCGGCGGAACCTATCTCTACCTGCGCGAGGCGTTTCAGAAAACGCGAGTCGGCGAAATTCTGCCGTTCCTTTTCATCTGGCAGTTCATTTTCAGCGGGCCGCTGGAAATCGCATCCGGATACATCGGCTTTGCGCAGTATGTCGGATATTTCTGGCATGACATGGGCGTGGCCGGTACGCGCGTGGTCAGCGCCCTGGTTGGCCTGCTGGTGATCGCGCTGCTGTATCGCGGCATCACGGCGATCGGAAAAATGGCGGTGGTGCTGTGCATTGGGATGTTGATCACGGTTTTCTGGGTGATCGTGAGCGGGTTCCTGAATTTCAACGCGAAGCTCGCATTCGATTTTCCACCCGGCGCATTTACGTTCTCCACCGGATTTCTAGCCGGCTTCGGTTCCGCCATGCTGATCGCAATGTACGATCTGCTCGGCTATTACGACATCTGTTACGTTGGCGGCGAGGTGCGGAATCCGGAGCGCGTGATTCCTCGATCGATCATTTATTCCGTTATTGGGATCGCCAGCATCTATCTGCTCACCACGATGAGCATCATATCGGTGATCCCGTGGCGCGAGGCGATGCACTCGAAATTCATCGCGGCCGAGTTTATTGAAAAGCTTTACGGCGGCAAGGCGGCTTCGGTTGTGACTGGGTTGGTTTTGTGGACAGCATTCGCCTCGCTCTTTGCCCTGCTTCTCGGCTATAGCCGCATCCCCTACGCGGCTGCTTTGAACGGTCACTTCTTCAAACCCTTTGGACGGCTTCATCCAACCGGCCGATTTCCGCACGTCTCGTTGCTGGTGATGGGCGGGCTATCGATTGTTGCCAGCCTTTGGTCCTTGGATCAGGTGATAACGGCTCTACTGACGTCGCGTATTCTGGTACAGTTCATCGGCCAAATCATCGCGCTCGATTACATCCGGCGGCGTCGTCCGGAAATCGCCCTGCCGTTTAAGATGTGGTTGTATCCGGTTCCGAGCATCATCGCCGCACTCGGCTGGATCTACATCTTCGCGACATCCGGATGGATGTACGTCGGCTTCGGCCTGCTCACGCTTGCCGCGGGCGTCATTGTGTTCAAGCTTTTTTCGAATCGGCAGGGCGCTCCAGCACAAACGTAAGCAGCGGGCTGAGCGAAGAGATTTGCTGGAAGCCTAATCTCTGCAGCACAGCTATGGATTTCACGTTCGGTGGATCGGTGCGACCATAGACGCGGGTCTGGCCGGTTGTCCAAAAGTGATTGAGAGCGGCTCGCGCAGCTTCTGTCACCAATCCGCGGCCCCAGCAGGCAGGCGCGAGACCGTATACGATCTCGATTTCTGGAGCATCGTCGACATCGCGAAATCCGCAAAATCCGATCAAAGGATCTTCATCGGCCGCATGGAGCGCCCAGTACCCGATCCCGCGAGCTACGGCAGTTTGGAAATGGGAACGAACCGCATCCGCAGCACGCTCGCGGCTAATCACTATGTCATCCCAAAGATATCGCCGGACATCCGGATCAATCCAAAGTTGGTGGAGTGAATCTACGTCGTCGTTCGTCCAGGGACGCAAAACCAGCCGCTCAGTACGAATCGACGGCAGCGTCATAAGAACCGAAGAACTGAGGAACCGACTAACAGAAAAACCTATTCGGGAGGAAGTTCGAAATCGATCAGATTGCCGCGGAATCCGCGCGTCTTCCAGGCTCCGAAGATGATTCCCACCAGCATCCAAGCCCCACCCAGAATTTGCGCCGGACGGCTCAAGTTGAGCCAGAGCAGCAGGCATACCAGGAAACCGAAAGCCGGTAGGACCAAGTCGGTTAACTTCTTTTCCTGCGAACGCACGTAGTAATGCATGATCACTGACGCATTGACGCCCATGAAAGCGATCAGCGCGCCGAAGTTCAGCATCTCGGCGCCCAGACTGTAGGGGATCAGAAAAGCTCCGACTAGCGCAATTACTCCGACGAAAATCACATTATTCCGCGGGATGCCGCGCTTGGCGTCCACAGCGCCGAAAAACTTCGCAGGCAGCGCGTTGCTGCGTCCCATTCCGAAAAGCAAACGAGCAGCGCCGAACTGGGCCGCCAGCCCCGATCCGAAGTTGGCCACGATCAATGTCAGCCCTACAATCCATCCGAGCGGGACAAAGGTTCGCTTTGCGATATCCACGAAAGCAGTGTCGGAGTTGGGGAAGGGCTGCGAGGCAGGCCAAACCAGTTGCGCGGTGTAGCATTCCAGCGCGGACAGAATGCCGATCGCCAGACAGGTCAGAACTGTAGCGAGCAGGATATTGCGCCGCGGATTTTCCACTTCCTCCGAAAGTGTCGAGATGCCGTCGAATCCGATGTAAGTGAGTACCGCGATGGAGGTGCCACCCATGACGGCGCGCATGTCGAACGTCGCGGGATCGTAAAATGGCCGGGTGAAGAACGCGAAACCGTCGTGCGGATTGCCGAAAATGTAACGCGCGGCTGCGACGAAGAAGGCGAGCACTACCAGTCCCATGGCGGTTGCGAGCAGCGCGTTCACTCGCGCGGACGTTTTGACGCCGCGCAGGTTCAGGCCTGTGAATAGGAAAAAGATTACGATGGCCCACATCCACGGCCGGACTTCCGGCGCGAAGTTGGCCGCTTGCTCACTGCACCAGCGAATGCAGATCAGCGGATTGAGCATGTAGTCCATCACCATGCTCCAACCGGTGATGTAGCCGAGCGCGGGATTGATCTCTTGCCCGACATATGTGAATGCCGATCCGGCGCTGGGATACGCGCGCGCCATGCGTCCGTAGCTGAATGCGGTGATCAGCATGCCGGCCATGGCCAGCAGCAACGTAGTGACGACATGGCCGTGGCCGCGATCGCTGATGACCCCGAACACCGACATGGGCGCCACCGGCTGCAGTACGATAACGCCGTAAAGAATCAGATCCCAAAGGGTAAGCGCGCGCCTGAGATGCGCGGTGGATGAGCCGGATTTGGCCGGTTGCGTGGAGGACATCGGGACGTCCGCAAGTATACACTACAGGACACAATGGATTCGTTGAACTTTCGCCGCGCGCGATTCGTGCTGTTGTTAATTGCGTCGCACGCCGCAGCTTTCGAGCAGGAAGTTGCGCGCAAGTTCACGACGCAGGACGGACTGCCATCCAATGATGTAATCGCTGTGGCGGTGATTGACGGGAAGGTTCTCGCGAAAACCGCTAAGGGCGTCGCGAAATTCACTCAGGGCCGATGGATACCGGACTCGGCGGATTTTCCCGCGCCAACGGCGAGCTTGAGAAATTATTCGCCTGTGGATGGAAGGCCTTACGACCAGGTCACGTCCTTGGTTGCGGGAGAATCCGGGGTGACTTGGTTCGCGACCCCGCGCGGCGCCATGCGCTTCGACGGCAAGACTTGGGAGTATCGCCAAGGCCTGCGCTGGCTCCCGGATGACGATATTCGCGGAATTGCTGTGGAAGCCAATGGCAACGCCTGGTTCGCGACCAGCAAAGGCGTGGGTCTGATTGAGCGCCGATCGATGACGCTGGCTGAGAAAGCCAAGTTCTTCGAGGACGAGATCGATCTGAGGCATCGCCGCACGCCATACGGATATGTTTTGGGAGTGCGATTGAAGCGTCCCGGAGACAAGAGCGAATGGACGCAGCAGGACAGTGACAACGACGGCCTTTGGACAGCGATGTACGGTGCGGGCGAATGTTTCGCCTATGCCGCCACGGGCAGCGAGCTCGCGAAGAGGCGGGCGAAAGCAGCTTTTGAAGCGCTTCGCTTCTTGAGAACCGTGACGGAAGGCGGTGAACATCCAGCGCCCCGCGGGTTCGTTGCGCGCAGCATTTTGCCAACGAGCGGTCCAGATCCAAATCTCGCAGATTCGCGCGAAAAGGACGTTGAGAACCAGCGAAAGGAAGACCGCTTGTGGAAAGTAATTTCGCCGCGCTGGCCCCGGAGCGCCGATGGCAAGTGGTACTGGAAGAGCGACACCAGTTCCGATGAGCTGGACGGTCACTTCTTTTTCTACGCCCTCTATTACGACCTGGCGGCGGATTCCGCCGAAGAGAAGGCGCGTGTTCGCGAACAGGTGACTGCGATTGCGGATCATTTGCTGGATCACAATTTTCACCTGGTCGATTACGACGGTCAGCCGACGCGCTGGGGCGTGTTCAATCCGGAGAGCCTCAATCACGATTCGAATTGGCTTGAAGAACGCGGCCTCAATTCGCTCTCCATCCTGACCTACTTGAAAATAGCCGCGCACGTTTCGGGCGATCCGAAATATTCTGAAGCAGCCAGGAAGCTGATCGAACAACACGCCTACGACCAGAACGTCCTCATCCCAAAAACCAACGCCGGGCCTGGATCGGGCAATCAGTCGGACGATGAGATGGCCTTCATGGACTTCTACAATCTCATCCGATACGAAACCGACCCAGAACTTCTCCGCAAATACGCGCTCGCCTTCTCGAACTACTGGGCGATGGAGCGGCCGGAGCTGAATCCGCTATTCAACTTCATGTACGCCGCGGCGAACAGCGGAAAAAGTTTTGAAGACGCATACGGAAAACGCGACCTATCGCCGAAAGGTGAGTGGCTCGAAGAGTCCATGGACTCATTACGCCGCTATCCGCTGGACCGCGTCAATTGGCGCTTGACCAACAGCCATCGCAGCGATATTGTTCCGCTGCCAGCCTACGCGCGCGAAGGGAGCGCCAAAGGGCTGGGGTATCGCAAAAACGGTAAGGTCCTTCCGATCGATGAACGGTTTGTAGATCAGTGGAATCACGATCCTTGGGAATTGGATGAAGGCGGCGACGGGTTGGAGCTTGCGGACGGTGGATCGTTTCTGCTGCCATACTACATGGGGCTGTACCACAAATTCATAAAAACCGATCGCGAGTAATGTAAGGAGAATCCTCGGATGAGTGAACTGGCAATTTTAGGCGGAACGCCCGTGCGCAATAAACCGTTTCCGGTGTGGCCGAAGTATCTTCCCGCCGACGCGCAG
>DATGIH010000181.1:0-2399 GCA_035295865.1 Bryobacteraceae bacterium
GTGTAGATCGCGCCCTGTTGCACCGGTGGATTGGCGGCGGCGTTGATGGCGAACACGTCTTTATCCGGCAGCGAAAGGCGCACGGCGCTGTCCCAGACTTGATTCGCTTCGTCCTGCCAGTGCATGGTTCCATCTTTGGCGCTGGGGCGGAACTTCACGATCAATCCGGTATCCGGCGCGGGGATGCCTTGCACGTTGGTGTGCGGAGCGGGCGCGCCGTTGGTTGGAATGGATCCTTGCGAAATCGTCGTCGTGCCGTTGCCGGAACGGAACGCAGCAGCGTACACTGTCTTTCCGTCGGGCGTCGCGGCCAGCGCGCGCGGAGTGTCGGCGAACAGAGTGATGATGGTCAGCGGCTGCCCGCCGAGCGTGTCTCCCAGATTGTTGGCATCGAACACCCAAACATCGGCGCGGCCCACTCCGGGCGTGGTGAGTTGCGGATCGATGGGCGAATTCTGGCCGCGATGGGCGGTGGTGATGAAGGCGCGGTCATGCGAAGGTCCGGCGAATACAATGTCGCGCGGTTCATCGCCTACCAAAAGTGTTCGCACGACGCGCGCGGTTTGCAGGTTGCCGATATCGACCACGCTCACGCTGTCCGAGAGATGATTGACCACCCAGACTTCGGTGGGCGAGCGAAGCGCGACCGCGACCGGTTCCAAGCCGACAGGTACGGATGCAACCAGCGAAATAGTTTGGGCGGATGGTCCGGAGATGGAGAAGATTTCCAGGCGATCGGCCGGAGTATTGGCTGCGAAGAGCAGCGATCCATCGGCGGAAAGGGCCAGTGGGCGGACGGAACCGGATTCGAAAAGCGTAAAGGTGGAATCCGACGTGGCGCGTGGTTTGTTCGTCGTTAGGCGGGGCGAGACTAAGACGCTAGAGAATCGATGGTTGGCGGCATTAGACGCGGCAGCTAAAAACAGAAAAAAGATGAAGAAAAAACGGGGGGACAGCGACATACTATTGCTCTTGATGGTAGCGTATCGAATCGACTTTCGATTTCTCCGGTGTTGTAACGCGGTCCAATCGACGAGGCGCAGACAAGCTACCACTATCGTGGTACCAGTAAAACCTTCCATCTCGGGATGTTGGGGCGCGCGTTGCACGTGTAGTGTAACGATATGAGAGCCAGATTCGTTGCACTGATCGCGGTTGTCGCGCAAGCCGGTTGGGCGGAAGAACCCGCTAAAGATCTGAGTCATGAAATCGCCGAAGTCATGTTTCAAATTGCGGGAAATCATCCGGGTTACCGCCCGGTTCACGCCAAAGGCATCGTTTGTCAGGGAACGTTCACGGCATCCAAAGAGGCATCTGCGATTTCTCGAGCGGCGCATTTTCAAGGGGGTTCGGTTCCGGTTGTCGTTCGCTTTTCCGATAGCGGCCCAAATCCAATGATTCCGGATAACTCGGCCGACGCCGAGCCGCTCGGCATGGCGATCCGGTTCAAGCCCGCCGGAGGCAAAGCCACCGACATCGTAACGAATTCGCACAATGGTTTTGTGGTTTCGAACGCGGAAGATTTCCTCGCGCTGCAGAAGGCGATTGCAGCGACCGATCCTTCCACGGCCCATCCCTGGCCGATTGAGGAGTTTCTCAACGGGCATCCGGCGGCGCTAAAATTTGTAAAGGACCCGAAGCCCGTGCCGGCCAGCCTCGCCACGCAAGCGTTCTTTTCCAACAACGCTTTTATTTTTGTGAATACGGACGGAGTCAGGAAGGCCGGGCGGTATCAAGTTCTTCCTGCCGGTGGAACGCAATTTTTGGACGATGGCGCAGCCAAGGCGAAACCGGCAAATTTTCTATTGGAAGAATTGAAGATGCGGTTGGCGAAGGGTCCCGCTCAGTTTCGGCTGGTGCTGCAGCTTGCATCCGCCGGCGACGTAACGAACGATAGCACCGTAGTGTGGCCGGATGACCGCAAAACGGTGGACATGGGAACGATCAGCCTCACGGCGGTGGACGCGGACAGCGCTTCGGCGGAAAAGGCGCTCGCGTTCGATCCCACGCGTTTGACAGATGGCATCGAACTCTCCGACGATCCTTTGCCTGCTTTGCGGTCGCGCGTTTACGCACTTTCGGTAGCGCATCGGCTCGCCCGGTAAATTTCAACGATATCGCGAGACCAAGTTGGGTTCCCGCGCATCCATAATAAACAGCGCTGGAGCGCGGGAGGGAATGTAATTTGAAACGACACATTACGGAACTCGTCCTGAGCCTGCTGGTAATCCTGTCATGCACATTCACCGGGTGCTCCAAGGGCACCCAAGCCGCTAGCGCGCCTCCGGCGCCGGAGGTCGAGGTGGTGCCGGTGGTTCAGCGGGACGTACCCATTTACAACGAATGGATCGGCACGCTGGATGGACTGGTGAATGCCGACATCAAGGCGCAGGTAAGCG
>DATGIH010000182.1:0-2301 GCA_035295865.1 Bryobacteraceae bacterium
ATCGGTACATCCCAGGAATTGGCGAGGTCGAGCGCGCTGCCCGCGTGGTCCGCGTGTCCATGAGTCAGAAGAATGGCGGCAGGCCGTGCGGCCGATCCATAAATCGATTTCGCGGCATCTTGGATTTGAGTAGCGTGTTTCGGGGTTCCTGTATCAACAAGCGCCCAAGGTCCTTGCGGCGGGCCGACGAAATACACGTTCGCGATACTGACTTTCAGGCGGAAGACGTCTTGTGCGATCTCCTTCAGCGGCACAATATTATTTTATGAGAATTCCGGACGAGGTAGCGGAACTCCTTCGAGTCATCGGAGCGGAGTTGCCGGACATCTTGCCGGACAATCTCGTGGGTGTTTATGTGTGGGGGTCGCTTACTTACGAAGCCTTCGACGAAGCGTGCAGCGATATCGACCTGGTTGCAGTGACTCAACGAGACGTCGACGATCGCGAGTTCGCGGCGCTGAACAATTGGTTCGTGAATCTCGGAAAGCGGAATCACTGGGCAGGCCGGATCGACATGCGTTTCGTCATCGATGGCGAGTTTCTCGACAAGACATCGCGATGTTGCGGCTTCTATCATTACCAGGGAAAGCTCACCCGGCACGGATCGGATGGAAATCCGTTCATCTGGCTAAACGTAGGGAAATCCGGGATTACGTTGTGGGGCAAGCACGCCGCTACAATCGCGCCGCGTGTTTCGGACCGGTGTTTGAGTGATGCGCTTTTGTTGGAGCTGAATTATCTGAAGGACGATTTAGCGTCGAATGTTGGAAATCAATCGGACCAGGCGTTCATTCACAATGCGTATGCGGTGCTGACAGCGTGCCGGATTTTCTATACCGCGCGCCATCGGACTCTAGTGTCGAAACAAGAAGCGATGCGTTGGGCGATGGAAAACGTGCCCCCGCAATGGCGGCCGGTGATTCAAGCGGCAAGTGACAATCGGCTTAAAAATGGCGGCATAACAACCGCGCAATTAGAACAGGACGGGAGAGCCTTCGTCGAGCTACTTGTGCAGTTGGTGCGCGCGCAAATACTCGACTAGTTCCGCCGGATGATCGGTCTGGATTCCGGTGGCTCCTCGATCGATGGCGTCCTGCCAGTGCGCGGCGTTGTCCGCGGGACCTAGGCGATCCACGAAAATTTCGAGGTTTGCGTGTTTAGCAATTCGAATTACCTCGTCGGTGAAATCATGCGCGTCGAACGCGACGACGCGAAGCTTCAGCGCGGTAAGCAGTTTTTCGAGCGAGGCCGCGTTATTGGCTTCCGGCATCACTTTGAGAGTCGGCTGGATCGCTTGAACGTTTTTCAAAAATTCAGCGCCGCCGTAAATCACCACTTTGTCCAGCATGCCCGCTTTTTCAAGCGCGGTCACCAGATCGGCCGGCGCGATGTCTTTGCAATCCACATAAACGCCAATGTGGCCGTGAGCCAGATTCAGCGCTTCATCCAAAGTGGGCACGTTCAGCGCTCGAATTTGCTCGAACGTCATTTCGCGGACCGCGCCCTTTCCGCCGCTGGTGCGATCCACCGTTCGGTCGTGCATCAGGATCAAGTGGCCGTCGGAGGTAGTGCGGACGTCCAGCTCGAAGTAGTCCGCGCCGGCGTCAATGGCGGCCTGAAACGCGGGCAGCGTGTTTTCCGGATGCTTCAAATGTTCGCCGCGATGAGAGATGACAGCAATTTGCGCGGCCAGCAACAGCGATTGGAGTAGCGGCGATGCCATTATTCTGCCCGGAGCGCAGTCTGCGGATCTGTGGAAGCCGCGCGTTGAGCGGGGAGCGCCGCGGCCGCGAGCGCGACGGCCAGCATGATGGCTACGGTTGCGGAAAGAACGAGCGGATCGGCCGGCGGAGTTCGATAGAGGAGATTGTTCATCCATCCGGATGCAGCGATCGCTGCGAAACCGCCGAGCGCGGATCCACCGATTACTGGGATCAGCACTTCTCTAAGCACCATGCGCAGCACGCGACCGCGGCTTGCGCCGAGTGCCATGCGAAGGCCGATTTCGCGTGTGCGCCGGGTCACAGAGTACGTAACGACGCCATAAATTCCGAAGCCGGCGAGCAGCGTCGCGAGCGTCGCGAAGGACGAAAGCAGCAGAAGCGTGAACCGGCGCGAGCTGATGGATTGCGATAGAACTTCGGACATCGTCTGAACGTTCACCGGTAAGTTCGGTTCGATGGTGCGCAAACCGGCGCGCACGGTTCCGGCGATACCCGCGGCTTCCGGTACGCCGCGCACGAACAGACGCATCGATCGATAGACGTGCGCGGTTTCGTCCTGGTAAAACGGCATGTAGAC
>DATGIH010000183.1:0-4533 GCA_035295865.1 Bryobacteraceae bacterium
CCACGGCGAAAGCCGTCATGGTGTGTCCGGATGGGAAGGAGAATTGATCTGGAGGAAGCAGTGTCGCCCAGCAGTGGCGTTCAATCTGGCAGGGCCGCCGGCGCCCTGTGATCCGCTTCAACCAGAGGAAGAGAAGGATACTCAAAACCGAGGATAATCCGGCCGCGCCCAAGGCCGCGAATCGTTCTTCGCCGCCGAAGAGCAGGATTGCAAGGCCCATGGCGTACCACAACCAACCGTCGCCGCCACGCGTGGCGCCCAGGACATACAGACGGACCCAGCGCGGCGCCTCCCAATTGTTGGCGCGGTGCATGATGTTGTAATCGCCGCGAGTGATGAGACCACGCATGATCCTGATGCTATGATAACGCCGCCCGAGTTACATTCTGTTGAAGAAATGATTGCGACATAATTTAGAAAAAATGTTTTGCTGGTACTAGGTGTTTTTTCCTTGACGGGTTACCTAATTGTGACACACTGTACGTTGGACTCTCGCTCCTTTCGTTTGGTTGCACACCGCCTAAACCTGTGAAGAAACTGGACTTCGTCTACTTTGAGGCCGGCGGCGGACACAAAGCCGCAGCCCTTGCCCTAAAAGCCGTCATCGAGCAGCAACAGCGGGATTGGCAGGTGCGGCTGGTCAATTTGCAGGAAATTCTCGATCCGCTGGATATTTTCCGGAAATATACCGGCATCCGGATGGAGGATGTCTATAACACGTTACTCAAGAAAGGCTGGACGCTCGGCACTCCACAGTTGACCGTGGCGATGCACGGATTGATCCGGCTATACCATGGCGGCCAAGTCCGGTTGTTGAAGAAATTCTGGAGCGGCGGCGAGCGCGACATCGTGGTTTCGCTGGTTCCGAACTTCAACCGCGCGCTGCGGCAGAGCTTGCCGGAAACTCCGTTCGCGACCGTACTCACCGACCTGGCGGATTATCCGCCGCACTTCTGGATGGAACCGCAGGAGCAGTACATGATTTGCGGAACGGCCAAAGCAGTGGAACAGGCGCTCGCCATGGGACACACGCCGGATCGCATATTTCGGACCTCGGGAATGATTCTGCGTCCGAAGTTCTATGAGCCTGTGACTGCGGACCGAGCCGAAGAACGGAAGCGCCTGGGATTGGATCCGAATCTGACCACGGGCTTGGTGTTGTTCGGTGGTGAGGGATCGAGCGTCATGCTGGATATCGCGAAACGCGTCACCGCGAATGCGCAGTTCATCTTTGTTTGCGGCAAGAATCGGAAGCTGGCCGAGCGGCTGCGAGCGCTGAACACGCGGTTTCGAAAACACGTGGAAGGCTTCACCAGCGAGATTCCCTACTTCATGCATCTTTCGGATTTCTTCATCGGCAAGCCTGGCCCTGGAAGTTTGAGCGAAGCGCTGCAGATGAAACTTCCCGTGGTAGTGGAACGAAATGCGTGGACGCTGCCGCAAGAACGCTACAACACCGACTGGATTGGTGAGATGCAGGTGGGCGTGGTGCTGCCTTCGTTCCGCGAAATTGATCGGGGCTTAGCGGAATTATTGGATCCCGCGAACTTCGCGCGTTTTCGAGCGAATGCCGCGGCGATCAAGAACCGCGCGGTATTTGAGATTCCTGACATTTTGGATTCCTTGCTGCAGCGATAAATGCCGCAAGCGCAATCCCACCGCCGGCAAGAAATAATGGCCAGTTGAATGGATTCGGTTGGCCGCCCGTCGTGATATTTCGGAAATCCCATATGAACGCTACGATCACCACCAAGCCACCCGAAAGCATGGCAAGCCACTGCCAGGGTTTCGCCGGCAGGCCCCCGCGGAGGAGCGAGGTGGTTCCGCATCCGATGAGCATGGCGGAGATAATGACCGGCGAAAGGACCGGCCCGACCCACGGCAGCGGGATCAGAAAGAGAATGTCCCAGGTGAAGAGCGATTGCGGCCAGCCGATCATGAGCCGCAAGAACCCGTAGAAGGAAATGTCCCAGATCCCAAATGCGATGGCGAACGCGGCCATCCGTTGATTGAAATTCTTTCCGGCCGCCATTCCAAAAGCAGCGAGCATCAGGATGGTCGCGGCTTCGCGGCCTATTTCGATCTTCAGGCGCTGTTCATTCTCGGGTCCGGTGGCTTTCAATTCATCCGGTGAGATGAGCGGGAACAGATCCTGAAGCGCGCGGCCGGGATGGATGCGTTCCCGGATGGGATCATAGATGGCGCGGAGGTAAACCACAACCGCGGCTTCGAGGTAACCGAACGAAATACCGAAAAGCAGAAGAGCCGCGAGGGTGCGATGCATAACACTCATGATAAGAAATTGCCGTACAATCAAGCGTGCGATTATTTTTACTTTCACCCATCTTGCTGATTTCCGCGGGCGCGTTTGCGCAACCAACTCCAACGGCTGTGACCGATGCGGCCAGCTTCACGAACCGGGTTGCGCCGGGCTCTTTGGCCACCATTTTTGGATCGAAAATCGCCGTCATGAACGCGAACGCAAGTACCATCCCGCTTCCGTTTTCGCTCGGGAATGTGCAAGTAACTGTGGACGGTTTCGACGCGCCCATCATATTCACCGGAATCACCCCGTACACGCAAGTGAACTTTCAAATGCCGGTGGAAGTGCAGCCGGGAACCGCGAATCTTGTGATCACGGTCAATGGCGTTTCGAGCGATCCTTTTCCGGTGACGATCGCGGCTACGGCTCCCGGTATTTTTACATACGATCCGACCGGTGGGACGCTTGATCCCTCGTTGTTGCAGGGGGTAATTCAGAATCCGCCGGATTACAACAACAGCAACATCAATTCGCCTTCGAATCCCGCGCCGGCTGGATCCGTCGTGGTGGTTTATATCGATGGCACTGGCGCGGTTCGCACGCCTCTTGCCGACGGGGAGGCCGCGACCGGCAGCAATCCGGCGAAAGCCGTTTCCACAGCGACCATCGGCGGATTCGACGCGCCCGTGCAATATCTGGGTCTCACGCCGGGCGATGTGGGTTTGGCGCAGGCCAACATCGAAATTCCAGCCGGCCTGCCGAGCGGAGATTATCCGCTAGTAATCACGGTCGGCGGGCTGCAGAGCATCAGCGCTGTTATTTCGGTTTCGGGCGACGGGACGCTGCCCACGTTTTTAAACGAGGTTTCGCTATTTAACGATTTCGCGGTCAGTGAGCGAACCACGCTGCAAGTTTTGGACTCGACCTTGTATCTCTGCGGCTCGGAGCGAATTCGGGTATTCGATCTCACCGATCCCAGCCTTCCGAGTTTCATCGGCGAGTACGGCGACGCGAATCTGAATAGCCGAGAGATCTCGTGCACGGTAAATGGGACGGCCAAGAATCCATATCTGGTGAGCGTGGTTGGACCCGAGAACAATCCGACGCTGACGGTTTTCGATGTGAGCGGCGATAATTTGCAATCTCCCACGCCGCTCGCGGAGGGCGTTGCGGTGGGTGGCTTCACCGGTTTGCAAAAGTTCGTTTTCGACGGGAACATCGGCCTGGTGAACACCAGCTACATCGATTCCACGGGCAGCCATGGCGATATCCTGGCGTTCGATTTCAGCGATCCGAGCCAGCCTACGCTGATCTCGGCCACCAGCACCACGCAGTTGCTCCCTTTCATCCGAGGAGCAGGCACCGTTCCGCATACTCTTTTCGCCGTGACTGGAACGGCTAAGGGCGAGGCGACTGGAGGCACAGGAGCGCTCGCGGTGATCGATACTACCGATCCCACGAACGTGGCATTCATTAACCAAGTGAAAGCGCCCGGAACGGCCATCCTCGAATCTTTCGCCGCAACGGCCGATACTTTGGTCGCTGCGGGCAATACCTCGGACGATGGAGAATACATTAGTCCGAACGTTCTGTTTCCGGGAAATTTGACGATCTCGACGTATGACGTCTCCGACCCGGCGAATCCGGTGTTTCTCACGACGGTCGATACGGGAATCCAGGCGACCGGCAGCTTGCGGACCATCACCTTCGACCCGAGCGGCGTCTTTTTGGTGCAGTATCAATATCCGCTCTCGGACATCAATGGACCGACATCGCTCGCGGTTGTGGATGCGCGCGATCCGAAAAATCCGCAGTTCTATCCGCAGTTCACTTACTACTACTTCGATGGATTGGCGTCGGCGAAAGGCTACGTCTACGCGGCCAGCGGGAATGGCCTGAACATTTACCAGTCAGTGGTGCAGTAAGGTTCTATCCGGGTTTGTCCGTGTGCATCCTTGGCGGTTTTGAGAACGGATTCTCCGGCCAGGCATGTTTTGGATAGCGCCGGCCGAGCTCGCGGCGCACTTGCGGATAGAGGCGCTCCCAGAATCCCGCTAAATCAGATGTGGTTTGCACCGGGCGCTGGTTCGGCGCCAGCAAATGGACCACGAGCGCGACTTTGCCGTTTGCGATACGCGGAGTTTCGCGCATGCCGAAGAAATCCTGCAGCCGCGAGGCAACCCAGGGCGGCTTGCCGTGCTCGTAGTGGATGCGCGATTGCCGGCCGCTGGGCAAGCGGATCGCATTCGGCGCTATTTCGTTTAGGAGTC
>DATGIH010000184.1:0-11165 GCA_035295865.1 Bryobacteraceae bacterium
TGAGGATTTGGTTACTCAGGTCTTTTTCTATTCCCCCGGTTTGTTTGCCTTAGCCACCTACTGAAAACATTCGGGCCATCCGAATTGTATAGCAGGAGAACTGCGTGACAAGTTTGAATGACCTTTTGCAGGGCGTAATCGCGGAGTCGGTCCCAGCGCCCGCGGAGGTTGCGGTAAGCAGTTTTTCGGCCTTGTTTTTGGCCGAGAGCATCGCCATCCTCGAACAGGTGGATACGGGTGAAATTGAGCACATGGCGTGGGGCTTGGCGCAAGTGCGTCAGAGCGGGGGACGCCTGTTCATCCTGGGCGTGGGCGGATCGGCGGGACATGCCGGACATGCGGTGAACGATTTCCGCAAATTGTGCGGATTCGAAGCGTATGCCCCAACCGATAACGTCGCGGAACTGACGGCACGCGCCAACGACGAAGGCTGGGAAAGCTGCTTTTCGGGTTGGTTGGAAGGTTCGCGGATTAATTCCAAGGACGCGGTGCTGGTATTTTCCGTGGGCGGCGGCAGCGTGGAGAAAAATGTCTCGGTCAACATTGTGAAGGCGCTCGAAACGGCTGTCTCGGCGGGCGCGCACGTATTCGGCATCGTGGGCCGCGACGGTGGTTTTACGCATCAGGTTTCGGAAAGCTGCGTGGTGATCCCAACCGTGTCGGCCGATCGTATTACGCCGCATACCGAAGGTCTTTGCGCGGTGATCTGGCATCTGTTGGTCAGCCATCCGGTGCTGCAGCGCAAAGGCACCAAGTGGGAATCCATTCGATGAAGGGTAGCCGTTTCTTTATCGCGGGCGGAGCGGGCTTTATCGGCAGCCATTTTACCGATCGGCTGCTCGCGAATCGCGAAGTGAAAGCGGTCACGTTGTACGACAATTTTTCCTCCGGCCGGGAATGGCACTACGGCCACCACCAGAACGATCCCCGGCTGCGCGTGGTGCATGGCGATGTGAAGGATCTTCCCGCGCTTGAGCGCAACATGTCCGGCCACGACGTGGTGATTCATCTGGCGTCGAATCCGGATATCGCGCGCGCCGTCACCGAGCCCGATATCGATTTTCGCGAAGGCACGTTTCTCACTCAGCAGATTCTGGAGGCCATGCGCCGCACCAGCACTGCTCGATTACTGTATGCGTCGGGCAGCGGAGTTTATGGCGATTTGGGCGAGATCGAAGCTAGCGAGGATTACGGCCCACTGGTGCCGGTCTCGACGTATGGAGCGAGCAAGCTCGCCGGCGAATCTTTGATCGCTTCTTACTGCGCGATGTTCGGCATCACGGCCTGCGCATTTCGTTTTGGCAACGTAGTGGGACGCCGGCAAACGCACGGCGTTGGTTTCGATTTTGTGCGGCGGCTACGGCAGCAGCCGGATCGTCTACAAGTGCTGGGCGATGGCAGGCAAAGCAAGTCTTATATATACGTCGAAGATGTCGTCTCGGCGGTTCTTCTGGCGCACGAGAAAAGCTCGAAGAACTTCGAAGTGTTCAATGTCGCCACCGGCGATTACATCACCGTGACGCAGATCGCGCGGCTCGCGATGTCGGTATCCGGGCTTTCGGACGAAGAGGTCCGGCTGGAATACACGGGCGGCGATCGCGGCTGGAAGGGCGATGTCCCGGTGGTTCGGCTAAATACCGATCGCATTCAAAGCATCGGTTGGAAATGCGGCAAAACCTCCGAACAAGCGTTGTGCGTTTCCATGAACGCAATGCTCGAAGATGTTCGGTCCGGGAGGATGTGACGCGATGCGGCGGGCGGTGTTTCTCGATCGCGACGGCGTCCTGAATCGCGCCGTGCTGCGGGAAGGAAAGCCCCATCCGCCGGCGACGCTGGCCGAACTACGGGTCCTGGCCGGTGTCCGCGAAGCTTGCCGCAAATTGCGCGACGCCGGGTTTGCTCTCATCCTGATTACGAATCAGCCGGACATCGCGCGCGGCGCCACCAGCGCTGCCCAGGTCTCCGAGATCAACACGCGGCTGCAACGCTATTTGGAGCTGGACGACATCCGGGTTTGTCCGCATGACGACGATGCTCGCTGTGCCTGCCGCAAACCTCGCCCAGGTCTGCTGCTGGATGCCGCCCAGCGCTGGAATATCGATTTGCGAAACAGCTACGTGGTTGGAGATCGCTGGCGTGATGTTGAAGCCGGACACCGGGCCGGCTGCCAGGCGGTTTTTGTCGATCATGGCTATCGGGAACGGCAGCCCGACGGTCCATATTTGAAAGTTCGCTCTTTGCGCGAAGCGGCAAACTGGATCGCCGGCCAAGCGCTTCGGGAATGGCGGCGTCATGCCTGATTCGCTCTTAAGCCTCGCTCAAAGCATTTCGCAGCCGCACACGGCGGATCTGCAGGTAAAAATCTTCGCCGATGGCGCGGATCTGCCCTCGATTCTGGAACTGGCCAAGAATCCGCGGATCGCCGGCTTCACCACGAATCCCACGCTGATGCGGAAGGCGGGAATTACCGATTACGAATCTTTCGGCCGCCAATTGACCCACGCCATTCCGGAACGCCCCTTCTCCTTCGAAGTTCTTTCGGACGATTTCGAAGAAATGGAACAACAGGCGCTGCAAATCGCGAGTTGGGGCGAGAACGTATATGTGAAGATCCCCATCACGAATACGCGGCGGATGAGTTCGGCGCCGCTGATCGACCGGCTGTCGCGCCAAGGCGTGAAAGTGAACGTCACCGCGATCATGACTCTCGATCAAGTAGACGCGGTGATTCCCAGCCTGCGCCATGGGACGCCGGCCTGCATCTCGATCTTCGCCGGACGCGTGGCGGACGCCGGGATCGATCCGCTTCCCATGCTGTGCTCGGCGCTGGTTCGGATGCGCAACCATCCGCAAATCGAGCTGATCTGGGCCAGTCCCCGCGAACTGCTGAACATCGTGCAAGCTGACAAAATCGGCTGCCATATCATCACGGTCACGCACGATCTGCTCAAGAAACTCCCGCTGCTGGGCCGCGATTTGGACGCATATTCACTGGACACGGTCCGGATGTTCTACGACGACGCTAGGGCGGCACAATTTTCGTTGCCTTGCGCCGGTGCGCCGGCGCTGCGGCGGGCTTAGGGATTGGGGATTAGGATTCGGGGCGGGAACTAAACGCCGGCTGCGTGCGTAAATAGTTCATGCTCCAAGATGTCCGGTTTGCATTTCGCTCCTATCTGAAAGCTCCTGGATTCGTGGTGGTGGCGATCCTGGCGCTCGCGCTCGGGATCGGCGCCAACACCGCCATGTTCAGCGCGCTGGACGCCGTGCTGCTGCGGCAACTCCCCTATAAAGACCCATCGCGGCTGGTGATGATTTGGGAATCGAATCCGCTGGTCGGCGGATTCCTCGCGCAGCGGCTTCCGGCGGCTCTCCAGGACGTGCTTGAGTGGAAGCGGCAAAGCCACCTTTTGGACGATCTTGCTTACCTGCAAGTGGCGAACGTCAACTTGACCGGCCTGGACAAGCCGGAGCAGGTGGAAAGCGTGACCACATCCACCAATTTCCTGGACTTGCTTGGAGTACAAACGGCGCTCGGCCGCGGATTCACGGCTTCCGATGCTCCGGCCAAGCGAGGATCGGTCGCGATCATCAGTTACGCGATGTTCGAAAAGAAATTCGCCAAAGATCCGGGTGCGATCGGCAAGACCATTCATGTCGACGAAGCGCCCTACACCATCATTGGCGTGTTGCCGCGAGAGTTTCACCTCCCGGCGATGTGGGAAGGTTTCGATCAGAAGAAGCCAGATGTCTGGCTGACCATGAGCCCGGCTGGGATGTCCGAAGCCGAACTCGACGCCCGGCAGAATTTCGTGTTCGGACGCTTAAAACCGAACGTTACGCTAGAGCAGTTCCGCGCCGAGATGGGTTCCATCGATCAGCGCTTGATCCAGCTTTATCCGAAGCTCAACACCACGTTCGGCGTCAACGTATTTCCGCTGTTCGTGGAAGATGTGGGCGCCGTGATGCGCCGCACCATCGTGGTGCTACAGTTCGCGGTCGCGTTCGTGCTGCTCATCGCCTGCGCGAACGTGGCGAATCTGCTGCTGGCGCGCGCGGCGGGGCGTGAAAAAGAGATCGCCATCCGCATTGCACTGGGAGCCGGACGCTGGCGGCTGGCGCGTCAAATGCTCGCCGAAAGTTTGTTGCTGAGTGTGGTTTCCGGAGCGGCCGGAGTGGCGCTGGCGTTCGCCGGGATTCAGGCCATTCGGAAATTCGCGCCCGTGGACAATTATCACCTGCATCAGTTGACGCTTGACGCTAAGGTGCTGCTATTTACTTTAGGCGCCGCGCTGCTCACGGGATTGGTTTTTGGCCTGGCCCCCGCGATTCAGACCGCGCGGCAAAATGTGAATGAATCGCTGGTCAAAGGCGGACGGGGAGGCGGCAGCGGCGTTTCCGGACGCATGCGCAACGTCCTGGTGGTTTCCGAAGTCGCGCTCGCGCTGGTGCTGCTGGCCGGCGCCGGACTGATGATCCGAAGCATGACTTCCCTGCTCTCCATCTCGCCCGGATTTCGCACCGACCATCTGCTCACCATGCACGTGAATCTTACCGCGCCGAAGTATGACGACGACAAGCGCGTAAAGGCGTTCGGCGACGAGCTGCAGGAACGTGTCGCGCGCGTCCCGGGTGTGCAATCGGTGGCCATTGGATCCGGATTTCCGATGCTGGATCGTATCGCAGCGACGCCGTTCCAGGTGGAAGGCGAACCGGCGCCTGCGAACGGAACGATGTCGCTGGCCGATAACACGCCTGTAGGCGATGGATATTTCGAAACGCTGGGAATGCCGATTTTGCGCGGCCGATCCT
The DNA here is from genome assembly GCA_035295865.1 of Bryobacteraceae bacterium. GTDB lineage: Bacteria > Acidobacteriota > Terriglobia > Bryobacterales > Bryobacteraceae > Palsa-89. The sequence continues at coordinate 4,813 of DATGIH010000184.1, forward strand.
TCACGCGGCAGGATACGGAGCAGTCCATGACTACGGTCGTGGTGGTGAACGAAGCGCTCGCGCGGCGGATCTCTCCTCGCGGCGATGCCGTTGGCAAGGTGCTGTTGTTGGGCGGCGGTCCAAATGCGCAGCGTGTCACCGTCGTTGGAGTGAAGGCTGACACGCACCAGATGGGTCTGGATACGGAAGTCCGGCCAGAACTGTTTTTGCCGGCGCGTACCTTCCATTCCATCGCTCTGGTGGTGCGGACGGCGGACGATCCACTCAGGCTGACCAATGCCGTGCAAAGCCAGGTTTGGGCCATTGATGCGAATCAGCCGGTCGCGGATGTTTACAGTATGGAGCAACGCATGGGCGAAGGCCTGGCGCAGCGCAAATTCAACATGCTGCTGTTCGGGATTTTCGCCGGACTCGCTTTGTTGCTCGCGAGCGTCGGAATTTACGGCGTTCTCGCATACACCGTGACCCAAAGAATGCGCGAGATCGGGATTCGAATCGCGCTTGGAGCCTCGGCGCGAAGTGTTGCCGGATTGGTATTGCGCCAGGGACTGCTACTCTCATTGGCCGGTGTCGTGGTAGGCGGCGGCACGGCATTTGCGCTGACCCGCTGGATGGAAAGCTTGATCTTCGGCGTAAGCCCCACCGATCCGGTCACGTTCTCGGCGGTCTCATCTCTCCTGGTTCTGATCGCGCTCGCCGCCAGTTACGTTCCGGCGCGCCGGGCCGTGCGTGTGGACCCGATGCGGTCCTTGCGCGTCGAGTAGATCTACTGATCCAGGAGCGCGGCCGAGAGCCGATGTCCGCCGAGCGATTTGCGGAACGCGAAGATCGCGAGTGCGCTCACAAAAATAATCAGAAGCAGCGATCCACTGCCGTACCAGGCCGAGAAATTGGTAGTGAAGACGAGCTCGCCGATCAGATCGGTGACAAAGATTGTGGTGACCAGAGCCAGCAGGCCGCAGCGTAAGATCATCACCACGATGACGCCGTAAACAATGATCATGGCCGGAACGTCTACAATCGGGTAATTGTTGTTGGAGCTAAAGAGGCGCAGTCCAACGAACAATGCTACGAAGGCTGCTCCGGCCAGCCACTCCTTGCGCAGAATCGCGCGAAGGAAGAAGAACAGCAGAAAAAAAAGAAACGAACCTAGCAGCCCATTTAGTATGCGATCCAGAATAACACCAGTCGCCCGCGAGATCCCGAGCAACGCGTCCAACCTTGGCGCAGTACTCGGTATTCCGCCCATGAAGAGTGAGTATTCGTTGTCGGCGGCGAACACCAGATCGTAACCCATGCCTACCAGAAGCCCGATCAAAAGGTCGCGGCCGACCAGCGCATCCTGCCAGCGGCCGGAGAGAAGCCGTGTCCAGGTGATCAGGCTGCGCGGCCATAGACGCCGCACCGCGGGCTCCAATGCAATGTAAGCCAGCCACAGCAGGCCACCGGTCCAGAGCGCTTGAGAAATGGCCTCGTTCCACAAACGAAAGGTCGATGCAAGCGTCGCGAAATGCGCGCGCAGCAGGATCTCGGCAAGCGCGACGCAAAAGGCGAAAGCCGCCAACCGGATGGCGCCTTGCCGGTCACCGCGTCCCAGACGCAGATTCCGCCACGTCATGAATGCGGCCAGGATGCTTCCGCTGCCCTCGACAATGATCCACGTATAGTCGTTCCGGCGCGGAGCGGCTGGCATGCGGTCCGGCTGCGTCCAGGGTCCGACGATTTGGAAATACACCGGCTTGCCACGCCACCAAGCCGCTTCCACGCGGATCGGTCTTGTGGAGACGTTGGGAAACGTACCGGTCCAGGCGGCGCGAGCATCCACCGAAGCAAGCGGCGTCCAATGCGGATCGGTCGGCTGGAACGATTTGAGATCCAGGCCGGCTGCTGTGAACAGCGGCGTTGCGTCCGGCTGCTGAGCGAGCGGCGGCGAAGGATCCACCTGAGGAGGAACGGCGGAGAAACTGCGCATTTGGCCGGTGAGGTCAAGCGTGATGCGCGCCATTCCGGCAACCGACGGTGGCGGATCGTCCACGGAGACGCGGCCCAAGATGTCGAAATTGTGCGGCTCGAGCGGCAGCGGACTCTCGCGATAGGAAAAATAGATAACGGGCGGCTGACTCAAGGCAATTTTCGGCCAATCCAGTGCTTGCTTGGACTGCTGCTTCAGGTAATAGAGATAGGCGCCGGAATAGTCGAAAGTGAACGCGCGATCGGCGATTGGCGCCGTATAACCGAACTGCTGAATGGTTTTGCGCGCCTGTACGGCCAGCGCTTCCGGAGGCAGCTCGAAGTTCACCATGCCCGCGAGCTCCTGGCGGCAATCGAAATACACGATAGCGGCTAGTGAAATCAGAATCGCAGCCAGGCAAGCAATCGCGATGAGGGGCTTCAGACCTTCCTGCGCTCCGGCCGCCGCCACCATTTCGGGCGACGGAGTTTCACCGGCCGCCAGCGCCGCTGCCAGTGGATCGCCGCCAGGAAGCGCGGCGGAAACGGCCAGTGCGCCGGAGGGCCGTTTGGCGGGATCGGGATCCAGGCATTTGAGAATGATCCGCTCCACGGACGGATCCACATCGCGCACGCTGCTCGACATTTCGCTCGGCCGTGTTTCAGAGCGCATGCGAACCAAATCCGCCAAAGTCTCAGCTTCAAATGCACGCTTGCCGGTGAACATTTCATACATCACCAGGCCCAGCGCGTAGATGTCGCTTCTGCTTGTGACTTCCTTGCCCGCGAGTTGTTCGGGCGCCATGTAAGCCGGGGTTCCGCTGTGAATGTCGGCTCCGCGTATTTCTTCTTCGAGGCCCGCCAAGCCGAAATCGGTGATCAGCACCTGGCCGCGCCCATCGATCATGATATTGGCCGGTTTCAGATCACGATGCAGAACGCCCTGCGAATGGGCTGCGGCGAGTCCCGCGCACAAGCGCCGCGAAATTTCTACGGCCTTGTCCGCCGGAAGCCGACCGATTCGAAGCAGCAGCGACGCTAGATTCTCGCCGTCCACGAATTGCATGGAAATGAATGGCTGACCTTCGACGTCGCCGATATCGAACACGCGGCAGACGTTGGGATGCGTTACCTGGCGCGCAATCCGTACTTCGTTGTAGAAGCGCGCCAGCATGCCTGGGTCCTTGGCCGTGGTCTCAGGCAGGAATTTGAGCGCCACTGTCTGTCCCAGGCGAAGATCGTTCGCGCGGTAGACCTCGCCCATTCCGCCTTTGCCCAGGCGGCCGAGAATCCGGTAGCGTTCGGCTAATAGCGTGCCCGGTACAAAGCGGCCTTCGTCGAAATCAACGGCGGCTGAACTCGAAACGATTGCCATGGTAGACGCGGATGTTCGCGTTGCGGAAGTTCGGGTCACCGAACCGCAGGTGATGCAGAACCCGCTATCCGCGGAAATCTCGGTTGCACATTCCGGGCACTTCGGCATCTCCCGACCAGTATGCACATAACGCGGTGCGCGGCGCTATACTGGCGGTCAGGACAAAAGCCTATGAATCGCAGACATTTCATCATGAGTTCCGCCGGAGTCTTGGCAGCCGCGAGGCGCGCGACGTCTACCCCGAGCGACACCGTTCGAGTTGCCGTGGTGGGATTGCACGGACGCGGCAAGGACCATTTGAAAGAGTGGGCTGGCATCAAGAACGTGGACGTGGTGGCGCTCTGCGATGTGGATGAATCGGTGCTGAACAAAGCCGCGAGCGGATTTGCCAAGCGTCCCGCGACGTTTACCGATCTGCGCAAACTGCTCGACGACAAATCCATCGATGCGATTTCCATCGCCACGCCGAATCATTCACACACGCTGCAGACCATCTGGGGCGTGCAAGCGGGCAAGGATGTTTACGTGGAGAAGCCCTGCTCGCACAATATGTTTGAAGCGAAGCAGATTGTCGCGGCGGCGCGGAAATACAATCGTTTGGTCCAGCAAGGCAGCCAAAGCCGTTCGTCTCCAGCGATTCAGGAAGCCGTGCAAAGCATGCGCGACGGATTGATCGGCGATGTCTACATGGCGCGCGGGCTGTGCTTCAAGTGGCGCAACACCATCGGCCGCACGCCGGTGGAACCGGTTCCGGAAGGCGTGCATTACGATCTGTGGCTGGGTCCGGCGCCGGAGCACGCGTTCAGCAAGAATCGTTTCCATTACAACTGGCACTGGATGTGGGATTACGGCAATGGCGATCTCGGCAACCAGGGCATCCATGAGCTGGATATCGCGCGCTGGGGCCTCGGCGTGACCTATCCGACCAGAGTCACCGCAATGGGCGGCCATTTCATGTTCGACGACGATCAGGAAACGCCCAATACGATTACCGCTCTCTACGAATTCAACGACGGCGGCAAGAAAAAGATGATGGAGTTCGAAGTCCGCCACTGGATGAGCAATCACGAAGGCGGAATCGGTGAGCATAACAAGGGCGGGAAGTTCGATCCGAATACGATCGGCAATCTGTTCTACGGTGCGAAAGGATATCTCGCAATCGACGGCTACGGAACGTATCGGACTTGGCTTGGCAAGGAGCAGGAACCCGGACCAACCCGGAATTCCGACGAGCATCACTTCCAGAATTTTATTGACGCTGTGCGCAGCCGGAAGCGCGAGGATCTGAACGCGGAAATCGGCGTGGGTGCTGTATCGACCACGTTGATCCACTTGGCGAATATTTCTTATCGCCTGGGCCGTACGCTGAATTTCGACGCAGAGAGCTACAGTTGCACGGGTGACGCGGAAGCGAACGCCATGTTCACGCGCGAGTACCGGAAGCCTTTTGTGGTTCCGAAATTTGCTTAACTAGTTCGGCCACCACTTGGGCGGCCTTCGCGCAATCTTCTCGAGTGACATCGAAGTGCGTGAGGCAGCGCACTTCACGCGGCGTAGATGCATCGTTCATCAGTACACCGAGAGTCTGGAGCCGCGCGTTAAATTGCTCGGCATTGAGCCCAAGGCCGCTGACGTCGAAGACGATGATGTTGGTCTGGACGCGATCCAAGTGAAGTTTCAAGCCCGGCAGTTTCGCAAGTTCGCCTGCTAAAAATCGCGCGTTGGCATGATCCTCACCCAGGCGCTGCGGCATTTCTTCCAGCGCGATTAATCCCGCGGCAGCGAGCACGCCAACCTGGCGCATCGCGCCACCCAGCCTTTTCCGGTAAAGCCGGCCGCGATCCATCGCTTCTTTCGATCCAACCAGCATCGATCCCACCGGAGCACCGAGGCCTTTGGAAAGGCAGAACATCACGGTGTCGGCATACGCTGCTACGTCGCGCACTGGCAGATTGAGATGACAGGCCGCGTTGAAAATCCGCGCGCCGTCCATGTGAACGGGAATGCCGGCCTCGCGCGCATTTCCGTAGATTTCGCACAGCGTGTCCAGGGGATAAACGGTTCCGCCGGCCATGTTGTGCGAGTTTTCGATTTCGATGAGCCCCGTGGGCGCGCAGTGGGCGCTGGGGAATCGCAGCGCGTCTTTGAGTTTGTCCCAGGTCAGGATTCCATCGTCGGAATAGGCCGGCCGGATCAAACATCCGGCGAACCACGCCGCCATGGCGAGTTCCCAATCCAAAATGTGCGAGCGCGATTCGCACACCACCTCCTGGCCATGCTCGGTGTGAATCTTGATCGCGATCACGTTACCCATGGTGCCCGTGGGCACAAAGAGTCCGGCCTCTTTGCCCAAAATTTCGGCGGCTCGTTGTTCCAAACGATTGACCGTGGGGTCTTCGCCGTAAACATCGTCGCCAACTTCGGCTTCGGCCATGGCGCGGCGCATGGCTGCGGTGGGACGGGTGACTGTGTCGCTTCGGAGATCGATCATGATGTGATGAATTCGGCGAAAACTTCGTTGGAAAAAAGCACGCCGCGATTTGTGAGGCGCAAATTTTCGCCGGCCTTTTCCAAAAGACCTTCGGACAGGAATCGTTGGATAGGCGCGTGGTAGCGCGACCATTCAGCCGGATCGGGCTGGATGCCGGTCGTGAGCCGGAGTCCAACAAAGAATCGCTCTTCGGCGGAATTGGCCGGTTGCGAAGTGAGTCTCGGCGATTTTGCAGCGACGTATCCGGCGGCCGATTCTACGTTTTGGAACCGCTGCTGGCCGTCAAATGAATGCGCATCGGCGCCGAAGCCCACGTACGGTTCCAGCCGCCAATATTTCAAATTGTGCAGCGATTCAAAACCCGGGCGGGCGAAGTTCGAAATCTCGTAGCGATGGATTCCCATTCGCGCGAGCTCTGTAACGGCCGTTTCATAAAGTTCCGCGATCAAATCATCGGCCGGAACATCCGGCGCACCGTAGCGTTTCCCATTGAGCAAGACTTCGTTGCCGAGACGGCTGTCTTCATCCACTTCCAGC
>DATGIH010000185.1:0-18422 GCA_035295865.1 Bryobacteraceae bacterium
TGCCGTCGCGCAAGAGCGATTTTCCGCACGTCACCGCTCCGGCGATGGAAACCTTCCACGAGGCGACCGGCGGATCGAAAGGCCGCGAGGCCTCGACCACGGCGGCATTTGTCGCCGTTCTCAAGTCGCTGCTCAAACAACCCGAGTTGAGCAAGTACGTTGTGCCGATCGTTCCCGACGAAGCGCGCACGTTCGGTATGGAATCGCTGTTCCGGCAGTACGGAATCTACGCCAGCCGAGGCCAGCTCTACAAACCCCAGGACAGCGAAATCTTCCTCTTCTACAAGGAAGCCAAGAACGGCCAGATTCTCGAAGAAGGAATCACCGAAGCCGGATCCATGGCGTCTTTCACCGCCGCTGGAACCTCGTACGCCACCTACGGCGTGCCGATGATGCCGTTCTTCATCTATTATTCGATGTTCGGATTCCAGCGCATCGGCGACCTCATCTGGGCTTTCGCCGATTCGCGCGGCAAAGGCTTCCTGATGGGCGGAACCGCCGGCCGCACCACGCTTTCCGGCGAAGGCCTGCAGCATCAGGACGGCCACAGCCTGGTTCTTTCGAGCACCGTCCCCACCTGCCACAGCTACGATCCTGCTTACGCATACGAAATCGCGGTGATCGTGCAAGACGGCATCCGCCGCATGTATCAAGAGATGGAAGACCGCTTCTACTACCTGACCATCTACAACGAAAACTATGCTCAGCCGCAGATGCCTGAAGGCTCCGCCGATGGAATTCTGCGCGGCATTTACCGCTTCAAGGCCGCGGATGGCGGGAAGCCGCAGATCCAACTTTTCGGCAGCGGTCCAATCCTGAACGAAGCCCTGAAAGCCCAGTCGATCCTGGCCGAAAAATACCAAGTCAAAGCCGACGTATGGAGCGTGACCAGCTACAACGAACTCCGCCGCGACGCCTTGGAAGTCGAGCGCTGGAACCGCCTGCACCCCGCCGAGCCCGAACGCAAGCCGTACATTCAGCAAGCCCTGGCAGGCGTGGAAGGTCCGATCATCGCCGCGACCGATTATATGAAGGTGGTCGCCGACCAAATCGCCCGTTGGCTGCCTAACCGGATGGTGTCCTTAGGAACCGACGGATTCGGGCGCAGCGAAAACCGCGAGCACCTAAGGAAACACTTCGAAAACAGCGCGGAAGCCATTGCAGCCGCAGCGCTATCCCGATTGGCGCGCGACGGAAAATTCGATAAAAAGAAAGCCACCGCCGCGATTAAAGATCTGGGATTGAACCCGGACAGCCCCGATCCGGTCAAAGCATAATCCGGGCCCCGAATGAACGCAAATAAACGCGAATCTTATTTGCGTCCATTCGCGTTAATTCGCGGCCAAAAATGATGTTCTACTTCACCGAATCCGATGTTCAAGCCTTACTCCCCATAACCGAAGCTATCCGCCTGATGCGGCTAGCCTTCGAAGCTCAAAAGATCGGCCGCGCCGTCATTCAACCCAGGCGCCGTCTGATCCTCGAATCCGGCTCCGTCCTTCACAGCATGGCAGGCGCCGTAGGCAATTACTTCGGGACCAAGTTCTACTCCTCGAACCCCCGCTACGGAGCGAATTTCTTCTTCTTCCTCTTCGATGCCAAAACGGCCCAGCCGCTCGCCCAAATGGAAGCCAATTATCTCGGCCAGATCCGGACCGGAGCCGCCAGCGGCTACGCCACCGATCTGCTCGCCAATCCTCAAGCCAAAACGCTCGGCCTCATCGGCTCCGGATTTCAGGCCGCCACCCAGCTTCACGCGATCCGCGCCGTCAGGCCCATTGAGCACGTCCGCGTCTGGAGCCGCAGCGAAGAGAAGCGCACAAAGTTCGCGCAGGAGAATTCGGTCATCGCCGCCGCGACTGCCGAAGAAGCCGTCTGCGGCGCGGACATCGTCGTCACCGCAACCAATGCGAAAGATCCGGTGCTTGAAAACGCCTGGATCTCAGACGGAACGCTGGTCAACGCCATGGGATCGAACGTCGCCAACCGCCGCGAGCTTCCGGCCGATCTCATGCAGCGCGCATCGTTGATCGTCGTCGACTCGCTCGAGCAAGCCAAGATCGAAGCCGGCGACCTGATCATTTCGGACGCTTGGTCGAACGTGGTCGAGTTGCAAAACGTCCAGGCGCATTACAACGCAAACGGCGTTACCATCTTCGAATCCATTGGCGTTGGGATTGAGGACGTCGCAGCAGCGGCGTTTATTTACGAGCGGGCGCTCGCTACTCCTGAACGATTTGTTGATCGGAATCGCGCCACGCGCTGATCTTCAAGCGGCGGCACACCCAGCACAATTGTTCGGACGCGTTCGGCGCGCAAGGCGATCCGCACACAGAACACTTTTCCACGCGCAGCATCTGGTCGGTTGCGATGGCACGCTTGGCTTGATCGAGCAGTGCCTGATCGATCACCGGCTCTGTCGGCGGGAGTTTACGTTTCATTCTCTGACAACTACAGTAACATGCGCGTTGCGGCTATGCGGCGCGATCCATGCGCATGATGTAGCCCGGATCGAGCGAGGCGGAACAGCGCGAACACTTCTGTCCCGGTTTCACCTTCGCCGATTTCCCGTTGCTGACCACCGTGCCTTCCACCGTGTGGGTGCAGATCGGGCAGTACACGAAGCCCTTCACTTCAAACTGATTCACTTGCGGATTTACTGAGCGGGTCATGTTTCCTCCTCCCGTCACATGTAAAGACGCGAGGGAACGAAGAAAGGATGTAAAAATTTGCACACGCTTCGTTACACTAATTGCTGAACCAAATGAAGACTGCTTTCCAGTTTCCCGGCCAGGGCTCGCAATACGCGGGCATGGGCAAAACGTTAGCCGAAAATTTTCCTGTCGCGCAGAAAACTTTCTTGGAAGCCGACGATGCGCTCGGGTTCTCGCTTTCCAAGCTCTGCTTTGAAGGGCCCGCTGAAACATTGCAGCTCACGGAAAATACCCAGCCCGCTTTGCTCGCCGTCTCCATCGCTGCGTTTCGCGTGCTCCAGGAAAAAGGCATCCAGCCGGATTACGTCGCCGGACACAGCCTCGGCGAATACTCAGCTCTCGTCGCCGCCGGATCGCTCGATTTCGCCGATGCTCTGCGCCTGGTGCGCAAACGCGGTCAATATATGCAGGCTGCGGTGCCGGCAGGAATCGGCGCCATGGCGGCGCTGCTCAAACTTCCCGATGGAAAACTCGACGCCATCCTCGCGGAAGCATGCCAAGGCGAAGTCGTCAGCGCCGCAAATCTGAATTCGCCGGATCAAACCGTGATCGCCGGACACGCCGCAGCGGTTCAAAGAGCCGTTGAGTTGGCAAAAACCGCCGGAGCGCGTCGCGCGATTCTCTTGCAGGTCAGCGCTCCCTTCCACTGCTCGCTAATGCAGCCCGCTCAGGAAAAACTCGCCGCCGATCTGAACGCAACCGAATTCCGCGATCTAGCCGTGCCTTTGGTCAACAATTGGCAGGCCGCGTTGATCCGCACGGGCGCCGAAGCCCGCGAGGGATTGTTCCAGCAAGTCCCCAACCCCGTCCGCTGGACCGAAACCATCCGCAAACTTGCTTCGGAAGGCGTCACGCGCTTCATCGAAGTCGGCGCCGGCGGTGTCCTGACCGGCTTACTCAAAAACATCAACCCTGAACTCGCCGGTTCCAAATTCGGCGAAGCGTCCGACCATGTCACGCGCTGAAGTGCTACCGAACCGCGACCACAAGGGAGCGCTACCGCTGCTGGCGCTCGCCTGCTTCGCCCTCACAAGCTGCAAAATGCCCGGCGAGCAGCAGGACTTCTCCAAACTCACCGATGATTTCGTCTACGGATCCCTCGCGCTCTCGCCCATCGACGCCACCTCGGCGGGTTATCACATGCACGACGGCATCAATCTCGATGACAAGCTCGACAATCTGACCAACGAAGGCATCCAGGAGCAGCGCCGATTCTATTTTCATTTTCGCGATCGCCTGGCCGCCATCAAGCCGGAAACACTCTCACCGGAAGACAGCGCCGACTATCGCATCATTCAAAATCAGATCGATCTCACGATTTTCAATCTCCAACGCATCCAACCGCACCGGCACAATCCCACGATGTACGTGGAATTAGTCGGCAACGCGCTGTTCAATCCCTTCGTCCTCGAATACGCGCCGCTCGAAGACCGTTATCGCCATATCATCCAGCGCCTCTTCCGCATTCCCAGCTTTCTCGAAAATGCCCAGAGCATGCTGCTTGATTCGCCGGAAATCTGGAATCGCGTGGCGCAGGAAGAGAACGCCGGGAACATCGATCTGATCGACCAAACCCTCCGCGCAAAAGTTCCGCCGCCGCTGAAACCGGAATTTGATCGCGCCGCGAAGTCCGCTCTCGACGCCCTCGCCCGCTTCAACAAATTTCTGAAGACCGATCTTTCCCGCAAGACCACCGACTGGCGTCTCGGCAAGGATAAATACGACGAAGATTTCCGCTACACCCTCGCATCCGGCAAAACACCCGACCAAGTGCTCGCCCAAGCGGAAACCGCGCTCAAAGAGATACGCGGCGAAATGGCAGAGCTCGCCGCTCCGCGATCCGTAAAAGAAGCGCTCGACAAAATCGCCCAGCAGCACGCCACGCCCGAAACCTATTTCGACGACGCCCGCAAGGACCTCGCCGAAGCCACCGATTTCGTTCGCTCGAAGAACCTTGTCACTCTGCCCGGACGCTCCAATCTGCAAGTGATCCCCACCCCCGAATTCATGCGTGGCGGATATCCCGTTGGCGGTTTCAATCAAGCTCCGGCGCTAGAGCCGCAGCTAGGCGCATTCTACTGGATCACCCCAATCCCAACGGACTGGCCGAAGGATCGCATGGAATCAAAACTGCGCGAGTACAACACCTACGGTCTTCAAGAGTTGACCATCCATGAAGCCATGCCCGGTCACTACGTGCAACTGGAAATCGCCAACAACGTCGAGCCCAAATCGCGCCGCCTGCTTCGCAACATCTATGGCAACGGCGCTTACGTGGAAGGCTGGGGGGTCTACGCGCAGCAGTTGATGTCCGACGAAGGCTACCTGAACAACAGCGTCGAACTGCGGCTGTCGCTTCTCAAGCAACTCCTCCGCGTGGCCGCGAACGCCATCATCGACATCCGCTTCCACACGCTGGGGATGACCGAGCAGCAGGCGCTCGATCTGATGATCAACGACACCTTCCAGGAAAAAGAGGAAGCAGAAGCGAAAATCCAGCGCGCTGAACTAGGCGCCTGTCAGCTCCCCACCTATTTTGTCGGATGGCGCGGCTGGCTGGACCTGCGCGAGTCGTATAAAAAGCGCAAAGGCGCGTCCTACAACCTGACCGAATTCCACGACGCCGCCCTAAAAGAAAGCGCCGTCCCACTTCCGCTTCTGGATCCGCTATTGAAGTAAGCGTGGGGCGGGCAATTTTGCCTGCCGCCGGCATTCCTGCCGGCTCTACAAACTAAGGTCTTCATCGTATTGTTCCCGTAAGCCAAACCCGGTAGGCTAAAAATTGTGAAGCTCTTTCTTTTCTGCGGCGCCTTGGCCGTTTTCCCGCTCCAAGCGCAGGATTCCAGCATCCGAACCACCACCTCGGTGGACGTCAACGGCAACCGCATCGCCGAAGGCACGCAAGTCGAGCAGACAAAATCGAAGAACGCTACCGAAACCACCGAGCGGCTGCAATCCATCAACGGCCGCATGGTTCCCGTTGAACGGGTTGACGATCGCGTGATCCGCGACGATGCCAGCGGCAAAGTCACCGAGCGGGTGATCCACCGCTTTGATCCCAACGGCAATCCGACGACACCGATTAAAGAAGTCGTCGAAGAGCAGAAACACGGCGACGGTTCCACCATCCAAACCACGCGCTACCAGACCGACATCAACGGATCGCAACAAATAGTTCAAAAGACGATCACCGAGACTCACAAGAACGGATCTTCGGAAACATCCAGCACGGAACTACTGCGTCCGGTAGAGGGATCTCTGCAGACTGTCGAGAAAAAGGAAATGGTCCGGATGCACGAAGGCACCGGCTATCGCGAAGAAGACACCACCTATCGCCGCGACGGCAACGGCGGATTTGGCGTCGCCATCCGGGAAACCAAGGAACATTCCGAGCAGGGCGGACAAGCATCCGACAACACGGCCGAATACGAAATCGGTCCCCAGGGTACATTGCAACTCCACAATCAATCCGTCGCCACCACCATCACTCGCCCCGATGGCACCAAGGACTCGGTAGTCAATCTCTTCGGCCGCAATGCTCCAGGCAATGTCGATAGCGACGGCAAGCTGAAGCTCTTTGAACAGCAGATCATCGAGCAGAAGCCCAGACCGGGCGGCACGGTGGAGACGCTCAGCGTGCGCCGTCCTTCTGTTTCGGACCCCAGCACACTCGGCCCCACGCAGCAAATTTCCGAGACCACTTGCAAAGGCAAGTGCACCACTCCCGCACAATAATTCCCTCGCAATAACCCTTGGTTGTTTTCTTATCCGCCTAACGTTAGCTTCGTTAGTAACTCACAACTTCGTAACATCGCTGGCCCTCAGGCATCTACAAGGCGTGCGGCATAGGGTGATTCACTCGATTGGCCGTTTTGAAAAGTACAGGAGAACTCAAACAATGAAAACTTGGAAACAACCAGCCTTGACTGCAGCCACGATGCTACTCGCCGTAGCAGGTGCAATTCCGCTTGCAGCGCAAACTACCCCAACCACCCCGACGCCGTCCATGACATGCACCACGGCGCCCACCGGGCTGACGACGCTGAACTTTGAGCGGCAGGCCACGCTGGCGGACATCCTGACCACGCAGACCCCCAATCTGCCGGCCAATGTGCTCGCCTCGATTACGGGTGGCGCGCAGGAGATTCGCGAGATCTTTATCTACAATCCGCAGCGGGGCACTGTCACTTCCACGGTTTTCCTGGTGGCCGCCGGCTCTCCTCTTCCCACTCCGAATTTCAATTTTCAAACTGGCGTAATCCAAACCACGACAACCAACATCAGCTTGATTCTCACCGGCTGCAACCCGGTTCCATCGCTGCTTCTTGTCGGAACGGTCTCCGATAGCTCCGCTTCCGGTGCTTTCGGAAACGTCAACGGAACCCCGGTCGCCATTTCCATCGGATACACCACCGACAATCCGCCTAAGATCAACAACGTCGTCGAAGTAATCGCAGGCATTGCGGTTGCCTATTCCGCCGCCGGAACCGGCACCGTCACCTTCCCGGCAGTTCCGGTAGTTCCCCCAGGCTCGAATGGTGGCGTGACCGTGACGGTCACCAACCCCCAACTCGGGACTCTGATGGGAGGCGCGAAAGTAATTCAAACCAGCCAGAATCCCACGCTGCTGGACGCGAGCACCAGCACGGGATCTACTAACACCGACGCGCTCACATTCTCCTGGAGCACACTGGGCGCTCCCGTGAACTTCACTGGGACTGGCAAAAATGGTCAGATCCAAGTGACATTCCCGAGTCCGGGCGATTATACGATTCAACTCACCGTGACCGACACAGCCACAGGGACCAGCGCGATGTATAGCGTAATTCTCGAATACAACGGTACCAAGTAGCCTCGACGTATCAAAAGGGCAGCGGGAATCCAAACCGCTGCCCCACATCTCAGGGTGCTTCAGTGAAGAAATACACAAGCGATCAAGACGGGAAATCCCAAACCGCCTCCGCGGCAGATCAGGAACACTATCCAGAACAGCACGAAGTCAAGAATGCCCCGGCCTATGAAGAAATCGCGGCCAGAGCTCACGAATTGTGGATTCAGAGAGGATCTCCCCATGGAGACCCTGAGCAGGATTGGCTCAAAGCGGAAGCCCAGCTCCGCGCCGCTAAGGAGTCGCATGCGGTTCAAAACAGCATGAACCACAAAGGCGGCTCAGTCCAACACGAGTAGATTATTATCCGTGTCTATCCGTGGCCAAAATGCATCAGCCACCCAAGTCCGATTAGCGCGGCCATGAAATAAACAAAACACCGGATTCCATACCTTAGCCGCTCGGCGTCCGTCCGCTTGGTGATCACGCCCAGCACCACCGAAGAAAAAAGCGCGAACAGCAGCGCCGCTTCAAAGTGGGAGAGATTCATCTTCGGCATCAGTCCTTCTTCCCGGTCGCGATTTCATACGCGTCCACCATTGCCAGAACATTGATCAATCCGGCCGCCACCAAAAACTTGGTCCCGTAGTCGTGAACATGCCCGGCCACATCCGGCTGTGCGTAGCCCAGCCACGTCGCGAGCAGGTAAAGCAAGCCGGAAGCCAGATCGCCTAGAAATCCGCCGCAGTAAATAATCGTGGTGAGAATATCGCCGGTCTGCGGCTGGAACATCGCGCCCCGCATCATCAGCCCCAACAGGAACATCGAGAGCACCGTCACCAGCAGCAGCGAACCGCGGCCAGTCCGCTTCAACAAAAAATGTCCGCCGCCCGGAATCAGCCACCCGAGCAACACCGGGGGAGCCCATTTGCTCGCGGGAGGCGTCAGCTCCGCCGCTTTGCCAGAAGTTGTTGCCATCGCACCCAGTTTACCAACTGATGAGCTTCTTCGGTTCCCTCAGGCGCTCGGTTATTCAGTTATTCAGTTATTCGGTTGTTCGGTTATTCGGTTCTGCCAACCGTACTGCCTCTAGCCATCGAGACCGATCGTGTCACAGAACCGAAGAACTGAACAACCGAACAACCGAACAACTTGCGCGCCTCGCATAGCGAGGCACGCAATGGTAACTTTCTTATATGTCCCGCGGCTCGGAAATGCTGCACCTCGAATACTACCTGCCCGAGGTCTTCAATTTCGCGCGCATCGGTCTCATTCTCCTCTTCGCGTTTATCTGTACTCGCGCCATGGGCCGCATCCTGCGCGTGCTCCGCAGCCACATCATCAAAATGATGCTGAAGTCCGGCAGCGGCAACGAATACGAAATCGAGAAGCGCGTTCAGACCGTATCCGGTGTATCGAAAAAAGGGATCATCGTCCTCATTTGGACCATCGCGCTTATCATGATCCTGAAGGAACTCAACTTCGAGATCTGGCCCCTGGTGACGGGGGCGGGAGTCATCGGCGTCGCCGTCGGATTCGGCGCGCAAAGCATCATCAAGGACATCTTGAGCGGTCTCTTTTTGCTGGTGGAAAACCAAATTCGCATCAACGACGTGGCCGTGATCAACGGCAAAAGCGGCTTGGTGGAAGAGATCAATCTGCGGACCACCGTGATCCGCGCCGAAGATGGCGCCGTGCATATTTTTCCCAACGGCTCCATTCAAAGCATCTCCAACCTCACGCGCGAATATTCTTACTACGTCTTCAATCTCTCGCTGGATTACAAAGAGAACACGGACCAGGTGGTTGCAGTCCTGAAACAAATCGCCGATGAACTACAGTCGGAAGAGCCCTACCATTCCGCGATCCTTGCGCCGCTCGAAGTCATGGGCGTCGATCAGCTAGCCGACTTCGCCGTTATCGTCAAAGCGCGTTTCAAAACCATGCCCGGCCAGCAGTGGTTGATCGGCCGCGAAATGAACCGCCGCATCAAGCTGCGTTTCGAACAAGCCCGCATCGAAATGCCGTTCCCTACCAGCACCGTGCATGTGGTCTCCGATGTTTCGCCTGCCACCGAGCAACCCCGCCCGCGTTAATACTGGCGTGCGCCCAACCGATGAGACAAATTGGGGGGTGAGACTGCGAGTGACGATAGGAAAGAAACTACTGGCGTGTTTCACCACCATGCTCGGGCTCTCCATCGTGTTGAGCTACTCCGCGATGCATGGCATCGGGACGGTTCGCGACCTACTGCGCTCCGCAATTGGTCGAGATGCGAAGAGTCTCGATATCATCAGCCAGATCAAGAACAGTTCCACCAAGATGCGATTTGCCCAGCGCGGCGTGGTGCTCTACAGCATGTCCGGGGACCTGGAACGCGCCGAAAAGAACCGCAAGGACTTTCAAGCGATTCGTAAGCAAGTAGTCGACAACATACAAAACCTGCGCCCGCTGCTCGTTGACGCACGGTCGCAGACCGCTGGCCGCGAAATGGAATCCATCCTTGTCAAATATGACGACTCGTTCAACACCGTTTCCAAGCTAGCCGGAGCCAGGCAATTTGACGCAGCTATCTCTGGACTGAAAGCCGCCGCCACCCTCGGAACCGAAATGGATCAACGCACCGATCAGCTCGTCGCGCTTCACCGGAAGCTCTTGCAGGAAGCCGCCGAGAGCGCCGAAATGACTACCTCCCGGGCCAGCATGTTGGTCCGGCTGCTGGTCCTGGGCAGTCTCCTGGTGTCGGGCGTCGTGCTCGTAATTGTCACCAACACCAGCCGGACTTTGCGTGAGCTCGCCCACGAACTTTCGGGCGGATCGAATCAAATCGCCACGGCATCCAGCCAGGTGTCGCAAACCAGCCAGGTCCTGGCGCAAAGCGCATCGGAAGAAGCTGCTTCGGTCCAGCAGGTGTCCGAATCGACGGTTCAGATCTCGTCAACGTCGCAGCGCAACGCGCAGCAGGCCCTCGAAGCCACCTCGCTCGTCGGGAAAGCCGAACAGATCGGCCAGCATGTCAATTCCGCCGTTGAAGCCATGGCCTCCGCCATCGATGCCATGAACACAACGAGCAACGAAATCGCAAAAACCACCAAAAGCATCGAAGCGATCGCTTTCCAAACCAACATTCTTGCGCTGAACGCCGCCGTCGAGGCCTCGCGCGCTGGAGAAGCCGGCATGGGATTCGCCGTGGTGGCCGACGAAGTGCGCAATCTCGCGCAGCGCTGCGCCACCGCCGCTAAGGAAACCAGCGACCTGATCGAACGCTCCACCACCAACTCGCGTCAAGGCATGTCCCGCCTGGATGTTCTGAAATCCACTTTCTCGGAAAGCGCCGCCATCCAGGTTTCCGTCAAGAAACTCGCCGACCAGATCGCCGCATCCAGCCAGGATCAAGCCCAAAGCGTCGAACAAGTCTCTTCGCTGCTTTCGGAGATGAGCGCAGGCATCCAAAACACAGCCGCCAGCGCCGAAGAGAGCGCCTCCGCCGGCGAAGAATTATCCGCCCAAGCGCAAGCCTTGGACGGTATCGCCGACCGGCTACTCATCATGGTCGGTTCACGGTAAGAGTGGGGCAAGCCTCCGGCTTGCTATCTTCGCTTTTTCCCGCGCACGGTAAGTTCCAGAAAAATGGCGGCTGAGGGCGTTCCATTCGCGCCGCATCGCTCCCCATGCTATTTTAGTTTTTCAAAACTATGTCCAACCAGCCTCTGGTCGGCATCATCATGGGCAGCAAGTCCGATTGGGACACTATGCAGCACGCCGCAGAAATGCTCGACCGCTTTGGTGTGCCGCACGAAGCCAAAGTGGTCTCCGCGCACCGGACGCCCGAATGGATGGTCGAATACGCCTCCAGCGCCGAAAAGCGCGGGCTTCAGGTTATCATCGCCGGCGCGGGCGGGGCAGCGCATCTTCCCGGCATGGTCGCCGCCAACACTCTGCTGCCCGTGCTCGGCGTGCCGGTCGAAAGCAAAGCGCTCAAGGGTATGGATTCCCTGCTGTCCATCGTGCAAATGCCCGGCGGAATTCCAGTCGGCACTCTCGCCATCGGAAAATCGGGAGCCCAAAACGCCGCGCTCTTAGCCGTTGCGATTCTCTCGAATCACGATCCCGCGCTGCGCGAAAAACTGCGCGAGTTTCGCCAAGAACAAGCGAGCAAAGTCCGCTCGGAAGAGCTCACGTGATTCCACCGATCCTGCCCGGCGCCACGATCGGCGTCCTCGGGAGCGGGCAGCTCGGCCGCATGTTCGCCCTCGCCGCCCGCAGCATGGGCTATCGCGTCCATACTTTTTCCCCGGATGAAGACACGCCCACCGGCCAGATCGCCGACGTGGAAATCGTCGCCGCGTACGACGACCTGGACGCCGTCGAAAAATTCGCGCGCTCAGTAGCCGTGGTCACATTCGAATTTGAAAATGTTCCCGCCCCGACCGCCGCCGCGGCAAATCGCGCCGCGCCTGTCCGCCCCGATGGCTCCGTGCTCCACACCACGCAGCAGCGCATCCGGGAAAAGCAGTTCCTGACCAAAACCGGCCTGCCCATTACGCCGTACCGCGAAGTCCGCTCCGAAGCCGACTTGCAGCAAGCCCTAACCGATCTCGGATACCCCGCCGTCCTCAAGACCGCCGCCTTCGGCTACGACGGCAAAGGCCAATTCAAAATCGATTCCGTGGATCATCTCGCCGAAGCCTGGTCCGCCGTGGGCAAGCAGGAATCCGTACTCGAAGCGTTCATCGATCTGGAATGCGAAATCTCGGTCGTCGCCGCCCGCAGCCACGACGGCCAGTTCGTCCACTTCGGCGCCATCGAAAACCAGCACTCGCGCCACATCCTCGACCTTTCCATCGCCCCCGCCCGCGTCTCGCCGCAAATCGCAAACCAGGCCGTCGAAATGGCCCGGACCGTCCTCGAACAACTCGGCGTGGTCGGCGTCCTCTGCGTCGAATTTTTCGTCACGCGCTCCGGTAAGATTCTCATCAATGAACTCGCCCCGCGCCCGCACAACTCCGGACACCTGACCATCGATTCCTGCATCACCAGCCAGTTCGAACAACAGTTGCGAGCCGTCTGCGGCCTCCCGCTCGGGTCTTCCGAAATGCTTCGCCCGGCCGCCATGGCCAACCTGCTCGGCGATCTGTGGTCCGCGGGCGAACCCAACTGGTCCGCCGCCTGCGCCTTCCCGGATGTGAAACTCCACCTCTACGGTAAGCTGTCCCCACGCCCTGGCCGCAAGATGGGCCACCTCACGGCCCTGAATCGCGATCCGGATGTGGCATATCGAACCGCCCAGCAAGCGCGCTGGGAACTATCCGCCGCTTCCGGTGTCAAGTGAAGAAGAACCGTGCGACATCTCAAAAGGCTTCGACTGTTTGCGACTGAAGCCGCAATTTTGTTCGTAGGAGTCGTTCTTTCCTTGATTCTCGCAACGTTGGCGAGTTCGATCGTCTGGTGGCTTGGTGCCATAGCTTTCTGGTCAGGAGTGCTTCTGACCGCCGCCGGTCTCTTCGCATTCCGCCGGAAACACCGCGCCTGGAAGATCCAATACGATGCCGAGGGCTATCGCATCAGCCAAGTCGAATGCAAACGCCGTCCTGCCCGTGTCAGATCCAAGCGCATCGCCCGCCGCGTTCTGATTTGGATACCCAGCTTGATCGCCGCTTTCGTGCTCTTCTTTTTTCCGGTGGTGTCGCATGTCCTCCATCCGAACGCTCGGCTGACGCACTATCGAATCCATGCACCGTGGACATTTACGATCTGGCAGATCGACGAGAGCGAAATCTTCGTTTTCGGGACGAAGGCCGGAAGAGGGCGATTCGGCGTCTCACCATATTGGGGCCGCCGGAATTCTGGCTCTTCTTTCATGAGGTTCAGCACGTATCCCACTTGGCAAAACAACTCAGAAAAAAGCGGGGAAACGCTTCGGCGAGAATTTCGCTTGGGCAACGTACGCTTGATATGTGGGCAGTACAAACCCAAGTACTTGCGGGAACCGGTTTGGGGATTCAAGGCTAACCACGTTTTGGAGGTCGAGTGCCATTCCGACGGATCGAAAAGCCCGGACTTGCATGCCCTGTTCTATGGGCGTGAAGAGGATCTCCCAACGTTCTACACCATCGTTGACTCCATCACTCCATAAATTTATAAAGTTAATAATTTTTGTTGACAAACTTAATAAACTTGAAGTATAACTGAACCAGGTTGATTCTGTGGCACTCGATCCTAAAGCCTCCGACTGGCAGGAACTGACCAAGCTAACCCAGGGCCAGCCCCTCCTAGTCGAACGCATCCGCATTCCTTCCAAGGACATCGCCATCGAAGGACGCTTCGAGCTCCCCCAACTCGCCCGGCTCAGCCAGGAAGATCAGGTCTTTATCACCGCCTTCGTCCGCAGCCACGGCTCCATTAAAGAGATGGAGCAGATCTTCGGCGTAAGCTACCCAACCATCAAATCCCGGCTCACCCGCATCGCCGACAGCCTGGAATTTATCGAAACGAACCCAGCGCCGTCCCGCTCCGATGTCCTCGACCGCCTCAAACGTGGCGAGATCTCCGCGCAGGCCGCCATTCAGGAACTGGAGAAATTGAAGTGATGATCCCTTATTCAGCCGCCATCCAAATTCGTACCGAGCGCAACCGCTCCACCCAACGCTGGATCATCCCGTTTTGGCTCGCCGGAATTTTGCTGCTGCCGGTCGCTCTGCTGCTTTTGCCCTTGATCCTGCTCGTCTGCCTTTTCGCGCGGATCAACCCGTTCCCGCTACTGGGAGCCTTCTGGAAAATCTTCGTCGCGCTCAAAGGCACCACCGTGGATGTCGAAGATCCGCACTATTTCGTATCTGTACACGTTTCGTAAGGAGCCATCATGAACGAGAATCGCCGCCAAATTTTAGAAATGCTAGCCGCTGGAAAGATCACCGCTGACGAAGCCGAGCGCCTGATCTCCGCCGTTGAAACCGAGCCGCAGCCAGCAGGCGCCACGCCCACGCCCAAACCCAAGCCCAAATACATCCGCGTTGTAGTGGATGACAACGGGAAGGGAAACGGCGCTACCAAGGCCAACATCCGCGTACCGATGCAGTTGCTCCGCTCAGGCGTAAAACTCGCCGCCCTGATTCCGAAAGCCGCCCAGTCGCACGTCAACGACGCCCTGCACGAACACGGCGTCCAACTCGACCTAAGCCAAATCAAGCCGGAGAACCTCGAAGACCTGGTCGATCAACTCGACGAGCTGACGGTAGACGTCGACGACAAAGATGTAAAAGTCCGCGTCTTCTGCGAGTAGCGCACGCACTCCTGCGTGCCGCGTTCACACTTGTGTGAACGCCAGGATTTTTTCCCAGCACTTGCCCGCTGTGCCACACTAAAACTAATGCACTCCGTACGCCAGTGGCTGGCCCAAGCCCGATCTGTCGCCGTACTCACCGGCGCCGGAGTCTCGGCCGAAAGCGGCGTGCCCACGTTCCGTGATGCCAACGGACTGTGGCGCCAATATCGCGTGCAGGAACTCGCCACGCAATCCGCCTTCGCGCGCGATCCCAAGCTCGTCTGGGAATGGTACAACTGGCGCCGATCCGTCCTCGCCGAAGTGAAACCGAACCCCGGCCACTTCAGCCTCGCCGAGCTTGAAAAACGCATCCCGCGCTTCACTCTGATCACGCAAAACGTTGACGGACTCCACGAGCTGGCCGGCAGCCGTAACGTCCTTCGCCTCCACGGAAGCATTTGGGAACTCCGCTGCATCGCGTGCGGACGCCAATCGGTCGATCTGCGCCCCTCCATTCCCGAACTTCCGCCGCGCTGCGAATGCGGCGGACTATTGCGACCGGGCGTGGTCTGGTTCGGTGAATCCTTGCCCACCGAAGTTTGGAAGAATGCCGAAGCCGCGGTCCAGGATTGCGAACTGCTGCTCGTGATCGGAACGTCGGCCGTTGTCTATCCGGCCGCCGGACTCGCGCAACTCGCCAAATCTTCCGGCGCGCGAGTGGTCGAAATCAATCTCGCCAAGACTCCCATCACCAACGAAATCGACGAGTTCCTCCAAGGACCGTCCGGCGAACTTCTGCCCCGCCTAATCGCATGAAGATCTGCTACCTGGATGCATTCTCCGGCATCAGCGGAGACATGACTGTCGGCGCGCTGGCCGACGCCGGCGCCGATCACATCGCGCTCCTCGATATTCTCGAAAGCCTCGGCACGGGAGCGAAATTCCGCGTGGAAAAGGTCGCCCGCCGCGGAATCGCCGCCTCCAAGTTTCACGTCGAAGCAGGCGAAGCCAAAGCCCACCGCCATCTCAAGGACATCCTGCAGCTCATCGCGAACTCCGCCGCGCCCGAGCCAGTCAAACAAAATTCAGAAGCCGTGTTTCAGCGCCTGGGCGAAGCGGAAGCCAAAGTCCACGGCATTCCGCTCGCGAAAGTTCACTTCCACGAAGTCGGCGCGGTGGATTCCATCTGTGACATCGTCGGAGCCTGCGCGGCCTTTCATTTATTGGGCGTCGAAGCCATCTTCAGTTCGCCCCTCAACGTCGGAACCGGAACCGTCCGCACCGAGCACGGAGTTCTTCCCGTTCCGGCTCCGGCGACCGCTGAGTTGCTCACCGGCAAGCCCATCTACTCTCGCGGACCCTCCGTCGAACTCACCACACCGACCGGTGCTGCCATCGCCGCTACGCTTGCCAAAGATTTCGGAGCTCTTCCACCTCTGCGAATCACCGCCACCGGCCACGGCGCGGGTGATAAGGATTTTCCCGAACACGCCAATGTCCTCCGCGTCATTCTTGGCGAAACCAACGATGCCACCGAATCCACGACGGTCGCGGTGCTCGAAGCCAACATCGACGACTCCAGCCCGCAAATTCTCGGCTACGCCATGGATCGCCTGCTCGAGGCCGGCGCTCTCGATGTCACGCTCGAATCCGTGCTCATGAAAAAGGGCCGCCCGGGCACGCTGATCCGCGTGATCGCCAAACCGGAAGATCGCGAAAAGCTCGCGCAATTAATCTTCGCCGAAACATCCACGCTCGGCCTACGCACTTATTCCGCTGAACGCCGTGTCCAGGCGCGCCGCCTCGTCGAAGTAGAAACGCGGCACGGAAAAGTTCACGTCAAAATTTCATCCGACGGATCCTTCGCGCCCGAATATGACGATTGCCGGAAGCTCGCTCTCCAATCCGGCGTTCCGCTTAAGCAGATCCTGGCCGAAGCGAACCTCGCTTATCTCAAAAACATCCGATGACGAAATACTATCTCACCACTCCCATTTACTACGTCAACGCCGCGCCGCACATCGGGACCGCTTACTCCACATTTGTCGCCGATCTCGTCAAACGTTTCAAGAAAATGGAATCGTGCGATCCGGTGGTGCTAACTACGGGATCCGACGAACACAGCCGCAATGTGGAAAAGGCCGCCAAAGCCGCCAATCTCGATCCGGAAGCGTACTGCACACGCATGGTGGTCGAATTCACGGATCTCTGGAAAAAGCTGGGCATCGATTACGACCATTTCATCCGGACCTCAAACCCGCGCCATCACGAAACCGTGCGCTGGCTTTTCGAGCGCTGCAAAGCGAACGGCTATATCTACAAAGGTGGCTACACCGGCCAATACTGCGTTAACGACGAACTCTACATCAACGACGCCAAGCCCGGCGACCCTTGTCCGGAATGCGGACGCGCCACCGAAACCGTCACCGAAGAAAACTATTTCTTTAAGCTCTCGGCTTTTCAGCAACGCCTGCTCGATCTCTACCAGAAAGATCCCAACTTCGTAAAGCCCGATCACCGCCGCAACGAGATCATCGCCTTTGTCCAGCAAGGATTGAACGATCTTTCGATCACCCGGACCAACATCCAATGGGGCATCCCTGCGCCGGTCGATGGCCACCACGTTTTCTACGTGTGGTTCGACGCGCTGATCTCGTACATGAGCGCCGTGAAAAACGACGACCTATGGCCGGCCGACCTTCACTTGATCGGAAAAGATATCCTGCGCTTCCACGCGGTCTATTGGCCGGCATTCCTCATGGCCGCCGATCTCCCGCTGCCCAAACAGGTCTTCGCGCACGGCTGGATTCTCTTCGAAGAAAACAAAATGAGCAAATCGCGCGGCAACGTGGTGCGGCCGGGCCCCATCGTGGATGTCACCGGCGTCGACGCGCTGCGCTATTTCCTGCTGCGCGAAATTACCTTCGGACAAGATGGCAGCTTCAGTTACGATGCGTTGATCCAGCGCTATAACTCCGATCTCGCGAACGGCCTCGGTAACCTCGCTAGCCGCACGCTGAGCATGATCCAGCAGTACCGCGAAGGCATCGTTCCGCAATCCGACGGTCTCAGCGAAATCGGCGAGGCCTCGCGCCAAACCACCGAAATTGTCCTGGACGCCTTCCATCAGTTCAATTTCTCGAAAGCTCTGGAAATCGTCTGGGCGTTCATTTCGGTCATCGACAAGTTCATCGTCGAACGCGCGCCCTGGCGCCTCGCCAAAGAACAGGACAGTCATTCTCAGAGACTGCTCGACGAAACGCTCTACACCGCGGCCGAAGCGTTACGCATCATCTGCGGCTGGATTTATCCCGTCATGCCCGCCTCCGCCCGAAACATCTGGGAACAGCTCGGCATGCCTGAGCCAATCGATAAAATTCGGATCGCGGATTTACATTGGGGCAAGCTCCGGGGCGGCCAAAGAGTAGGAAAAATTCTCGGCGTATTCCCACGGCTCGAGGCCGCGCCCGCCATCGCAAGAATGCAGGATCTCGAGCTCGCCGAAAAAGCGCGGCAGGCCGCGCTCTTTTCCACCGCACCCGCACCCGAGACCGCCGCCCCGGCCGCATCCGCTACGTCCGGCAAAATCTCCATCGACGATTTCAGCAAAATCGAC
>DATGIH010000186.1:0-10389 GCA_035295865.1 Bryobacteraceae bacterium
AGCATCCGATTGGATTCGGGCGTGAGCGCCGTGTGCAGCGTAATGTAGTCGCTTTGTTCGTAGAGCGCGCCCAGCGAGACCAGTTCCACTCCGACGTCCTTTGCGGTTTGCGAGTGGACGTAAGGATCGGTGGCGATGATTCGCATTTCAAACGCGGCGGCGCGTTTCACCACTTCTCGCCCGATGCTACCGAGTCCGACGATGCCCAGCGTTTTGCCGCGCAACTCGGTGCCCATGAACTTGCGCTTTTCCCATTTGCCGGATTTGGTGGATGCGCTGGCGCGCGGAATGGAGCGGGCGAGCGAAAGCATCAACGCAATGGTGTGTTCGGCGACCGAGACGGCATTGCCACCGGGCGTGTTCATGACCAGAACGCCGGCGGCGGTGGCGGCGGGGAGTTCGATGTTATCCACGCCCACGCCAGCACGTCCGATGACGCGCAGTTTGGGCGCTGCCTTCAGCACATCGCCATCCACCATTACGGAGCTGCGGACGATCAAGGCGTCCGCCTTGGCCAAGTGCTGCGCGTATTCTTTGGGAGTAGACACCACGACATCCCACCCAGGTTGCTGCTGTAGCAGCTTCACGGCTGCACTATCCAGCGGTTCCGCAATGAGAATGAGCATGGCGAGGTGATTAGACTGCGGCGGTTTCTTTCGCCAGCGCGGCTTCGGCGTAGGCATTTTGCACGGCTGCGACGCCGGTTCCGAACTTCACCGGAACTCCGTTGGCTGCCAGGATGATTTCGAGTTCCGCAATCACGGCAAACAGGTCCGGGAAATCGAAATACCCGAGGTGCGCGACGCGGAAAAGCTGGCCTTGCATGGATCCTTGGCCGTTGGCGATGACGGAGCCGAAGCGTTTGCGGAAATCCTTGACGATGACGCCCGAATCCATACCGTTCGGCGATTTGATGGCAGTGACAGCAGCGCCGGGTGAA
Source organism: Bryobacteraceae bacterium (assembly GCA_035295865.1). Lineage (GTDB taxonomy): Bacteria > Acidobacteriota > Terriglobia > Bryobacterales > Bryobacteraceae > Palsa-89. Next base: position 941 of record DATGIH010000186.1, read on the forward strand.
TGAGGCGCGAAGAGTTCCAGGCCGAGCGCGGTGGCTGCGGCGCGCGTGGCCTGCGCGAGCATCTGCGCGTTGGCTACAAGCTTATCCATGCCGATGGATTTGACGTATTTCAGCGCTTCGCCGAGCGCAAGGACGATCGAGACGGCGGGCGTCCAACTGGATTCGCCATTAGCCGCGTTCTTCTTTTCCTTCTTGAGATTGAAGTAGTAGCGCGGGTTCTTGGCTGTTTCGGTGAATGCCCAAGCTTTTGGACTGACCGAAAGGAACGCCATGCCGGGCGGGATCATGAACGCTTTTTGCGATCCCCCGATTACGATGTCGAGGCCCCATCCGTCGATATCGAGCGGCATGGTGCCGAGTCCGGTGATGGCGTCGACGACGAAGATCGCGCCGGTTTTCTTGATCGCTTCACCCATGGCTTTAACGTCGTGCGCCGCGCCGGTGGAGCTTTCCGAGGCTTGCACGAAAACACCGCGGGTGTTCGGCTCGGCTTTCAGTGCATCGATGACGCGCTGCGCACTGACGGCGCTTCCGTAAGGCTCTTCGAGAACCGTGGCGTTGAGTGCGTAGGCTTTTGCGATTTCGGCCCAGCGCTCGCCAAATTTTCCGGCCGTGCAGACGATCACCTTGTCGCCCGGCGAAAAACAGTTCGCCACCGAGGCTTCCATGGCGCCGGTGCCGGAGGAGACCAGCGCGAGAACATCGTTCGCAGTGCCCATGACTTCTTTGAGATCCGCGAGAACGGCGCGGTAGACTTTGCGGAAGTCTTCGGTGCGGTGATGTATGTCCGATCCCATCATCGCGTGCAGCGCCTGGGGCAGCAACGGGGTGGGACCAGGTGTCAGTAAGCGTTGTTTCTTGATATACATGAGAGGATTACCACAAGGATACCAAACACAAATGGCTTTACTCGATCGGATTCAAAGCGACATGGTGGCGGCAATGAAGGCCAAAGATGAGGCGCGGCTGGGGGCGATCCGTTTGATCAAGACTGCGCTCAAGAAGCACGAAGTGGACTCGATGAAGCCGCTAGACGAGGCGACCGAGCTGCAGGTTCTGAGCACAATCATCAAGCAGAGGCGCGAGGCGGCGGACATGTTTCGCAAGGGCGGCCGGGAGGAGCTGGCTGCAAAGGAAGAGGCGGAGTTAAAGCTGGTGGAAGGCTACATGCCGGCTGCGCCGTCGGAGGAAGAGATCGAGGCTGCAATCAAGGCTGCGCTGGCCGAGACGGGCGCGACGGCCGCGAAGCAGATGGGCCTGGTGATGAAGGCGGCACAGGCGAAGCTGGCGGGCAAGCGGGTAGATGGGAAGGCGTTGAGTGAGAAAGTGCGGGCGAAGTTGAGTTAGGTGGACGGCATCACTGATGCGAACTCGAGATCAACGTCTAGAAAAAGCGGCCGAGCGGCTCGCCGTCATATTGGACGACCACTTCGCGAAAATCAAGCTTTCGGAACGGGAAGCCAAGTGGCGCACAATGTGTGATGCTATCGCGAAGATCGAAACGCGCGTGAAATCCGCGAACCGAGTCCCCGCATCACGGTGAGCCGCTAATGGCGGATCTGAACCTTTGGAAGAAGCGGCTTGGCCAAGTTCCAGAATCGGTGTGGGAGCAGATCGAACTGGAGACGCTGGTGTTGGCGGATAACGACCTGACCGAGGTTTCCGAACGGATCGGCGGGCTGCGGAAGTTGCGGATGCTCGATTTGGGGCATAACCAGTTGACCACCGTTCCGGCGTCGATTGGGAATCTCGAAAGCCTTACCGATTTTCTTTATCTGCACGACAATCGGCTCGCGTCGCTGCCCGCATCGTTGGCGCAGCTCACAAAATTGCGGTATCTGAATCTAAGCGAGAATGCCTTTGCCGAACTGCCGGAATGCGTTTGCGGGATGGCGGGTTTGATCGAACTGCGGGCGTCCGATAATGAACTTTCGGCGCTGCCGGATTCGATCGGCCGCCTAGAGAATCTGCGCGAATTTCATTTGCGGAACAATCGGCTGACCACTTTGCCGGAGGCGATCGGCGAGTTGCGAGAACTTCGGCAAATCGATCTCCGAGGAAATCCGTTGATGCATTTGCCCGAAACTATCGCCAGGCTGCCCAAGCTAGACAAGCTCGATCTGCGCTGGGTGCCGGCGCTTACCGCGCCCGATTGGATAGGCGTATTGGAGGCGAGGGGCTGCATAGTCTATCGCTAGCCTGAAACCAAAGCTTTCCCTAGCTGTCAAACTTCTCAGGAGAGTAACCTTGAAGAAACTTTTGCTAACCGCGGTAATGGGGATTGGATTGGGAATCGGATCGGCATCGGCTGAAGAAGTTGTCGTAAGAGTCGGGCCGCCGCGAGCTGTGGTGGAGCATCGAGTGGTGAGACCGAGCCGAAGGCACGTTTGGATTGCCGGGTATCATCGCTGGGACGGCAACGCATATGTATGGGTGCCGGGCCGTTGGGAACTGCCGCCGCGCGAGCATGCAGTGTGGGTGGCTCCGCGCTGGCGGCATCGGCACGACGGTTGGGTATTTGTGGAAGGGCGCTGGCGCTAACAGTGGCGCCGGGAAATGGTAGCGTGATGGGATGCGAATGCTCATGCACGTCCAATTCCCGATGGAACCTTTCAACACCTACGTCAAAGACGGTTCCGCTGGACAGAAAATTAAGAAGATCATGGAAGCGATCCGGCCGGAAGTTGCTTACTTCACCGAACAGCACGGCCAGCGCGGCGCCACGTTGGCGATCGACATGAAAGACTCGTCCGAGATTCCGAAATTCGCCGAGCCGTTCTTCCTCACGTTCAATGCCCTGGTGGAGTTTCGCGTGGCGATGACGCCGGAAGATCTCGGCCGCGCGAATCTGGAAGAGCACGGCAAGAAGTGGGCCTAGCTCGCCCAGTTGCCCTGACCATCGCCGGGTCGGACCCAAGCGGCGGGGCAGGCATTCAGGCGGATCTCAAAACATTTCATCAGTTCGGCGTGTATGGCGAGGCCGCGGTTACGCTTGTGACCGTGCAGAACACTACGGGGGTCAGCCGGGTAGAGTGCCTGGCCGCGGACTTGGTAACGGATCAGATTCGAGCGGCGATTTCCGATATTCCGCCGGGGGCGGCGAAGACTGGAGCGTTAGGGAATCGGGCAATTATCCATGCTGTCGCCGAGTTGGCTGGGGAGTTTGGATTTCCGCTGGTGGTGGATCCGGTGATGGTGAGCAAGCATGGCGCGGCGCTGTTACGGGAAGACGCCGTGGAAACGTTGAAGACTCGCTTGTTGCCGCGCGCCTTTCTTGCGACGCCGAATTTGGAAGAGGCGGCGCTCTTGGCTGGGATGGTTGTGAATGACGTTTCATCCATGCGAGAGGCAGCGCAGAGGATCCGGGACCTAGGTGCGCAGGCGATTTTGGTGAAGGGCGGACATTTGAAGGGCGACGCCGTCGACGTGCTGCTTTACCGGGATGAATGGACCGAATTTGTTGCGCCACGCATTGATACCCGGCACACGCACGGCACGGGTTGCACCTATTCGGCAGCGATTGCGGCGTCACTGGCGCGCGGCGACGACCTTCCGACGGCGATCCAGCTAGCAAAGCGGTACATCACGGAAGCGATTCGAACGAATCCTGGATTAGGAGTTGGGTCAGGGCCGGTGAATCATCACGCGTGAGAAAACGTTACTCGAACTCCGGCGGCGCGTCCGGCTTTGCCGCATCAGGCTGGGCAGCGTCCGGCTTCGGAACATCGGGTTTCCCGGCTTCCTGCTTGGGCGCGTCCGGAAGAATGAACGATGTCTCGCCCGGACGCACCAGCTTGAGCTTCTTGCGAATCTCGAGTTCCTGCGCCGAGGAGTTCTCTTCGAGCTTCTTGATGCGATCGCGCCGGTATTGATTCTCGCGCTGCAGGTTGGCGTTGTTTTCCTCGAGCTCCCGGATCTCGCGCCATTTTCCGCGCAGCGCAGGAATGCCTTGCGGGCCACGCAGCACCAGATAACCGTAGACGCCGATCAATCCCACCACCAGGAGAAAGACCGTGCGGCGAACAGCGTTTTTCATTTCGTGCGGTGTGAGTCCTTACATTTGTTTATAATCCTCTTTTGTCAAAAGATCCAGTGGGAAAGCCGGAAAAATTGAAATGACCGACAAGATTGTGGTGTTCAGCGCGTGCGCTTCAGTGGAAGAAGCGGCGCGGATCGCGCGCGGATTGGTGGAGAAGCGTCTGGCTGCGTGCGTGAACGTGATCTCCGGCGTGCGCAGCATTTATCGCTGGCAGGGTGCTGTGGAAGATGAAGCGGAAGTGGTGCTGGTGATCAAATCAAGCCGAGGGTTGTTCAACCAACTGCGCATCGAGCTGGAGCGCATGCATTCCTACGAAGTGCCGGAAGCCATCGCCATCCCGATCGTGGAAGGCTCGGAACCTTATCTTGCCTGGATGGATCGCGAACTAGCCGCCGGGCAGGATGCATGACCGGGCAGCCAACGCACGCCCGCTACTGGGTGATCTTTTACGCCGTTACGCTGGCGATTCTTTCGTACATCAATCGCGTGGCGATTTCACAAGCCGCGCCCGAGATCACGCGCGATCTGCACTTCAGCGATGTCCAGATGGGGAGAATTTTCGGCGCGTTCGCCTTGTCCTATGCGCTGTTCGAAATTCCGAGCGGATGGTTGGGGGATTGGATTGGTCCGCGCAAAGTGCTGCTGCGGATCGTGTTGTGGTGGTCGGCATTCACCGCCATCACGGGCGCGATGTGGAATTTCGCGTCGCTGTGGATCGCGCGATTCCTTTTCGGCGCCGGCGAGGCGGGCGGATTTCCGAATCTCACCAAAGCGTTCACCACATGGCTTCCGAAGCGCGAACATGTACGGGCGCAGGGAATCATGTGGACCTTCGCGCGTTGGGGCGGAGCGTTTACACCGGTTCTGGTGGTGTGGGTGCTGCGCTTTGTGAACTGGCGCTGGGCGTTCGTGATTTTTGGCGGATTGGGCGTGGTGTGGGCGACGTTTTTCTACCGCTGGTATCGGGATAATCCTAGAGATCATCCAAGCGTGAATGCCGCGGAGCTGGCGTTGCTCGAAGGGTCGGACCGTTTGGCGGCCGGCCACGCGAAGGTTCCGTGGGGCAAGATCCTGCGGACGCCATCCATTTGGCTCCTGTGGCTGCAGTACTTCGTTTCGTCGTTCTCCTGGTATTTCAACATCACGTGGCTGCCGACGTATCTACAGCAACACTGGAAGCTGGCGCCGGCCGTGGCTGCGCGGTATGCGATTCTGCCGCTGTTCTTTGGGGGCATCGGGGCGCTTTTCTGCGGATCGATCTCGGCCGCTTTCGCAAGGCGCGTTGGATTGGGGCGCAGCCGGCGGATACTCGCGACCTGCGGATTTGTGGGCGCGGCGTGCTTTCTCGCGCTGTCGATTCAGTTTCACGATCCGCGATGGGCGATGCTCTCGATGGGCATGGCAAGCTTCTGCAATGACCTGGCGATGCCGCCATCGTGGGCCGCCTGCATGGATATCGGCGGTAAGTATGCCGGAACCGTTTCCGGATCGATGAACATGATGGGGAATTTGGCTGGCTACGTGTCGCCGGTGGTGGGTGGATATATTTTGACCGCGACCGGGCGGGACTGGAACGTCTTCCTCTACGTGCTGGCGGCGGTGTATTTGGGCGGGGTGGCGATCTGGCCGTTTATCGATCCGGAGACGCCGATTGAGTGATTTTTCGGCCACGGATAAACACGGATAAGAGCATAATGGGGAGAGGCCAAATCCGTGCAGGTCACTATTGAATTGCCGAGTGAAGTGGCAGAACAGCTCCAACAAAAGTGGGGAGACGTTTCCCGGCATATCTTGGAGACCATTGCCGTCGAAGCCTACTGTTCTGGACAATTGACGACGTCACAAGTGCGCGACATGCTTGGATACGCCACGCCGATGGAGTTGGATGCTCTTCTTGCACGCGCGAGTGTTTATCGCAACCTGAACGACGATGAACTGGGTGAAGAGTTCCAAGCAAGCCGCCGAGCGAGCAACCAAAAGTCACAGAAGCAGTAGATGGTTGTCGCGGACACCTCGTGTGTCAACTACGCAATCCTGATTGACGAAATAGAGATCTTTCGGCTGCTCTACGGCGCGGTTGCAATCCCGACCGCAGTGTTTGCAGACTTAGCAATGACAAGGCGCCGGAGAAGGTTAGAACCTGGGTCGCTAAAATGCCGGACTGGTTTGAAGTCCATTCCGTGCCACCGGTGCTCGATGATCGCTTAAACCACCTTGGTGCAGGTGAACGAGAGGCCATCGTGCTCGCTGAGTTGTTGGGAACCGTCTTAGTTATGGACGAGCTGGATGGGTGGTTGGAAGCGCGGCGTCGAGAATTGCCGGTAACTGGATTGATTGGCGCGTTGCTCGATGCTGGGGAACGTGGACTGCTGGAGATACCGGAAACGTTCAAGAAGCTGCAAGAAACAACATTTCGCCTTTCACCTACGCTTGTGAAGCGATTGTTGGGCCGCCGATGAACGCCGAGAGAACGTTTTATCCGTGTCTATCGGTGTGCATCCGTGGCTAAATAATCACCCTCCCGCCTTCGGCAACTGCAGCAGGTATTTGCAAATCGCATCCATCTCGGGCGGCGTGAATTTATAGGGCGGCATCATGCTGCCCGGGGACATGCTTCTGGGATCGACAAAATGTTTTTCGAGCCAGGTGCGGTCGCGATGGGCACCGATGTTGTCGAGCGGCGGGCCTACCTTTTTCCCAACGCCTTGAATCTGATGGCAGGCGTCGCAATGCTTGGTTTGGTAGAGTGTCGCGCCTTGCACGGCGAAATCCGGGGCGGCAAGGAGCCCTTGCTCGTTTTGCGGAGTCAGCTTCAAGACGAATGCGGACAAGGCGTTCAGTCCTGCATCGTCGAGCTGCACGGGCGGCATGGAACTGCCGGGAACCACTTGAGCTGGATTCTTGAAGTGGGGGATCATCCAGGCCGCATCGCGATGCGCTGGAATCATTTTTGTGAGATCGGGTCCGATGCCCGTTTTTCCAGCGCCCGGGTGACAGGCTTTGCAGTTCTGGCTGCGGAAATATCCCAGGCCTTGCAGTTCATTGGGCGAGAGCGTTTGCCACGCTTGCAAACTTTCAGCGCCGGGAGCGGTTTCGTCGGCTTCGGTAGTTTTCGGCGTCGTCATGATGGCGGCGGTGGTGAGTCCGGTCCAGGCGATGAGGGCCAATCCAGCAAATGCGAACGCGAAAGTGCGTTTTCCGAGGCGTACCAATGGGCCGCGATCGATGAACGGGATCAGAAACAGCGTCAAGACGGCAACGCCGGGTAGAACCACGCTGCCGATGGCCTCGAGCGGGCCTTTAAAGAATTTCAGCGTCTGAAACAGGAACAGGAAATACCATTCCGGACGCGGGATGAAGTTCGTATCGGTGGGATCGGCCAAGCGTCCGAGCGGAACGTGCGCGAACACGGCCATCAGGAACAGGATGATGAACGCGAATGCCACTCCGACCGTGTCTTTGAATACTTGCTCCGGGAAAAACTTGCGGCGCGGCTTGTCATCTCCGACGGCGGGCGTGACGCCGTGTTTCCGGACCAGAAAAATATGGATGCCGATCAGGATCATGGTCAGCGGCGGCAGCAGCACGGTGTGCAGCGCGTAAAAACGTGAGAACGTCACATTGCCAACGCTGCCTTCGCCGCCGAGCAGACGAGTGAGGTATTGGCCGGCGATGGGCGCTTGTCCGGCGATCTGCGTGGTCACGACGGTTCCCCAATAGGCGCGATTGTCCCAGGGCAGAAGATAGCCGGTTAATCCGAAAGCGAGCGTGACCAGCAACAGTACAACGCCCATCATCCATGTGGCTTCGCGCGGCTTTTTGTATGCGCCGTAGAGAAACACCTGCAGCATGTGCAGCACCACGATGATCAGCATCATGCTGGCGCCCCAGTGATGCAGGCCGCGAATCAGGCTGCCGCCCGTCAGCTCCGTCATGATGTACTTCACGCTGTTGTAGGCTTCGCCAGGAGTGGGCGCGTAGTTGAACGCGAGGAGTCCGCCAGTAAATACCTGAATGATGAAAAAGAACACGGCCATGCTACCGATCACTTGATGCCAGCCGCTGGATGCAGGAATGTCCTCATAGAGGAAATTCTTGATCGCGGTCTCGATGCCGGTGCGATTCTCCAGCCATTCGACGATGTTCTTATACATGCGGCTCCATGGGGCCGATCTGGAGACGGCTGCCATCCACTTTCACTTCGTAGCGATCCAGGGGACGCGGCGCGGGACCGGAGAGCACTTTGCCATCGATAGAGAATGCCGACGTGTGGCAGGGGCAGATAAAGGTGTGGCTGGGATCGTCCCAATGATAGGCGCATCCGAGATGCGTGCACTGCGGGGCGAAGGCCACCACGTCGCTGTCCGATTTCTTCAGGACCCAGGCCGTGGCTTTCTCGCTGGTGACTTTCCAACCGTCGACGCGCGTGCGCTGGAAGGAAATTTCTTCGGGCTTGCCGGTGGGAAGCGCCGTGAGATCGGCCGCATCCACCCACTGACCTTCTTTTCGAACCTTCGGCGGGAAGAGCAGATAGACGGCGGCCGGAGCAGCCAGCGCTGCGCCGATGGCGGTCATGATTCCGTAAATAAATTTGATGTAGAAAGAGCGCCGTGTCGGAGAAAGATCGTCGGCCACTTCGTGCGATGAATGTTGGTCTGCCATTTTTTGTTCTTACTGTAGCGTCAACCCCCCAGAGGGTCAAGGCTAACGTTCTAATAAGGCTAACCTTTTCACAAGTCTCGCGTCTAGGAGCTAGGCTTGCTGAGGCTCACATGGAAGGACTCCTTCAAGACATCCGTTATTCCTGGCGGACGCTTTGGAAATCTCCCGGATTTACACTTGTGGCGCTCGTGACCTTGGCGCTCGGCATCGGAGCGAATTCGAGCATCTTTAGCGTGATTAATGCCGCGCTGCTGAAATCGCTGCCTTTTCCCAAGCCGGATCAATTGGTGCTGCTCTTCGAGCGCGCCGTGGTGAAAGAGGGCGGGGGTCCGGGCCCCGTGTCGCTCGCGAATTTCTTGGATTGGCAGGCGCAGAGCCACAGCTTCGCCGCGATGGCAGCGGAGCGGGAGAATCAGTTCAATTTGGGCGGCAATGAGCGCGGACTTTTGCCGGAACGCGTGGAGGGCGCGATCTGTTCGTGGAGCATGTTTTCCGCGCTCGGCGTACAACCGATGCTCGGCCGAGGGTTCACGCGCGAGGAAGACAAGCACGGCGCGAAAGCTGTGGCGGTGATCAGCTACGGACTATGGCAGCGGCGCTTCGGTGGAACGCCCGAGGTGCTCACGAAGCAGATCCGATTGGACAGCGAAAATTACGACATCGTGGGCGTGATGCCGGCGGGGTTCGCTTATCCCGAGCGCAAGATCGATGTCTGGGCGCCGGTGCAGCACGTGCTGGATCCGGAAAC
>DATGIH010000187.1:0-2115 GCA_035295865.1 Bryobacteraceae bacterium
CGACCCCGATCCCGTGCGCGCCGGCGCCGGCGGATTGATCTTCTTCAGCTTGATCGTCGCGTGGGCCTACTGGATGAATCGAGCGAGAGTCTCCAACTCCTGAGCATTCAAATCCGACGACATCCACCATTCGAGCCCGCCTTTGGTCCAATGCACGATGTTGTAGCCTTGCAGCGAAGTCGCAGCCACGGACGAGTCCGGCGACCCGGCCACGGGCCAAACATACGCATTGATCACATGTTGGTGGCGTTGGTAAATCAGCACAGCGACCGTTCGGCCATGGATGGAGTCCAGGCGCCCGCCGGTCAAGGGAAATCCTTGCTGCGAAAAATCCGCGACGGGTGGCGAAAAATCCAGCTTTCCGGCGAACCATGGTTTCACGGTATGCCGATCCGAAGACGGGACGTCCGCCAGGTGTCCGGGCATCAACGAGCGCAAGTGGCTATCCAGCACTTCTTGCGCTACCAAGTTATCCCCAGCCGGACGAGAGCCGAAGCGCACCAATCGATCCACAAAGATTCCCGCCAGCAGCAGGCTCGCCGCTACCGCCAGCAACGGCCAGCTTATCCCGCGAGGGCGTATTCTCGGGGCTGACGCTGTCTTAATGCGGTCTTTCAACTGCTGCGGCGGCCGGTAATATAAGGCGTCCGAGCGGAGGGCCGTTCCGAGCACCTTCTGATTTTCTACGATCAGCGCGCACGCGAGACACGTTTCCAAATGCCTGTCGATCTCCAAACTGCGCACCAAATCCAACTCGCCGTCTCCGTACGCGCTCAAGAGATCCCGAGCCTGATCGCAGTTCATGCCGCACCTCCTTGCAGAACCTTCAGCAAACGGGTTCGAGCGCGCGCCAGCCGGGACATGACTGTCCCGATCGGAACGGAAGTGATGGAACTGATTTCCTTGTAGGAAAAACCCTCCAACTCCCGCAACACAATGGCCTCGCGAAACTCGATGGGCAACTCTTCTACGGCACGCCGGAGCAGCGCGGCATCGACGTTTGCAAGCAACAGAACCTCCGGATTGGTGTTGGCGCTATTTAACTCGGGCATATTTTCATCCAGTTCGGCCGAGGGTTTCCGATTCTGATGCAGCCAGGTAAAACAGGTGTTGCGGACGATGGTGAGCAGCCACGCCCGCGGATCCGCGCCGCGAAACGACTCCCAGAAGCGGAACGCCCGTAAATACGCCTCCTGGACCACATCTTCTGCATCATGATCGTTCCGCGTGAGCCAGCGCGCGAGATTGTATGCGGCCCCCATGTGAGCCACCACATGGGACTCGAACTGCTCACGGCTTTGCGTGCCATACACGGGTTCCAGACTCATTCGGGTTCTGATTTATTCCCGGGACTTGTTTAACTGGAAAAATGGTGACACACACGAAATTCCGCATCGGGCCATTTCTCGGGTTTTCAGTACTTGGCCGCTGCGGAAATTCGAGTCTGCCACCACATTTCCGAATCGACCTAGTTTCGCCACGGGCTGTTAAACCGGCTCGACGTGAAGTTTGAGGGCATCCACTGCCTTCACCCGGACACGCGTTCCGGCGCTGATAGCGGCATCCGCCACGGCGCTCCAGTATTCGCCGCGCACCAACACTTGGCCTTCGGGCGCCAGCTGCGTACTCGCGATTCCGATTTCGCCAATCATTCCGGTGATGCCGGTCAGCACTTTCCCCCGGCGCGCACGAATCACGATCGACACCAGGAACATCGTGATGAGCGCGAACGGAATGGCAATGCTAATGGCGGTGGAATAGCGGATCCGCAACTCCGGTGGTCCGTTGATTAACAAAACAGCGCCGAGAATCATCGCGAGCGTCCCGCCGAACCCGAGAACCCCGTGCGAAGTGAACTTGGCTTCCAGAATAAAAAGCGCTACAGACAAGGCGAGCAAAGCTACGCCCACCCAACTGATGGGAAGGATCGACAGCGCCGACATCCCCAGCAAAACCAGAATCGCACCGGCCACGCCCGGGAAGATCAATCCCGGATTGGAAAACTCCACATAGATGCCGAGCGCTCCCAGAACCAGCAGGATGAACCCGATGTTCGGATCGGCTATGGCCGCGATTAATCGCTCTCGCATCGTGAGGTTCGCTTCAACCACGGTT
>DATGIH010000188.1:0-12318 GCA_035295865.1 Bryobacteraceae bacterium
GGTTGATATAAAGCTTCGCCGAGCGTCCGGTTTTCACCAGATCCACCACATCGGCACGCGACAGCGGTTCGCCGCCCGTGAGATGCAACTGCAAAACACCCATTTCACTGGCTTGCCGAAAGATAGACGCCCATTCTTCAGTCGAAAGTTCCTCAGACCGCCGCTGCATCTCGAGCGGATTCGAACAGTACACGCAATGCAACGGACAGCGATGCGTGACTTCGGCGATCAGCGCCTTGGGTTCGTACTTCATACCGCTTCGAGGACGCCTCTTTCGCGCAACCGAGTGAGGAGCGCCAACGTTTCTGTTTCGATGCGCGCGGCATCTTCGGTTCCGTAGCGATGCTGCAACTCGTCGACAATTTCGCGGATCGTCCGCTTGCCATCCAACAGCTCGATGATTTTGCGCGCTGGCCCCTGCATGCGCATCGCGCCTTCCGGGATCAGTAACAAATCTTGCGCAGAACCGTGCTCGTTGAGCCGGCATCCGGGAGCCAGTCGCAGTACGCTTTCGAGCGTCACCGCGGTCATGCCGGATGGTCCTCGGCGGGACGAAATGCGCCCGGCGGCGGCCAGCCGGGAGTTACGTAGGCGAAGTGCACTGCATCCAACTGCGCCCACAGAATGTCGCACTTGGAACGCAAAGCACCGATAGCGAGTTCCTGCTCCGCGCGCGTTCGAGCGTGCTCCGTAACATAAGCAAGCGCGAAAGCCGCGTCCTCGGGAGCTTGCGTCAGGCGCGCGTCGAAGTAGGCGAGTCCGCCGGAAAGCCAGGGATAATGCTGGTGCAAACGATCCACCCGTAGCGAGATGAGATCGCGCGAGAACATTTCAGTAAGCGATGATGCGACAGCTTCCAGGAAGCTGCGTTTTGAGACGAGATCGAGATACGCGTTGACAGCGAAGCGGACCGCAGGCAGAATTCCGCGCTCGGCGATCACGGCGGCTCGATCGAGACCCGTGGCCTGCGCCAGTTGAATCCATTTCTCGATGCCGCCCGGTTTTGTGCCGTCACCGTCGTGATCCACAATCCGTTTTCTCCAAGCCCGTCGAAATGCCGGATCGTCGCTACGCGACAGTATGATGGAATCCTTGATCGGAATGATGTTCTGGTAGTAATACCGGTTGAGCGCCCAGGCTTGCATTTGGCCGCGCGTGAGCTTGCCTTCGTGCATCATCAGATGGAACGGATGCTTGTGGTGATAGCGCTCGGCGCCGACGGCGCGCAGACGTTGTTCCAATTCGGCGGGCGACAACAATTCTTGTTCGTTCACAGCAGTCAAAGTGTGATCTCCATTCCGTCCCACGCCACTTCCCAGCCGGCGTCGGACGTCGCACGGCGCTCGGGACTGGTTTCGTCCAGGATCGGGTTCGTATTGTTAATGTGGATGAAAATCTTGCGTGGACGTGTGAGGCTTGCGAATCGATCCAAGCTCCCGCCGGCGCCCCAAATTGGCAGGTGCCCCATCTGCCGCGCGGTTCGCGTGATGCCCGGGATGCGCGACGGTTCATCGTCGCTCCAAAACGTTCCATCGAAAAGCAGGATGTCGCAGGCGTTTAAGCGATCCAGCATCGCGTCGGAGACAAAACCGGCGCCAGGAAGGAAGGCCAAAGTGCCCCCGCCGGATCCAGGCGATATCACCAATCCGATCGCGGCTTCGGCGGAATTGAGTTCGGCGGCGCGCTGAGCGCTTACGAATCCGGGGAAGCCTGTGTTGGGCGGTAGCAACACTTCCAGTTTTGCACCTCCGGCGGCGAAGGGGCGGTGGAGCGGAATATCGTGCCATTCCACTTGTCCAGCGAAACGCGCGAGCACACCGAAGATCGAATTGTCCCCGGTCAGAATTTTTCGCACCGACACCGTGGCGTGGACACGGAAGCGATGAAACTCGCGGAGCAGCAAAAGCCCGAGCGCTTGGTCCACTTCGGCGCCCGTGAGAATGACATCGCGGATCGGCGAATGTCTTGCGCCGTCAACGGAAGCAGGCCACAGTTCCGGCGTCGCGTCGATCTGAACGCGTAAATCCGGTGAAGCGTTGAGCAAGGTCCATTCGCCCGGCGCGACCGTCCAGGCAAGTTGCGCTTGTGTTCGAGCCTTACCGGAAAATTTGCCGCTGCGGATGCCGCGGCAGTTCGGACAGGCGCAGTTCCATTGCGGAAATCCGCCGCCTGCGGCGCTGCCGAGAACTTTCACGAGCATGGGAGGAAGGGAGCGAACTGCAGGAAGGAACTAGAATCGCACGCCGATAATAAGCTTCGTTACCGGCGTGCGAAGTTTGAATCTAGAAATCGCCGTTGCTGTAGGAGTTGATCTCGCAGCTCAAGCAGATCTCTTCAACTTGGGGAGTTTCCCATGTCATGGATGCATCCTTTATGGGTCAGCCAGTTGCTTCCCTATGCTTATACTAACAATGAACTGGCATGCCTGCAAGTGGCTCTTCAGAGGGGGGCAGTACCGGTATTCCCGCCTTTCGCGCGCTGCGCTACCGCAACTTCCGGCTGCTTTGGGGAGGCCTCGCGATTTCGGCGGTCGGGACCTGGATGGCCATCGTCGCCCAGAGCCTGCTGGTTTTGGATCTGACGCACGGCTCGGCGGTTTACTTAGGCGCGATCTCGCTGGTGCAGGCTGTAGCGTTCCTGCTCTTTGCACCGCTGGGCGGCAGCTTGGCGGATCACTTCGACAAGCGGCGTCTGCTGGCGGTAACGCAAACCCTCATGATGCTCCTCACCATCGTGCTTGGCGTGCTCACTGCAACGGGCGCCATTCGATTCTGGATGATCCCGCCCATAGTTTTCGCTTCGGCCTCGGCACTCAGCTTCGATCAGCCGGCACGCAACGCCTTAGTTGCATCCCTCGTTCCCAAAGACGTGATGCTGAACGCGATTTCGCTGCAATCCGCTGTCTTCAATGGGGCGTCGCTGCTAGGGCCGGCGCTGGCGGGCCTGACGCTGAGCCGCTTCGGATATTCGGCGAATTTCTTCTTGAACGCGGCGAGCTTTTTCGCTGTGCTCGGCGCCTTGTACTTTTTGAATCCGAAAGAGGTGGCGGCGATTCCACGTCCGCAGGGCGGTTTGCTGCGCGCCGTTGCGGAGGCTCTGCACTTCATCCGCCGCGATGCCGTGCTGCCATCGGTGATCTCGGCCTACTCGGCGCTCATGTTTCTTGGACCATCGGTGATTCTGATGGTTCCGCTTTTTACCCGGCAGGTTGTCCATGGTGGGCCGACGGAACTGGGTCTGCTGTTTTCCGCCATCGGCGCCGGCACCGTGACGGGAGCATTATCGGTTGCTTCGCTCGGCGATCCGCAACACAAAGATCGGCTGGCGCTCGGCGCAATGTTCTTATGGACGTTGGCGCTGGCGGCATTCGGATGGAGTGCAAGCCTCTGGATCGCGGTGCCCGCGCTCTTTTTTCTGGGCGTGCTACAGAATGCCGCGGGCGCAACCACCATGACGCTGCTGCAGGCGCGCGTTCCTCCCGAAATGCGTGGCCGCGCTATGAGTTTGAATACTCTGCTGATGATGTGCGTTCGTCCGCTGGGGGATTTTCCCGCGGGGGCGGTCATGGGCTGGTTGGGATTCCGGAATGCCGTGGTGCTCAGCGCTGGTTTGGTGGCGGCGGCGGTGCTTGCGGTCGCCGTAACGCGCGGCATCAGGCGATAATCAATAGAGCGACCCCTGCATGGTGCATTGGTTCCCATTTCCGCCCGCGGGATTACCCAAATTCACACCAACGGATGCGCTTGACATCTTGGTGGTCGCGTTTCTTGTTTATCAACTTCTTTTGATTATCCGCGGACGCCGGGCCGCCCACGTGATGGTGGGTCTCTGCATCCTGGCTGCGATTTACGCGGTCGCGGTATGGGCGAAGCTGGAAGTTTTGCGGACCATTTTAGCCACGCTCGCGCCCTTTACCGCGATTGCGCTCATTGTGATGTTCCAATCCGAATTGCGGCGCATGCTGGCGCGGTTGGGGCGCAGGCCCGTGCTCGGATTCAGTCATCTGGAACGGCGCGAAGCCACGCAAGAGATTTTGCTCGCGGTCACGCACCTTTCGCAAAAAAGAACGGGCGCTCTGATCGTGGTGGAGCGGAAAATCGGATTGCGCACTTTTGTTGAAAGCGGCGTGCATCTGGATGCTGCCATCTCGCGGGATCTGTTGTGCGCGATTTTTTATCCAGGCGGCGCACTGCACGACGGCGCGGTCATCATTCAAGGCGATCGCATTGCGTCCGCGGCCTGCTTCTTGCCGCTCACCACGAGCCCCTTGCGCATGACTGAACTGGGCACCCGGCATCGCGCGGCTTTGGGCATCACCGAAGAATCCGATTGTTTTTCAGTGATCGTATCGGAGGAGACCGGAAGAATCTCGATCGCGGCCTACGGTGAAATCGAGTTGGACGTGGATCCGGAGCGCGTCGAGCAGTTGCTGACCGGACGCCTGGAGCGGAAAGATCTGCTTGCCACCAGCGGGATGATTCCCCGTTCCACGGCGGCGCGCGAGCAGAGCTTCGACCGGCCATGAAGTGGATCACGGCAAATTTCGGATGGAAACTGCTTTCGCTTGCGATTGCCGTGACTCTCTGGATCGCGATCGCGCGCGAGCCGGAGCTCGCTACATCCGTCGCCGTCCCGATCGAATTCAAAAACATGCCCGACGATCTGGATATCGTTTCGAACATACCCGATCGTGTGCGCCTGGAGATTCGCGGACCGTCCGGCCGTCTGTCGCGCGACAGTCTGGCGAACCTGGCAGTCGTTCTGGACCTCGCAGGCGCCGCCCAGGGTGAGCGCACCTTCAATATTCGCCCGGCAGCCATCCATCTTCCTTCCGACGTCATCTTCTATCGCGCATTGCCGTCGCAGGTCACATTGCGCTTCGACAAGCTGCTCACAAAATCGGTGGAGATTGTGCCCGCGCCCTTTTCGAAAGGGCCGCCGGACGGGTATCGCGTTCGCTCTTATACGGTGGAACCGAACAAAACGTTGATCCGAGGTCCCGAAGGCCATGTGAAAACCATTTCACGCGTATTGCTCGATCCGGTTGATCTGAGCGGCGTGGTGAGCGAAGCGGAATTCCAAACCCACATCAACCTCGGCGATTCGCAAGTCCGCTTGGAAGTCCCGGGAGCCGTCAGCTTCAAAGTAGTCTTGGAAAAAATCCCGCAAAAGGAAAACAAATAATGGCGCGTGAGTTATTCGGCACCGATGGAATTCGCGGTGTCGCAGGAACATATCCGCTGGATCACAAGACGGCCAACGCGGTCGGAGCGGCGCTTGGCAAATGGGTCACCCAATCGCGCGAAGAGCGGCAGGTCGTCATCGGTATGGACACCCGCGAATCCGGACCGTGGCTCGCGGCGGAAGTTGCCGGCGGATTGGCCGAGCATGGCGTCACATCGGATTTTGCCGGCGTCACGACAACTCCCGGCGTGGCTTTTTTAGCGAAAAACGGACCATTCGCCGCTGGAGTCATGATTTCGGCCTCGCACAATCCGTATCGGGATAACGGGATCAAGTTGATCGGACATAACGGCTACAAGCTGCCGGACGAACAGGAAGAAAAACTCGAGAAGGATATCTTCGCGCGCCTGGGATCGAGCAAAGCAGGCACTGCAGCGAAGCTCACCGTGGATGAAGAGCTGGATCGTACCTACATCGATCATCTGGCGGCGACGGTTCCCGATGGGCTGGCTGATCTGTCGGTGGTGGCGGATTGCGCCAACGGATCGGCTTCTTTCCTGGCGCCGGAGTTATTCGAACGGCTTGGCGCGCGGGTGCACAAGATCGGCTGCTCGCCGGACGGTCACAACATCAATTTGAATTGCGGATCGCTGCATCTGGAAGGGCTGCGCGCCGAGGTGCTGAAGCAGGGCGCCGACGTGGGAGTCGGGTTCGATGGCGATGCGGACCGCGCGCTGTTCGTCGCGAAATCTGGCAAGCGGATCGATGGTGACGCGGTGTTGCTGCTTACCGCGCGCCACATGAAGGCGCGCGGCGAATTGGCTGGCAGGAACGGGCATCCGGTGGTAGTCGCTACGGTGATGTCGAATCTGGGCCTGGAGCGCGCTCTTCAATCGCACGGCATCCAGATGATCCGAACTCCGGTGGGCGATAAATATGTTCTGGAGGAAATGCTCCGCCGGAACGCCGCGCTCGGCGGCGAGCAATCCGGGCATGTGATTTTTCATGAATACGCGACAACGGGCGACGGAATGTTGACCGCTCTGCGGGTCTTTCAAGCGATGCGGCAGTCCAAGGCCGGCCTGGATGAACTGACCGAAGAGTTGAAAGTCTATCCCCAGCGACTGGTGAACGTGCGAGTGAAAGAGCGCAAGCCGCTGGAAGAGTTACCGGGCGTGCAGGCGGAAATCCGTGCGGCAGAAGCTTCCTTCGGCGACGCCGGACGCGTGCTGGTGCGCTTTTCGGGAACCGAACCGCTGGCTCGCGTGATGGTGGAAGGGCCGGACCTCGAACGCGTGGAAAATTTCGCGAGCCGCATCGCTTCCCAAATCCGGGTCGAGTTAGGGGCAGAATAAAGGGATGCGTAATTTCTGGTTCGGACTGTTCCTAACCGCCGCGGCGCTCGCGGCACAAACCACTAAGCCGAAGCTCCCAGGAGAAGATTGGGTTTCTTTGTTCAACGGCAAGGATCTGACCGGTTGGGTGAACATCGGCAACGAAAAGTGGGTGGTGGAAGACGGAACGATCCACGGCATGGCCGCGACCAAAGAGTACGGCTACTTGAAGACGGAAAAGAACTACAAGGATTTCCACCTGGCGCTGCGATTCAAGTGCGAAGGCGATGGCAACAGCGGTGTATTCTTCCATGTCGAGTTCAAGCCGGGCACTGCCGACGTGATTCAAGGCCCGCAGTTCGAAATCGATTGCAATCTCGGGCACCACACGGCGGGCGTTTATGACGTCGGCCGCCAATGGATCGTATGGCCGGCGCCGGAGAACGAAGCGGTGGTGCGGCCGGAGGATTGGAACGAGTATCTGCTCAAAGTGGAAGGCAACCGCTACGTCGCGCGGCTGAACGGTATTCTGATGGTGGATTACACCGATCCGAAACCGTTTGGATCGGACGGCGGCATCGCGCTGCAGCTTCATTCCGGCGGTCACGGCAACTTCCGTTTCAAAGATATTCTGATTCGCGATCTGTCGAAGCGTCCGTAATGCTCGAGCTAGCGGATATTCTGAGCGCGCGCCAGCGAATTGCCGGGCGCGTGAAAAGAACGCCACTCGTTTCGAGCGAAACGCTCAGCCACCGATTAGGCGCGCCGGTCTCGCTGAAACTCGAATTGTTCCAGAAGACGGGTTCATTCAAAGTGCGCGGCGCCTTTAACAAAGCGCTTAGCCTTTCCGACGACCAGCGCGGCCGCGGATTGGTTGCGGTAAGCGGCGGCAATCACGCGCAGGCGGTGGCTTATGTGGCCAGCCAGCTCGGACTCAAGTCGGTCATCGTGATGCCGGAAAAAACGCCGCGCAACTACATCGAAGCCACTCGCGGATACGGCGCGGAAGTGGTACTGGTTCCGAGAGTCCAAGAGGCGTTCGACGAGATTGCCAAATACGAAAAGGACGGCTGGACCTCCGTGCATCCGTTTGACGATCCGTTCGTCATGGCGGGCCAGGGAACCGTCGGGCTTGAAATCGTGGAAGATTTGCCCGAGGTTACCGACGTTATCGTCAGTATCGGAGGCGGCGGATTTATCGCAGGTGTCGCAACTGCGGTGAAGAGCCTAAAGCCTGCCGCTCGCATCTGGGGAGTGGAGACCGAGGGCGCCGACGCCATGTCCCAAGCTCTGGCGGCAGGCCATCCCGTGCAACTTGAGTCAATTACATCGGTAGCACGCACGCTCGGCGCACCTTCCGTCACCGAGCGAACGTTGCTGCTCGCCAAGAAATATCTCGAAAGTGTTACGTTAGTCCCCGATTCGGAAGCGATTAGCGCGCTTAGGCTTATCTTGGAACGAGCCAAAGTTCTGACCGAGCCCGCCGCATCCTGCACCTGGGCGGCAGCGGAGCGCTTGCGCGCGCATTTCAACCCCTCTTCCCAAGTGGTGCTGGTTCTTTGCGGTGGAAATTTGTCCGTGGAAGATCTCTGCCGGTACCCTGCGTAAACGGCCTCGCGATTGCCCTTTCTCTTGCGTTCAACGTAATCGGATGAATAGCGGTCTAGTGAATTCAAGCGTTTGACCGTAGAAAGGAGGCCATCCACGATTCCCCACCATGAACAATCTACACGATCGTAATTCCTGCCATGGAAGTTTTTCCCGTTTAACGGTCCGTCTTACTCCGAATGGGACGGGTCGCCCCCTGCCAAGCCTCCTTACTTCGGTCAAGCGCTGCTCTTTGGGACAGTAGCCGATTTCGTTCCAACGCGAGGAATGCCGCCGTGCCCCTCGCTAGCTGAACGGAGTCGGTCACTGTCCCAGATAGCTCTCTCCTGCTTCCCTTGCTGTCCTTTAAGCGATCTCCCTCACAAGCCATCAGGCCTAGAGCCGAGCTGACTACTACGAAGCTTAGAAGGGCAAGGGACATTTTCTTACGGGTGTCCCACCTAAATGTCGGTACTGTCTGTGCCGATGAAGGAGTTATGGATGTGTTTGTCGCTCGGCAGCCGATCTTTGATCGGTCTCGGGAACTGTATGCATACGAACTACTTTTCCGGTCCGACGAACTCCACAACGAGTGCAACGCAAGCGATTCCACCTCAGCCACTACCCAAGTAATCGCCAACAGCCTGTTTTCGATTGGTTTAGAGAACTTGGCCTGCGGCAAGAGAGTTTTTGTCAATTTCGATTACGATTTGCTGATGGGCGGGCTGACCGGCGTTCTTCCTAAAGAAACCATGGTGCTCGAAATACTGGAGACTGTGGAACCAACCGAAGAATTATTGGCGGTATGCGCCGATTTGAGTGAGCAAGGTTACACCTTCGCCCTGGACGATTATGTAGGCGATGCGCGCTTTGAGCCTCTCACTCGCGTTGTCAAGATCATCAAGGTGGACATGCGCACCACCAATCGCGCCGAGCAAGAGCGGATTTTGAAAACCTATCGCCCCCGCGGGATCGCGATGCTTGCCGAAAAAGTGGAAACCCACGACGAGTTCGAGTGGGCCAAGAGAGCCGGATACGATTATTTCCAGGGCTATTTCTTCGCGCGGCCCGCAGTGATGCGCGGGCATCAGATTCCAGCGGCGAAGATCAACTGCGTCCGGCTGCTGCGCGAAATGCAATCGAGCGATTTGAATTACGAGCAGCTTCGCAAAATCATATCCGAAGACGTTTCGCTCAGCTATAAACTGCTCCGCTTCGTCAACTCGGCGCTGTTTGCTCGACAAGGCGAAATTCAATCGATCGCTCACTCGCTTGCCATCCTGGGAGACGATGCCATCCGCCATTGGTCGGCTCTCGCGGCGCTGCCGGTTTTGGCCAAAGACAAGCCGGGCGAATTGGTGACACACTCGCTCGTCCGCGCTCGCTTTTGCGAAAGGCTCTCGCAGCTTGCGCAGGTCAGCGAACACAGCCGCGGTTTTCTGGTCGGTTTGTTTTCGCTGCTCGACGCATTGATTGACGTTCCACTGGAGCAGGCATTGCAGCAGGCCGGCGTGCATACCGCCATCAGTGGAGCTTTGCTCGGGACGGAAGGAAAAGGCGGCCCACTCCGCGACATTTATACCCTGGTATGCCGGTATGAGGCAGGCGATTGGAAAGCCGTGTCCGAATTGGCGCGCAAGTTAAACATCGCGCCTTCGAGCATCGGCGATGCTTATTCGGAATCCACGCTGTGGGCCCATCAGGTTCTGCACGCTACCTCACGGAAATCCAATTCCCGGCGTAAGACGCGGCACGGCGCCCAGGGATCCATGCAGATCTTATGGGAAGATAGCGCCGGACGGGAAAAAATGCTGATGGCGCAACTGCTCAATGTGTCCATGAGCGGGCTGCAAATGCAACTCCCCGAACGAATTCCAATCCAAACCGCAGTCTCGTGCAGTGCACCGAAAATGGGCGTCTCCGGACGCGGTGTGGTTCGTTACTGTAATCCGAGCAAAGGAAAGTTTTTGATTGGTCTGGAATTCACCAACGGAACCGGCTGGCGCGAGCCCGCATAGTCAGACACTGTGCTCGACCGATGGCCCAGTTACCGCCAGGAATTGTAGCGGACACCTAAGCGTGGCGTCGAAGCAATCGTAAGAATTACCCAAACGATCCCGATCCGGGCAAATCTGCTTGGTTATATCACGGCCGCGTTGGGAAATACTCCTGTCGAAACAATAACCTGGAGGGTACTGGAACGTGGCACTCGGCATGCCAAGGGTGTGGTGTGGAAGACGCTGCTGAAAGAATCCGGGTGCAGTTCCTTCAACACTCCGTCGCGCAGGTTTGCCGCCAGGCATTCACCTCGCGCGATGAAGCGCGAGCTGCGGCCGGAGAACTTCGGCGATACTTCGGATGGGTTCGAAGCTCGCTGCCCCCGCCCGTGCAAGAGCCGCTGCTGACCGAAATCGAAACCCTCTGCAGTTTCCTGGGCGCTCCGCCAGACCGGGAAACCCGCGCGTCCCGATAACCCCTACTGATACCCCCTACGACTAGGACAACCACTAGCACCGCGAGTGGCTTTGGGTTGTTACAATGAACACGCCTACCGAGTGTAGCTGGAGGAATAGTGGAAGCGACGCACAGTAAACTTGCGCAGATATTTGAAAAGAGAGAACAGGAAATCGCACAATCCTGGCTCGATCGGCAAGCAGCGGGAACGCGGCGAATGTCGCCCGCCGAGCAACATGAAGCTGTCCGCCAATCGCGCGAATTCCTGTTGACACTGCGCAACGCGATCCAGAGTGGCGGAACGGAAAGCACCGCCGGTCCGGCGTGGATGCCGGTTCGCGAGTTCCTGACAAGTTTCTCCACCGCTCGGGCCAAAGGTGGTTTCACACCAACCGAAACCGCATCGTTCATTTTTTCGTTGAAGCAGCCATTGTTTGAAGCCTTGCGCAAAGAGATCGGCGCGGATGCCGAGGCGCTGGCGAACGAGACGTGGCGCGCCACGGAGTTGCTCGATTCGCTGGGCTTATACACGTCCGAAGCATTTCAAAAGACGCGCGAGGACACCATTGCGCGCCAACAAGCCGAACTGCTGGAACTATCCACCCCGGTGGTTCAACTCTGGGAAGGCGTTCTGGCGTTGCCGCTCATCGGAACTTTGGATAGCTCGCGCACGCAAGTAGTGATGCAGAATTTGCTCGACGCGATCGTCAAAACGCGCTCCGATTTCGCGATCATCGATATCACGGGTGTGCCGGTGGTGGATACGCTGGTGGCTCAGCATCTGCTCAAAACCGTTGCCGCCGCGCGTTTGATGGGCGCCGAATGTCTGATCAGCGGTATTCGTCCGCAGATCGCGCAAACCATTATTCACCTGGGCGTGGATTTGGCCGGCGTGATCACCAAAGCGACTCTAGCGGATGCGTTCGCCATCGCCATGAAGAAAATGGGCTTTGCCGTGGTTCGCGAGTCGAAAGAACAAAAGAACAAGACGGCAGCCGAGGCGTAAGCACGTGGATCGAATTCCTATCCTCAAGATGGGCGAGTACCTGCTCATCACGATTCAGGTCGACATGCACGACAAGCTGGCCATCACGCTGCAGAACGACCTGACCGAGCAGATTGTCCGATACAAATCGAAGGGCATTTTGATCGACATCTCGGCGCTCGAAATTGTCGATTCTTTTATCGGAAGAATGCTGGGCATCATTGCGTCGATGTCGCGTCTTTTGGATGCCGAGACGGTCGTGGTAGGGATGCAGCCGGCGGTAGCCATCACTTTGGTGGAACTGGGCATGTCCCTGAAGGGGATCCGCACAGCGCTGAACGTGGAAAAAGGGATGGCCGTCTTACGCAGTTCGCTCGGAGAAGCGAGGTACTACAGTGATTCGAGTTCTGAATTCTGAGTGTCTCGAAATCCGGACCTCCGAGGACGTAGTTGCCGTTCGCCAAGCGGTTCGCAAGAAGGCCGTTGCCTTGGGTTTCGGGTTGGTGGATCAGACCAAGGTGGTTACCGCGTCGAGCGAATTGGCGCGCAATACGCTGGACCACGGCGGCGGGGGCACAGCGCGGTTGGAGATTTTGGAAAACGACAGGCGGTCCGGCTTGCGGCTGATCTTCGAAGACCAAGGACCGGGGATCGCGAACATCGAACAGGCTCTCACCGACGGCTATACATCCGGCCACGGAATGGGCCTGGGTCTCGGTGGGTCGAAACGATTGTCGGACGAGTTTGAGATTGAATCGCAACCGGGCGCCGGGA
>DATGIH010000189.1:0-7663 GCA_035295865.1 Bryobacteraceae bacterium
CTTTAAGTAGACTTTTTTTCCAGAGTTGTCCGTGCCGAGCGGCTCTTTCTGGAAATCAATATCGACCTTGCCGGCGAGCGCATAAGCGACAACCAGAGGCGGCGATGCCAGATAATTCGCGCGGACCAGCGGGTTGATACGGCCCTCAAAGTTCCGGTTGCCACTCAAAACCGCGGCAACCACAAGCTTCTCCTTTTGCACGACCTCGGCAACCGCCTCCGGCAGCGGCCCGCTATTGCCGATGCAGGTCGTGCAGCCGTATCCGACGAGGTGGAAATTCAGGGCTTCAAGATACGGCATCACGCCCGCATCGTTCAAGTAATCGAAGACCACCTTGGAGCCCGGCGCGAGGCTGGTTTTCACCCAGGGCTGCGCCTTCAGTCCTTTTTCGACCGCGTTCTTCGCCAGCAGGCCGGCGGCCAGCATTACCGAAGGATTCGAGGTGTTGGTGCAGCTCGTAATCGCGGCGATTACAACCGAGCCATCATGAATCTCGGCCGCGGTTCCATTCATGAGCACGGCCGCGCTGCGCTGGTTCTCGCCTAGCGTAGTAAGAAAATTCTTCTTCACGTCGGGGAGGTCGATCCGGTCTTGCGGCCGTTTCGGTCCTGCCAGAGATGGAACCACCTTGGACAGATCCAACTCGAGCGTGTCGGTGTAGTCGGGTTCAGGCGAGTTCTCGGTCAGGAACAGACCCTGCTGCTTGGTGTAAGCCTCGATCAACGAAATCAAGTTCGGTGGCCGATTGGAGAGGCGCAGATATTCCAGGCTTTGGTTATCGATGGGGAAAACACCGATCGTCGCGCCATATTCGGGCGCCATATTGCCGATAGTGGCGCGATCCGCCAGGCTGAGCGCCGCAACCCCAGGCCCGTAGAACTCGACGAATTTTCCGACTACGCCCTTCTTGCGCAGCATCTGGGTGACCGTCAATACCAGATCCGTGGCGGTGGCGCCCTCCGGCAGCCGGCCCTTTAACTTGAACCCGATCACCTCCGGCAACAACATCGAGATAGGCTGCCCGAGCATACAGGCTTCGGCCTCAATGCCG
Source organism: Bryobacteraceae bacterium (assembly GCA_035295865.1). Classification (GTDB taxonomy): domain Bacteria; phylum Acidobacteriota; class Terriglobia; order Bryobacterales; family Bryobacteraceae; genus Palsa-89. The sequence continues at coordinate 1,052 of DATGIH010000189.1, forward strand.
CCGACACCCCATCCAACCACGCCGAGACCGTTGATCATGGTGGTGTGCGAATCGGTGCCGACCAGCGTATCGGGGTAAGCCATGCGCTTGCCCTCCATGCTCTGCTCGAACACCACGCGCCCGAGATACTCGAGATTCACCTGATGCACGATGCCGGTATCCGGGGGGACCACGCGAAAATTCTGGAACGCCTTCTGTCCCCAGCGCAGGAACGCATAGCGTTCTTGATTGCGCTGGAATTCGAGAAGCGCATTTGCGCCAAACGCGTCTTTGGAGCCGTATTGGTCCACTTGGACGGAATGGTCGATTACCAGATCCGCCGGTATCAGGGGGTTCGCCAGCTTGGGATTAGCGCCCATCAACTGCAGCGCATCGCGCATCGCTGCGAGATCCACCACGCAAGGAACACCCGTGAAATCCTGGAGCAAAATGCGGGCAGGACGGAAGTTGATTTCGCGGGGGGCGCCCCCGACCGTCCACTTAGCCACGTACTCGATATCAGTGTGCTTGACGCTTCGGCCGTCCTCGAATCGCAGCAGGTTTTCGAGCAGGATCTTGATCGAATACGGAATGCGCGAGATGTTAGCGATATGGGCGCGTTCCAGCGACTCGAGCGAGTAGATCTTGTATTGTTCCCCACCCACATTGAGCGTGGACGAGGCGCCAAAACTATTCGGTTTTTCCATCCGTTTTCATTGTAGTTCGCGCCAACCGGCCTACGGCATGGCAACCCTTCCGGAACCCAATCTAAGATAAAAACTTCATCATTGATTGTGCGCGGCAACATCCAGCACCGTGTACCAGAGAAACTGGACCATGCTGTAAATGGAGCTTTCAAGCATGCGTTCCTGATCGGAATGTGCGCCGTGCAGTTCGACTTCTTTCTCATCCACGATCGGCCCGAATCCGTATGCCTGCACTCCTTTGGCCCGGAGTTGCGCCATATCGGTCGCGCCCGTAAGCATGGCCGGGACGGTGATCGCACCAGGAAACATCTTTTGTTGCGTACGCTCCAGAGCCTTAAACATGTCACTGTCCAAGCGTGATGGAGGGCTGGGGACGCGATGATCGCGTCCCGCCGATTTCACCTCGATGGCGGGATCGTTGATCACTCGGCGGATCTCATCGTACAGCTTGCTCATATCCTCATCCGGCAAGGAGCGGATATCGAGCGTGGCCTGCGCCTCAGACGGAATCACATTCGAGCGGAATCCGGCCTGGACGATGGTGGGAACGATAGAGGTCCTTAATATCGAATACTTCTCCCGCTCGTGCTCTAGAAAATAGCGCTGAATTTCTTCTGTCTTGTCCGGATCAGCGACGTGATTGTAGCGGTAGGCCTCCTCCGGCGTACTAATAGTGGCGAGACGTTCGAAGTACGTTCGAGTGGTGTCGTTCAGGCGCATGGGCGGCTGCCATGTCTGGAATTTCGCCACGGCGGCAGTCAGATGCAGCACTGGATTGTCCGGCCGCGGCACGGATCCGTGGCCCGCTGTTCCGTGGGCAACCAGCAGAGTAGTGCGCGGAGCCTTCTCCGTGGTCGTGATTTCAACTACGCGGACCTTGCCTTCACGCGAAATAGTCTCGCCGCCTTCGGCCAGAGCGAACTCGGCGGCCATGTCGTTCCAGTGCTGATTTACCAGAAAGTCGATCCCTGGACCCGTGGTCCCTTCCTCGCCCGCCTCTGCGACGAAAATTACGTCGCGATCCAGCGGCACATGCAGCCGGTGCAACAGAAGCATGACCATCAAGCTCGAGACCACGTGGGGCTTGTCGTCCGAAGAGCCGCGCCCCCAGATGAACCCGTCCTTCCGAATGGCCGCGAACGGATCAAGCGGCCACTTGTCCCGCTGGACGCCGACCACATCGGTGTGACCCATGAGGATGATTGGTTTTTTCGAGCCGTTCCCTTTCAGGCGCGCGACCAGATTGGCGCGATTCGGATCGAGCGCGAAAACCTGAAACGGAATCCCTTCCCGCTCAAGGATGGGCTTCAAATAATCGATGGCTTGTGTTTCGTTTCCTGGCGGATTGCTGGTATCGAGGCGAAGCAGGTGGGTATAGTACTCGAATGTTTCGGAGTCGGTACGCGGCCAATCCACTGTGTAACGTTCCGCGGCTAAAGCGGAGTATGCCAGAAGTGCCGAACTGATGAGCAAGGCCGGTACGACTCTCATGCGAAACAGGATAACAGCACGCGGGGCGGCTAACGCGCACGCTAATTGCCGTCGATAGAAGGAAAGGCTTCGTATGAGCACTCCGGCCACACTTTCTGTCGATGCCATTCCGCTCACTCCGGCCGCCCGTTGGCGCGCCGCACTTTTTCCGTCTTTGACAGATCTCTTTTTTCTCTGCGCAATCGCTTGGATGTTCATGTCGGCCGAGAGCGGCTGGCTCGGGCTGCTGGAGGACGGCGATACTGGTTTGCACATTCGCATTGGCGATCTGATTCTAAATTCGCATTCGATACCCACAACCGATCCTTTTTCCTTTTCGAAACCCGGGCAGCCCTGGTTCGCGCATGAATGGCTCAGCGGCGTGATCTATGCCCTGGTCGTGCGCGCGGCCGGTTTGAAGGCTCTGGTTCTATTGACCGGCGCGATCTTAGCGATGTACAACACGCTCTTGCTGCGGGACATGCTGAGACGAGGTGCAAATAGCTTGCTGGCCATCGCCCTTACACTCGCCGCCACAAACGCAGCGTCCATCCATTACCATGCTCGCCCGCACGTCTTTACACTGCTATTCGTGACCCTGGCAATGGCTTTGATCGCACAGGATCGGCGCGAACCGACAAGCTGGATCTGGCTACTGATCCCGATGACTGCGCTATGGGCCAATCTGCACGGCGGCTTCGTTGTGCTGTTGGCCGTGCTTGGCCTTGCGGCCGGGAGCGCTTTCGCGGAATCTTATTGGAGCCGGGGCGAAGCGGCGCTGAAGCGCAAGCTGGCTCTGCGCTATTTGTGTCTCACAGCCGCGTGTTTGGGCGCGTCGTTTCTCAATCCGCAAGGGATCAAGCTGCACCTTCATATTATTGAGGTGCTGCGAACCCCGTGGTTCAAAACGCATATCGGTGAGTACCATTCGCCTTCCTTCACCTCGGAACCCATGCTGTTCTATATGGCGCTGCTCTTTCTGGGATTGATGTCGGCCTACGGATTGCTTCGCAAGAGAATGGTCACCGAAGCGCTTTGGATTATTTTCTTTGCATACTGGTCATTGAGCTCAGTTCGAAATGTTCCATTGTTCTTGATCGTTGCGCTGCCGTTGATTGCGCTGGAACTGTCGGCCTGGTGGCGGGAACTGGCAGCCGGGGCGTCGCGCCAGTCTACCATCGGCGTGTTGGACGACATCGCGAACCAGACCAGTGGCAGGTTTCGGCCAATCGGACTATGGGCGGGAATCTTTATCGCGGGAATTTTTTTCTTCGCGCCGGCAAACCGATGGCCGTCTGATTTTGCCGGCAAATTCTTCCCTCTTTCGATGCTCCACAAGCACGCAGAGCAGTTCGCACACGAACGCGTGTTCACGCTCGATCAGTGGGGCGACTATCTGATCTACATGAACTATCCGCGGCAGAAGGTGTTTGTCGATGGCCGTAGCGATTTTTACGGCGAAGCAATTGGGAACGACTACCTCGGCATCTACGATGGGCGCCCCGAGTGGCGGGGTTTGTTGAACCGGTACGCGTTCGATATGGTGCTTTGCCCGCCTGACCTGCCGTTGGTTTCCTTGCTCAGGCTCAGTACGGATTGGCGCGTGATCGATCAGGACCGGGACAGCGTACTGTTCGCAAAAGCAGATTCGAACATCAACTGACGCGTGAGACTGGGCGCAAACGGTACACGGCAGCGCAGCAGATGCAATCTATCAAAGAGCGCTGGATATTCCTCCAACTCGCACCGCGTTCCTTCCCCGCCCGGCGCGGTAAAAACTCGATCGGAACTTCTTCGACGCGTTTTCCTTGAAGCCGGGTTCGAATGATGCGTTCGGCTTCCGCAAAGGGGCTGTTGGAGATCAGGTCACAGTTAAAGATTTCACGCGACCCGAGCTTGATGCTTCCGGCGTCCGAGGTCTTCACGCCAAAAAGCAGAAGTGGCAGCAGGTTGAACAGAAACGATATCGCGCGGCGGCTCAGGCTGTAGACTTCTCCGCGATTCTGCCGAACGCCCACCACCAGATCCGCTCCGCCCACTACTGCCGGGAGCATCTTGAGGAGGTTTTCGGCGGGCCATTGGCCGTCTGAGGCGGTGAGATAGATATGAGTTCCACGCGCGGCAGAGAAGAGGTCCGCGTAAGAGCTAAAAATCCCCAGGTTCTCCGTGTGCGAAAGGACGCGCAATTTTGGAACCTGCTTCGCTAGTTCCGCTAGAATCTCGCGAGTCCGGTCGCTGCTGGCATCATCAACGCAAACCATCTCCCAATCATCAATCGCATCGCCGAGCTGGTTCAAGACGCGCACATGGTCGAGTACTACCTTCTGAACGCTGGCTTCTTCGTTGTATGCCGGAAAGACTACCGTGAGGACCATTCGGGCACCTCGCGCGCCGGAATCTTAGCAGACCGGAAAGCGGGAAAGCGCCGGAGCGCGGCCGCCACTTTGCCGGGGGCATCCGGATCCATCTCGGGGTACATTGGCAGCGATACTACGCGAGATGCCGCGTGTTCTGCTACAGGAAAATCGCCTCGCTTGTAACCCAAATCCTGATGCGCCGGCGTGAGATGAACCGGATACGGATAATGAATCCCGGTATGGATTTGGAGTGACGTCAGGTGCTTCTGAAGCTGCTCCCGGTGAACCGACTCGATCGCGTAAACGTGATAGACGTGGCGTCCGTAAGGCATCTCGCAGGGAGGCTCAATCCCGATGCGGAGCAGCTCTTCCGAATACCTTGAGGCGTGCTCGCGGCGCAAGCCGGTCCAGTGATCGAGATAGCGAAGCTTCACCCCTAAAATCGCGCCCTGGATCGCCTCCATGCGGTAGTTGTAGCCGCGCAGCAGATGCTCGTATTTCTTCTCAGATCCCCAATCGCGGAGCATGCGCATGCTTCGGGCAAGGCCGGCATCTTTCGTGACTACCATGCCGCCTTCGCCATACGCGCCCAGGTTCTTGCCCGGATAAAAGCTGAAGCAGCCCATGTCACCCAACCCGCCCACTCTTTGTCCCTGATATGCCGCGCCATGAGCCTGCGCAGCATCTTCAATCACCCAGAGGTTGTGCTCGCGCGCAATTTCGAGAATTGGGTTCATGTGCGCGGGCTGGCCGTAGAGGTGTACGGGAAGGATCGCGCGAGTTGCCGGTGAAATCGCGCGTGCCAGCCGGGTGACGTCCATGGTGTAGGACCGAGGATCGATGTCTACGAACACCGGCTTAGCCCCGGTATAGCGGATCGCGGCAACCGTGGCAACGAACGTAAATGGAACCGTTATGACTTCGTCGCCGGGCCCGATCCCAGCAGCTAGTAGCGCGATGTGCAGCGCGCTGGTTCCGCTGTTGACGGCAATTCCGTGCGAAGCCCCGCAGTATGCGGCAAACTCGTTTTCGAATCGAGCGACCTGCTCCCCCAGCACATATTGGCTACTCTCGAGCACATCCAGCACCGCGCGGTCGATCTCCGGCTTGATGCTGTGATATTGCGCCCGGAGATCCATCAATGGAATCATACGAATGCCACCGAAGAAGCTATTTCCACCGGCCGGCCACGCTGCTTCAGCGAGCAGCTTGCGGCTTCCAGAAGACTAACCACCTGCAACCCAGCGTCCCCGCCGGTGAGCGGAGAGGCGCTGCCTTCAATGCAACTGATGAAATGGTTCGCTTCGGTCTGCAGTGCTTCGGTCATCTGCAGTTGGGGCGCATACATATCGCCAGTACGGTAGCTGATCAACATTTCGTAAACGTGTTCGGGACTGTTGCTAATGGTGATTCCCTTGTCGTAGACTTTGATCTTTTCGCTTGGCTCCAGGTCATCGTAAACGATCATTTTCCGCGCGCCGCCGATTAAAGTTCGTCGTATTTTAACGGGAGCCAGCCAATTCACGTGAATGTGGGCGATGATCGAGCTTTCGAAGAATAAGGTGAGATATGCGACGTTCTCCGGCTCATTCGGCACATGGCTGATGCCGGTTGCAGAGACCGCGCACGGCCGGCACGGCAGCACGTAATCCATGATCGACAGATCGTGCGCGGCAAGGTCCCATAGGACATTGACGTCGTGCTGGAACAGGCCCAGATTTACACGCACCGAATCGTAGTAGTAGATTTCGCCCAAGGCACCGCTTTCTACTTGCTCGCGAATCTTTCGAACCGCGCCCGTGTAGACAAATGTGTGATCCACCATGAGCACCAGTCGCCGGCGCTCCGCCTCATCAATCAGCCGCATGGCTTGTTCCGAGGTTGCAGTAAGCGGCTTTTCGACGAACACATGTTTTCCGGTTTTCAAAGCGTCCAGAGCGAGGGGGAAATGGCTCGACACAGGCGTAGCAATCACAATGGCGTCGATGTTCGGATTTGTGATCAATGCTTTTGGATCGGTAGTGGCTTGAATTCCGGGATAACGTCTCGCGGCGATGGCTAAGCGTTCAGGACGCAGGTCGGCAACGCCCACTATTTCT
>DATGIH010000190.1:0-8149 GCA_035295865.1 Bryobacteraceae bacterium
GCCGGCAGGCGGCCCGCGCCGGTGGCCACTGCGCTGCCCGTGGGACATCCTCCGGTGCGCCGCCGGATGGCGTCCAGCTCGCGCATGATTTCCGGGCCGCCGGCGCGATGGATGGCGCCATCCACCCCGCCGCCTCCCGCCAGGCTTGAATTCGCCGCGTTCACAATCGCATCCACGCGGAGCTTGGTAATGTCCCCCACCACCAAATGAAGCTTCTTCCCGCCGGGAAAATCGATCTCCATGCCCGCGATTGTAGCGAGTGGGACACGCCTCCGGCTTGTCCAGCCAAACGCCCCGACCGTTATAGTAGAAACTTGGAACCCGTAGACGCTCTCGTCCTCTTCGACATCGACGGTACGCTCATCCGCCGCGCCGGCGCGCATCACCGCGAAGCCCTGGTGGAAGCCGTCCGCCGAACGGTTGGCATCGAAACAACCACCGAAGGCGTTCCCGTGTCCGGCATGCTGGATCGCGACATTTTAACCACCATGATGCTGCGCGCCGGTATGAAACCGGCCGCCATCCGCCGCGCCATGCCCGCCGTCGTGGAACACGCACAATCCATTTACATCCGCACCGTGCCGCCGCTCGAACGCAAAGTCTGCCCCGGCGTCCGCCGCTTGCTCGCATCGCTCGAAAGACGCGGAGTGGTCATCGGCTTAGTCACCGGAAACTTGACCCGAATCGGTTGGCGCAAAATGGAACGCGCCGGCCTCAAACCGTATTTTCGCTTCGGCGCATTCGCCGAACTCGCGAAAGATCGCGCCGGACTCGCCCGGCTCGCCATCCGGCGCGCACGCCAAGAAAAATGGATCAGTCGCACCGGAAGCATTTCCTTGATCGGCGATCACCCAAACGACGTGCGAGCCGCGAAAGCCAATGGTATTCGCTCCATTGCGGTCGCGACGGGTCTGGTTCCCATTGAAGAGCTGCGCGCACACGCGCCGGACGTTCTGCTTCCTGATCTTCGCTCGCTAGCCCTGGAGATGCTGTTTTGATCGAAGCGCAGTCGCTCGCGGTAAAGCGCGCCGAAGTTGAGTTCCACAACTTCGCTTCACTCGGCCAGCCGGAGCGCGCTATGGCGCACTATGCCGAACAGAACGTCCGGCGGGGCGCGGTTATCCGCAACCATCTCAGCTTCATCGGAGAGATGACGCCGTTTCTCGAGATCGGCTCGAACGTCGGCCACACCAGCTATATGCTGGCCAACGAATTCGGCGCCAGCGGATTCGCGCTGGATATTTCCGCCGATTCCCTGCGCTACGGAGTGGCTCTGCAAGACCAGTGGCATCTTTCCCGCGCGCCGATTCGCGTCGCCGGCGATGCCGTGAATCTGCCATTCGCCGATGAATCGCTGCAGCTCGTGATGGCGTTCCAGATGCTCAGCCAGTTCATGAACATGGAAAGCGTGTTCGTGGAAGTAAAGCGCGTCCTCAAGCCTGGCGGTGTCTTCCTGTTCGCCGAAGAGCCTCTCAAACGAAAGCTCACCCTGAGCCTCTACCGCTGCCCCTATTACGACACCATGAAACCCTGGGAGCGCCGCCTGAACGATTGGGGATTACTCGGCTATCTGGTTCGCGACGTGATTGGCGCGCATCAGGAAGAAAGTTTCGGCATCCGCCAGAATCACACCATGGGCTTGAAGCACTGGCACGAGCTCATCCACAAGCATTTTGAAAGCGCCGAGTTCGAGATGTTCGTGCCGCAGCGCGGCTGGGGCGAAAAGATCGTCAAATCCGCTTCCATGTCCCAGTGGCGTTCGGCTCGCTTGCTTGGCGGAACGCTCGCCGCCGTCTGCCGGAAAGCAGGGCGATCATCGAGTCTCGCGTTCCACGAATCCGAATTCGAAAAACTGCTGCGCTGTCCGGATTGTCATTCGCCGCTCGCTCGCGATGCCGAAGACACCCTGGTCTGCTCGCGCTGCGCCTATCGCGCGCCAAACGAAGGCGCGGTCTACAATCTTTTGCCCTCGTCCGATCGCGCGGAATTATATCCCGGAGATCGCGCAGACGTCATCGATTTCTGCCTTCCCAGTCATTCCGATCGCTTGCTGAACGGCTGGTACGACCTGGAAGGCGTCTTCGGCAACAAATACCGCTGGATCGGTGAACATGCATCCGCCCGCTTGGTCCGCGTCAAGCCGGGTCCTCAGCGCCTGCGCATCCGCGGCCATGCAAGCGAGGGACATCCGGTGGAACTGGCTGCCCACGCCAACGGCCGCGAAGTGGGCCGCTGGAAGCTGGATCGTTCCGGTCTTTTCATCCTGGAAGCGGATCTTCCTGAAAGCGATGAATATTGCATTGATATTCACGCCGGCCCAACATGGAGCGTCGCGACAGACGACCGCGTCTTCACCGTAAATCTCAGCATGATCCGTTTGGTGCCGCCGGAATAGACCGGCGCCGCGCGGTCCAGCCAAACTGCTTTCGCGATCGCGCCAATGTTCAAGGTAAAGCGAGCTTGTGTGCCAGTTCCTGAAATCGCGGTTCTGCGTGAAGCGGAGCAAACGACGGTTCCGTTTTGATGAGCGGCATGGCAATGCTGCGCGCTGCGTATGCTTGATCGAGCGCATCTAAAGCCTGGGAATATTCGCCGATGAATACGTATTGCGTTGCTATGCCGTAAAAGTCCGTCGAACCCGCCTTCTGTTCTTCCTGCAGCTTTTGGGTGTACAGGCGCTTCAGGCTTTCCTCGGGATTTGGACCTTGCAATCGCAAAGCATCCGCGATCTCGCGATACTTCCGTTGATAAAACAGCGCGCGCAAGATGCATGACCGCGCCTCGGCGAGCGATGGTTCCAATTCCTGCGCGCGCCGCGCTTGCCGGATGGCGTCTTCAAAACGATGCGCCTGCAGATACAGCCAACCGGCGTCGATGTTGATGCGCGGCGAGAGTGGGTCAAGCGCAATCGCGCGCCGCAGTGACGTCAAGCCCTGCTCGGTGCGTCCCATGGCGACCAAAAAGAACGCATAGTCATGATGCGCCGCCGCAAAACTGGGATTGATCGCAAGCGCGCGCTCGAAATGCTGCTGGCCCAGCTGCCAATTCCACTCTCTCCAAAACGAAACATTTGCGAGAGCGTTGTGTGCTTCCGCGTTCTGTGGATTCGCGCTAAGCGCCTTCTCCGCGCATTCCCGCGCGCGTTTCCAGGTCTCTTCCGTCGACTCACCGGATCTGCCGATCGCCACCTGGGTTTCCGCTTCCGCCGAATAGGCCGCGTCGAACCGGGGATCCAGCCGCGATGCATCCGCAAAATAAGCGGCGCTGCGCTTCAAATCCTCGCGCGTTCCCTTGTGTTGCATGTATAGGCCGTTCAAGTAAGCCTGATAGGCTTCCTGATTGTGCGCGTGTGACGCGGACAGGCTGGCCGGCGCGCCACCCAAGAGCTTATCCGACACCGCGCTTGCGATTCGCGCCGCCGATTCTTCTTCAATCCGAAACATCTCCGCTTCGGCGCGTTCCGACGTATCCGTCCAAACTTGCGCCTGGTCTTGCGTCTTCAGCAGCCGTGCGGCAATGCGGATATGGCCATCGCTGCGCCTTACGGTTCCTTCCAAAACATAATCGACGTGCAACTCCCGGCCCACTTGATCGATGGTGCGCGGTGACTTTTTATAGCGCATCACAGAGGTGCGGCCGATCACTCCCAGCTTGTCTGGGTTCATGCTGCCCAATTGACCGATCAGTTCTTCGGTCAGCCCATCGGTAAACATATCCTCGTTCGGATCGCCGGTGAGATTCTCAAAAGGAAGCGCCGCCAGCATGGTTCGATCTGCCGGATAAGGATGCCGGCGAACTTCGTAAGCCACCACGAGCCCTAAAATGGCGAGCCCCGCGGCTACGGCAAACCACAGCCAGCTTGGCCGCGTGGAAGGTTCGGCGCCGGGGTCGTCAGGCAGTGCCGTAGCTATCCGCTCCACCGGCGCAATGAATTTATAGCCCCGCTTCGGGATCGTCTGGATGAAACGCGGCGCGTCGGAATCGTCGTTTAATGTAGATCGAATTTGGGCTACGCAGACGTTCAGGTTTCGATCGAAATCGACGAAGGTATCGGCGCCCCAAACCTCCCGCTGGATTTCCTCGCGCGCCACCACTTGCCCTGAGTTTTCCGCCAGCAGCCGCAAAACCTGAAATTGCTGCGGGGAGAGCTTCAGCAGCACACCCGCTCGCCGCAGTTCGTTCATTTGCAAATCCAGCTCGAATGCGCCGAACCGAAGAATGGCCGCGACCGAACCCGCTGCTTGCACCGTCCCAGTATACGGCGTGGTCTTTGCCAGCCATTGGATTCGCCCCGTTCCAGTCCGGCCGAGTTGCTAACACCCCCGGCTAACCGCAACTCACCGTGAGACTTTTTCACAAATATTAAATTAAGGCGGCATGTCTTGCCGGACCAGTCGCAAATCCAGCAAAGTCGCTCTATGACCAACCGACGTGAGATCCTTTTTGCCGCCGGCGCAGCCGGAATGTTCAGTGGCGAAGCAGCCGCCGAAACCAAAACCAATCCGCTGGACTCCGAGAAGTTCCGCCAGGCCGTTCTCGCCGGCGATCTTCCCACGGTCACCTCGATGCTCGATCGCGATCCCGCGTTGCGTTATGCCAGAGATGCCGAAGGCGTCTCCTGTTACACGCTGGCGTGCCTCAAAAACCAGCCCAAGATTGCCGAGGAAATCGCCGGCCGCGGCCTGGTGCTGGATATTTTCGAAGCGGCTGCTGCCGGGAATAGCCAGCGGGCGAACGAGATCGCAAAAGATGATCCCGGGCTAGCTCATCACCGCTTACCCGATGGCCGGACTCCTTTGCACCTCGCCGCGGAAGCGGGCAAACCCGCTCTCCTGATTTTCTGCGCGATGCGAGGGGCCGATCTGAGCGCGGGACCGGAAAGCCCCCTGCTCGCCGCCGTTGATTATCCCGATCACGCGCTGGCATCCGAGATGGCGATGTTTCTCCTGATGAACGCGTCCGATCCGAATGCCCGGCGTCGCGACGGGAAAAATGCACTGCAACTCGCCGCCGCGCGCGGCTATGACGATCTGGTTCAAATGCTGATCCATCGCGGCGCCGACCCTTCGGGTCTAACCAATGCACCGCAAGTCGAACGTGCCTACTATGGCCGCCGCTACACGCAGGATCTGAACGGGAATCCGGTGACACGCGAAGACACCTACGGAATCCCGCAGGATTGGATCAACCAGTTCGTCACCTTCGCGCATTTCGACTTCGAAAAGGTGAAGCATCTTCAAAAGATGTGCCCAACGCTCATCCAAACCCGCGCCACCTGGGATGAATTGGCCATTGAAGCCGCCTCTCATATGGGGCTGACGCCAATGGCGCAGTTTCTGGCGGACCTGGGCGCTCCTGTTTCCACCTGCACCGCGACCGTTTTAGGTGAGCAAGCGATGGTGAAGCGGCTGATCGGTGAAGACGCCGGCTGCGTGCACGAACGCGGCGCACACGATATTTCTCTTTTGGCTTACACGGCCTTAGGCAACGAACATGTCGAAATCGCGGAGTTTCTGCTGAAATCGGGTGCCGACATCCACGCGAAATCGCTCGGGCTCACGGCTCTGCACTTCGCCGCCAACAAAGGCCACGTGGAACTAGCGCAACTGCTCCTCGATCACGGCGCCGACGTCAACGCGCCCGGCAAAGCGCAAGGAGTGCCCGTGACTCCGTTGTCGCTAGCCGAAAAATCAAAGCATGAAAAGATGGCCGCACTCTTGAAACAGCGTGGCGCGTCTTAGCGGCTAGAACTCTTTCACCGGCGGCTTTTGCTCTGCCCCCACCCGCCCAACGGCGATGTCGGCTTTGAAATAGTTCTCGCCTCGAACCGGCGCCGTTGCCATCCGGCGCAGGATCGTTAACTGCCCGGCGTGCGTGAGAGCGTCCGCAATCGGACCCTGGAACAGTTTCTCCGGCGCAACATGCAATGGTTGATCCGATGCCAAATAGTTGTCGAAATCCGCAAGCGCCTTGTGAAACCGCTCGACTCCCGCGTCCCACGCGAGCGGCGGCGAATCGTGCCACGCCGGTTTTCCTTCCGCCATCGCGAGCGCCCAGTCCAGAAGATCGCCAATGTGCGCCAGCAACTGGCCCGGCGTTCTCACCTCTTGCGGCCCTTGGAATTCAGCGAATCCGGCGGGAGCGCCGCGCATTGATTTTGCGCCTCGGTAGGCCAGGGTTGCAACCGTGTGCCGCAACATTTCGCGCTTGGGATCACTCATATCGCAACGCCTGCGTCGGATCCACGCGCGCAGCGCGGCGTGCCGGAACCATGCTCGCCAGAACGGCAATGATGCCGAAAAGCGCCACCACAGCGCCGATGGTGAGCGGATCCGATCCACTCACGCCCGCCAGGATACGGCCGGTGATGCCCGCTACGGACAAAGCAATGCCAACGCCGATGGCCAATCCAATCCCTACCCAAAGCAGCGATCGTCCCAGCACCAGCCTCAGCACTTGCATCGCCGGAGCGCCCAGCGCCATGCGGATTCCGATTTCGCGTGTCCTCCGCGCCACCGTGAAATGGAGCACGCCGTAAATTCCGACTGCGGCGAGTGTCAGCGCCACAATCGCAAACGTCCCGATCAGCGAGGCGCCCATATCGTAGAGCGATGTGATGCGATTCAGAAATTCCGGCATGCTTCGTACCCCGAACGCGGGAACAGTGGGATCCAGCGCTGCAACTTCGCGTCGCAGCGACGGCGCCAGCGTTTCCGTGCTTTGTCTCGATCGTACAATCACGGTAACCCGGCCCTGATAATTCTGCGCAAGCGGCGTGAAGTAATAAGAGCGCGCGCCTTCGCCGAATGCCCCGTAAATCCCATTCTTAGCCACCCCCGCAACTTCAATCGGCGTTTCGCCCCGGCTCGGGGCAAACTTGCGTCCGATGGCACGCTCGGACGTCCCCCAATAGCGTCGCGCCATGGTCTCGTTGATCACCGCCACTCTTGACGAGGTCTCGGTATCGCTCGCCTGGATGGCCCGTCCAACCACAATTCGCGTTCCCATCGTGGCGAAATATTCCGGACCCACCACACTTAGTCCCGCCTGGTTCTCTTCGCGATCCGTACGCGGCACATAGCCTTCCGGAAAAACTTGCGTCGTGTAGGTATACGCGTCGAGTGGGAGCGGAAAAGCCATGCTCACCGCATCCACTCCCGGAACCGTATGCAGCCGCGCAGTCAAATCGCGCTGAAATTTGTCTCCGTGCGCACGATCATAATGCCGCAAATCCAGATTCACGGAAAACAACGTGATGCCATCGCGATAAAAACCAGGATCCGCGTGGTTCGCAAACTGCATGCTTCGCAAAAACAACCCGCCGCAGATCAACAGCACGCAGGAAAGCGCCACCTGCATCGTCACCAGAAAATTGCCACGTCCAATGCGGAAGCGCCCCACCTGCACTGCGGATTCGCTCTTCATCGCCGCCACCTGATCCACTTTGCTCGTCTGCAGCGCTGGGAACAGTCCGAAGAAGACGGAGGTCGCCAGCGAAATCAGAAAGGTGAACGGCAGCAGGCGTAAATCGAACTTCGTGTCGTAATCCAAATCCGATGTCTGAAAATCCATCGCCGGATAAAAACGCCGCGATTGATCGTTGAACCACAGCGCAAAAAGTAACCCGATCACTCCAGCCGCCAGCGCGAGCAGCACGCTTTCGGTCAATAACTGCCGGATCAACCTTGTGCGGCTGGCTCCTACCGCGATGCGAATCGCCATCTCGCGGCCGCGGGTGGCCGCACGCGCCAGCAGCAGATTCGCCACATTCGCGCAAGCCACCAACAAAACCAACAGCACCACCACCGCCAGAATGCCCGTGGTCGCGGACATAACTCCATTCGCCACCAGGAACGGCAGCGTCCGCGCTCCGGCCGGAATCAGATGGGCTTGCAGATCTTTATCATCCGCCGGATATTGCCGTGCCAATTGCCCAGCCACCACATTCAACTCGGCCTCTGCCTGCTTCCTACTCACGCCCGGCTTGAGCCGCGCCCGTGCGCTGATCCAACGATTACCTCGCCCCTCCAGAAAATTGCCGTACGCCGGTTCGATGGTCTGCTGCATCATCGCCGGAACCCAAACGTCGGCGACAAAAGTGAACAGTTGCGTACCCAGGAATCCATGCGGAGCCACTCCCACCACGGTC
>DATGIH010000191.1:0-8182 GCA_035295865.1 Bryobacteraceae bacterium
CTGGCCGTCTTTATCTTGCGTGACATCTACGTCCACGCCGTCGCCCCGTTTCAACTCGTCCGGCTTAACTGTTTTATCCGTGATCTGAATGGTCAGGATTCGCGTGTCCTCGGTCTCGAGATCGAAGGACTTTACATCCAACACCCGAATCACGCCCTTGAATGTCTTGGTGGAAACCGCGGCGCTGGAAGCGCCATCCCCTTTTTTTCCGCGCTGCGGAACGCCGATCGGCGGACCGTCCTGCCGGGAGGGAACGGTGCCGGGAGGGTAAGTTCCAGGTGGATAACCGCCTGGCGGATACGTTCCGGGAACAGGCTGCCCCACCTGCGCGACGAGCGCCCAGCCGGACAGCAAAAGTAGGATCGCGAATCTCAATCTCACCCTTAGACGCCTGGAACCGAGGTTCCGGTTACCTGATTTATCCCTGCACCCGCTTCTCTTTTCCTTCCCAAAACCGCTCGCGCAGGATCAACTTGCGGATCTTCCCGGTTCCGGTTTTGGGCAGCGGTTCCTCGGTGAAGTCGATGCGGCGCGGCAGCTTGAACTTGCCCAAGCGCAGCGCCAGGAACTCCATCAACTGTTCGCAGGTTAATTCCGAACCGGGCTTTCGCACGACCACGGCCGCCGGAACCTCGCCCCACTTCTCATCGGGAGCGGCCACTACCGCGCATTCAAAAACGTCCGGATGCGCGAAGATCGCTTTCTCCACTTCAAGCGACGAAATATTCTCACCGCCGCTGATGATGATCTCCTTCTTGCGATCCACAATATGGATGAAACCATCCTCGTCCCATACGGCCATGTCGCCCGAATGAAACCAAGGACCGCTCATCACCGACGCGGTCACGTCCGGTTCGCGAAAGTAGCCTTCCATGATGTGGTCGCCCGCCGCCACCACTTCGCCGATGGATTGCATGTCGCGCGGAACGTCGTTCATATTGGGATCCACCACGCGCACGCGAACGCCGGGCGCCGGCCACCCCGCCATGGCACGGCGGCGATGCCGGTCGGCGTCGGAAGTATATTCGAGGCCCGGCTTGGTGCGGCCGGATGTCAGCATGGGCGCGGTTTCCGTCAGTCCGTAACCGCTGTAAACGTCGCAGTGGAAAGCTTTTTCCATCCGATCGATCAACTCGGGCGACGACGCCGCGCCACCGAGCGTGATATTGCGCATGCTGGTGAGATCGTAGCTCGTGAGATCCGGCGCATTCAGCAGCGCGTTCGCCATGGTCGGGACCAGGCTCATATCCGTTGCGCGATGTTCCTGGATCAACTTGAAAACCCCGGTGGGATCGAAGCGGCGCACCATGATCTGCTTCACGCCCAGCATGGTGGAGGCCTGCGGTTTGCCCCACCCGTTGGCGTGAAACAACGGAATGGTGTGGAGATCCACCATTGTTTCCACTTCTTTGGCCAAGGTGGACACCGCCAGCGCGTGCAAATACAGGGTGCGGTGGCCCAGCATCACACCTTTCGGAGTTCCGGTGCTGCCGCTGGTATAGAACAGCTCGGCGATGGCGCTTTCGTCGTAGCTGAAGATATCGGCGCGCTCGGGGTGGCCCTTGTCCAGCAACTCCTCGTACGTCATGTCCGCGACGGGGATTTTTTCATCCAGCGTGACGAAGCGCTCAATTTCGCGGCAGGCCGGGCGCAGCATTTCCACCAGGGGAGCAAAGTCGTTTTCAAACAGCAGCATCCGCGCGCCTGAATGATTCAGGATGTTGGTCAGCTCCAACTGGGAGAGCCGGACGTTCAGCGGCATCACGATGGCGCGCGCCTGCACCACGCCGTAATATCCCTCTAACAGTTGGTGATTGTTGAAGCTGAGATAGGCGACGCGATCGCCGTGCTGGATGCCTTCCTTAGGCAACGCGGTGGCCAAGCGCTCGCACCGTTCGCCGAACTGATCATAGGTGAACTCTCGTTTGCCGGATACGACTCCGACCCTTTTTCCAAACAGGTCCACTGCGCGGTGGAGACACCGGAGGGGCGTCAAAGGAACAAACATAGAGGGCCATTGTATCAAGTGGCTGGAAATGTGGTGACAGGCACGAAATTCCGCGCCGTCCAATCGTTGTTTCCTGTGGATGATTCCCCCGAAAATTCGAGCCTGTCACCGCATTTCCAGTGTTCGTTACGCTGGGTGGACCCAAGGCTTGCGATACGGCCGCGCGAGTAAGCGGTTCGCGGCTTCGTCGCCCGCGATGCGTTGCTTCGTCGGATCCCACTGCAGCGTGCGGCCGGTCTTCAGTGCAAGATTCGCCAGAATGCAGCTTGCGGTGGAGATGTAGCCTTCCTGGATGTCCGCCACGGGCGTACCGCGTGAATCGATCGCAGCAAGAAGATCGAGAAAATGATGCCGGATGGCGGGCGCTACGTGCCGCTCCAGATCCTTTTCGGTCTTGTCTTCCGGATACTGCTCGAACTCGTAGGTCACATCTTTATGAACTGCCTCACCGCCTTCAAGCGGCGTGAAATCGTAGCTCATCACGCTGGCTTTCAGCGTGCCCTTGTCTCCATAGAACGTGGCGCCCCAGGGATATTTCTCGTCGTCCGGATGGCCGTAGGTCCGATGCTGCCAGACGACACGCAGATCGGGAAATTCGAAAGTTGCGATTTGCGTGTCGCTGATGTTCGCCTTGCTCGCTTTGTCGACCAGAATCCCGCCGGTGGAGGAAACGCTGAGCGGCCAGCCAAGACCCAACATCCAACGCACCATGTCGAGCATGTGGACGCACATGTCGCCGACGATGCCGTTTCCGTATTCCATGAACGCGCGCCAACCGCGCGGATGAACCAGCGAATTATACGGGCGCATGGGCGCTGGTCCGGTCCACATTTCATAATCCAAGTATTCAGGCGGCTTCTCATCCGGCGGATTGGTGGACGCACGCATATGGTAGTAGCAGTAAATCTCGACCAGCGCGATTTTTCCTAGCCGCCCTTCCTTAAGGATGGTGTCTTTGGCTTCCACCAGATGCGGAGTGCTGCGCCGCTGTGTGCCAATTTGCACCACTCGTTTGTACTTGCGCGCGGCGGCGAGCATCGCTTGTCCTTCGGCCACATCGACGCTGATGGGCTTCTGGCAATAGACGTCGGCGCCCGATTTCACGGCCTCGATCATGGCCAAAGCGTGCCAATGGTCGGGCGTCGCGACTTCGACGATGTCGAGGTCTTTTTCCTTCAACATCTCGCGATAGTCGCTATAGCAGCGCGGCCGCTTCTTCGACGCTTGGCGCTCGGCCACCATGTCGGCGGCTTCCGTGAGCATGCGTTTGTCGACATCGCAGAGCGACACCACTTCCACGGGAGCGATCTGAAGCAGTCGAAACAAATCGGACTTGCCGTACCATCCGGTGCCGATCAGCCCGACGCGGCGTTTCTTCTGCTCATCGAAGGCGAGCCCCGCGCGGCTTGCGGCAGCCAAGGCTAAAAGAAATTTTCGACGATCCATCGTGCTTAGTTCACCTCCACCACTGCGCTCAACACCACATCTTTAAAGCCTGCCGCTTCCGAGAATAATCCCCAAAATACTTCGCCGGTGAGGTCGTCCACTTCGCCGTTCGACGAAACTACCCGGCCGGGCGCTTTGACCAGGAAGATTAACGGGACCAACCCGCCGCTGCTCTTGGACGGCGGGCCGGCCATTGGATCCGGCTTCATATTGGTGGATGTTGTCGCGGACGAGAATGTCTCCTGAATCATCCGGGCCGCGATCTCACGGCGTTGGGCGACGGTGAGTTTATCGCCGAACTGCTGTTCCAACGCTTTCACCATCAGCGCGCCCATCCGTTGACCCGCGCGGCGGACGGCGAGGTCGGGATGCAGCAATCCCATGGCGAGCAGCGGGTCGCCTGGACCAAACAGAAGTGGAACGGACAGCTCCGCGGTCTTGTCGGCTAAGGCTTGGGCGTTGGAATCCGTCGCGAGTTCCGGCGGCAGCTTCGACTTGATCTTTGCCAGATCCTCCGGCTTGATTTTCCCCAGGATCTTCGCGGGATCGCCTTTCCAATGCAACGTCTCTTTATACTCGAAGCGATTGCCCGCCAGACGGGTGACCGTCGCGTGATTCACGAGGTTCAGCTTACCGTCGGCGCCACCTTTGATGGACAAATCGCCATCCAGCGCGGCGCCGGCGGCGAGCGTCCGCTCGAAGGTCAGCGTGCGCTCGTCATTTTTTTTCTCTTCATGCGATTTCCATGCCGCGCCGGAGGGAAGCACGAACGTGTCCTCAAGCGTCGGGGTCATCTGTGCATCCTTCTTTTCCTGGCCGATCAGCGACACACTGCGCGTCCAGGAACCATCGGCTTTAATGGTTGTTATCACCCGCGCGTGCGAGCATCCGCTCGCGAGAATTGCGGCGAGCAGGCCACCACATAGAGCGACAATTCGCATTGGTTCATCGTATCGCGAACAGCCAGTGCGTAGAATTGGAAAAATGGAAACCAAACGATTGGCCTCCCAGCTTCGCCGCTCTTACGAAGGACAAGCGTGGCATGGTCCCAGTTTGCAGGAATTGCTCAGGGACGTGACCGCCGAACAAGCTTCCGCAAAGCCGATTCCGGGCGCGCACAGCATTTTTGAACTCGTGTTGCACATCACCGCTTGGGCGCGCGAGGCGCTCGCTGTGGTGGAAGGAAAGAAGTACGAGACGCTGAAAGGCGAAGCCGATTGGCCGTCCGCCGGCGGAACTTGGCAAGCCGCCTTGGACGATCTGGGATCGGTCACCAAGGGGCTTGTGGCGGCGGTGCGCGAGATGCCGGATGAAAAGCTAAACGAGCCCGCAGGCGGCGCCGAATACAATTTCTACTTCCTGCTGCACGGCCTGACGCAGCACAACCTGTATCACGCTGGCCAGATTGCGATACTAAAACGCGCTCTATAACTCCAGATCCCAAGTTTCCGACGTCATGCGATGTCCGAATTGTGTTACAGGCCATTGCTTGACCAATTGGAATCCCGCGTTCTTATAAATGCCGCGCGCGGCCAGGAGATTGGATTGTGTCCACAAGGTCATCTTTCGATAGCCGGCTTGGCGCGCGAAACGGATGCATTCATCGACCAATCGCTTGCCGATTCCAAGGCCGTGCGCCGCTGGGTCCACAATCAGCAGGCGGAGCTTTGCC
Organism: Bryobacteraceae bacterium; assembly: GCA_035295865.1. Lineage (GTDB taxonomy): Bacteria > Acidobacteriota > Terriglobia > Bryobacterales > Bryobacteraceae > Palsa-89. Next base: position 5,127 of record DATGIH010000191.1, read on the forward strand.
ACTCGATCCGTTTTCTTCACCAAGAATACGCAGCCCAGATTCACGCCGTCGCGCTCGGCGATCCAGCAGCGTTCCCGTTGGGGGTCGAAATCCTTTACGAATTTCGCGACGATCTCAGCCGTCAGAGCTTCGAAGCTCTCGTCCCAAGCGAAGGTTTCCCAATAGAACTTGCCGTGGAGATGAACCACCCACCCCATATCGCCCGCCCGCGGTGCCCGCAGCGTGTATTGCGGCGCGGTCTCCGGCGCCGTTCCTAACAGGCTTTCGATCGTACGCATGGCGTCCACCAGGCGCTGCTGATCCGTGCTGGAAAGTTTGCGCAACATATCCGAGGACAGCTTTTGCGACTTGCGATCGAGCGGCGCGAACACCGCTCGCCCATGTGCAGTGAGCGACAAATGACTTTGGCGGGCGTCGTCGCCCGAGGCTTTCCTCCGGATCAGGCCTTGTTTTTCGAACTTGGCGAGCAGTCGGCTTAAGTATCCGGGGTCAAGGTCCAGGTCTTTCGAAATCTCCGCGGCGATCGGCCGGTCGCGCTGGGCGATTTCGTACAGAACGCGGCCTTCCCCGAGCGAGAAGGCGCTATCGAGATACCCTTTGCGCAGGACACCGATCTGTTTCGTATAAAAGCGATTGAAGCGGCGGACTGAATCGACGTGCGAGGGCATGTTCGATTGTCCGCCGATTAGTTGACTCTGTCAACTAATCGTGGCGCAGCGCCAGCATGGGATCTATGCGGGACGCACGGAGGGTGGGAATGGCCGCCGCCGATATCGCGACCAGAAGCAGGGCGGCAACCACCACCGCAAATGTCCACGGATCCCGCGCGGGCACATCGAACAGCATGCCCTCAATCATGCGTGTGGCGAAAAGCGACCCCACCAATCCGATCAGCACCCCAGCCAACGTCCAGCGCATGGCACGCGAGAGCACAAGCTGGACGATCGCGATGGGAGTTGCGCCTAGCGCCATCCGTACGCCGATCTCAGGCGTCCGCTGCCCAACCAGGAACGCCATTACTCCGTACAATCCGATCGCAGCGAGTAACATACCCATTCCGGCAAACAGGCTCAGAAGCAGCGCGTTGAATTTCGGCCGGTCCACCATCCGGCGCACTTCCTGCCGCAGGGTTCCAATCGTTACGGGCAGAGCCGGGTCCAGCGCAGCGAACTCGCGCGTAAGCCAGCCAGCCATCACTTTCGAATTCACGGAAGTCCGGATGGCAACCTTCGCCTCACGCCATCCGTCCGGAGGCTCCTGGAAATGCGACATTGCGTCCGATCCATGTTTGCGCAAAATGTAATATTCGGGCTCGGCCGGGCGCATCGGGCCTAGATTCCGAACATCCGCCGCAACGCCCACGACGGTGGCCCATTCCGTCGTCTTGATGCGCCGGCCGATTGCGTCGCCGTTCGGAAATAACCTCTGCGCAAAGGTCTGGCTAAGAATCATCGCGCTGGCGCCGGGCTCACGGTCTGCTTCGGTAAAAGCCCGGCCTTGCAGCATCGGGATTCCAAGCGTGGAGAAATACCCGGGCGTTACATAACGCCACATGATCAAGCCGCCGGTCCCTTTCTCGAAGGGCGGCTGGCCCTCCACCTGCATCGACGCAAGCAGCCGCCCGCGCGTGCCACCCGATGGCGGAAGCGAGTCGCTGATAGTGGAGGCAGCCGCTCCCGGAATTTTGCTCAAGCGCGCTTCCAAGCTGTTGAAGAACTGGATCTGGCGTTTCTCATCGGAATAGCCTTGCCGGCCCAATACGAATTCCGCAGTGATTACATGCTCGGCATTTAGGCCAAGCGGGATGCTCTCAAGTTTCCAAAGACTGCGCAGCAGCATGCCGGCGGATGCCAGCAGCACCAGCGAAATTGCAATTTGCGCGGCGCACAACCATTCACGCAAGAGCATTCCGCGCGCGCCGGCCGTACGTGATCCGGTGAGCGATTCCGGTTGCGGCTTCTGGAATGCGGGCGCGATTCCGAATAGCAGGCCGGATGCGATGGATCCTGCGAGGGCAAAGAGCAAGACGCGCGGGTCGAGCGTCGCTTGTTCCAAACGGGGGATGCCTTGCGGAGCCAGACCAAGGAAAATTCGCAATAGAACCCAAGCCAATGCACAACCGAAGCCGCCGCCCATCACACCGAGCAACAAAGTTTCCGTCAACGTCTGACGGATTAGCCGGCCGCGCCCGGCGCCGAGAGCCGCGCGAACGCTCATCTCCTTGCGACGGTTGGTGGCACGCGCGAGCAACAGGTTCGCGATATTGGCGCAGGCAATCAGCAGCACCGAGCCAACGGCGCCAAGTAGAACCCAGGATGCCGTACGTGCATCCTGCACCTGCCGGTCTCTGAGACTGCGGATTCGCAGGTGCACCTCTTTGCGGAACTGCGCTGGCACATATTTGAGCGCGTCCTCAAACATCGGCTGCATGGACGCTCGGGCCTGTTCCAGCGACACGTCCGGCTTAAGCCTGGCGAACACGCGCAGCAATCGTCCGGAGCGCTCGCGCGCCTCATCCAACGCTTCTGGAAACAGCAGATCCGCGTGGGCGAGCGTTGGCATCTCGAAATTCGCGGGCAGCACGCCCACGATGGTCACCGGTTGCCCGTCAATCAAAATCGATTTACCCGGAATATTTGGATCGCGCCCAAAGCGGCTTTGCCACACTCCGTAAGCCAACAGCGCGACGCGCGGCCCATTCGGCACGTCCTCTTGCGCGGTGAAACTTCTTCCGAGGATGGGCGAAATCCCGAAAGACGAGAGAAAATTGCCTTCCACTTGCGCGCAGCCCAACCGCAGCGGATTGGTTTGCGTCAAGTCGCAATCCGCCACGCCGGCCACAAACGACGTCATGGATTGAAACGCGGTCTGATGCTTGCGCCAATCGAAGTAGGCGTCCGGCAGCAGAAATTCGTTGAAGTCGAGCGGCGCCATCATTCCGATCGACACCAAACGGTCGTCTTGCGGATACGGAAGACTCCGGAACAGGATGCGATCCACCACGCTGAAGACAGCGGTCGCCGATCCAATGCCGAGCGCCGCCGCGAAGATCGCGG
>DATGIH010000192.1:0-14705 GCA_035295865.1 Bryobacteraceae bacterium
CGCCGCCGTGATCTTCACCGACGGGAGTTTTCTTGGCTATTCGAAGCCGTATGACAATCAATCCGACGTTGTCACCTATATCTTTTCCAGGCGAAAAGCAGAAGCGGCCGCCTGGATTAGATGGCAGAATTTCCTAAAGTCGCTTGCCGGTAAGGATGCGCGCACAGCAGTGGACGAGTTCATCCGAGCGGTGAGCGCTATACCGATAAGCACAACGTTTGACCGAATAACGAACTCTGCCGAGCAAAATAGGGCCGATGACGAATCCGAGGGCGAGAACCAGGTGCTGATGGCTCTTCAAGGTGAGGCAAGAAATGCGCAGGCGAGCCTACGTGCCCACGATGCTAAATGGGTCCTCGATCAACACCTGAATAAGATCGTAGCTCAACGCGCCGAAGAGACCTCCAGATTTGCCATTAGGAAGGATGAGAAGTGAAGCACATCATTTGTGTTGGCTTATACCTTGCGTCGGCAGCCCACGCCGCCGATACGTATCTTTGCTCACAGTTGAACCAAAAGCTCAATAGCCATACCGCCCGCGCTTAATTGTGGCATGGCGCCTTCGGCGGTGAATTTCAGCTTTCTGTGGACGATTAATGGGTACAATACCCGCACTGGCGCGACCTACAATGTGACCACTCCGACAACCACCGTTATGGCTTACTGTGGTGGTGGCGGAGCGAGCGGGGATTGCCCTTATGGGTCCAGCACCACGGTAACCCAACAGAACGGCAATTTTGTCTGGATCTTCACCGCGACCAATACTCCCCCAGGAGGCAATTCAGCATTCAACAACACTCCGATGCAGGGTTATGGGTGCGCGGTGAAAACGATAACAAACGCGGAACCCGTGCGGGTACCCATACAGAATTGCCCATGCGTGACTTCAACGTGCGGCCAGTTTGGATGTCCCGCTTGTCCTGTATGCCCGACGCCCAATGGGACTTGCAACAAAACAAATACGGGAGGGCAGCCCACCGTATTGCAAAATGTCTGCAACTTTCCAAACAACAACGGTTGTCCCACCCAGTATGATCTCGCCCTGGTGGGAGGATCTCCCTGCTGTGTGAATCCCGGTACTCCGATTATCATGGACGTGGATGGTTCTGGCTACTCGCTCACGTCTGCCGCGAACGGCGTGATGTTTGATTTTTATGGGGACGGTACTCCGGCTCGTGTCGCATGGATCGCGCCGGGTTCCACCAACGGATGGCTCGTCCTCGATCCCGATGACGCGCCTGTCAGCAAATGTTCGGCAATATCACTCCGCAGCCCGCCGTCCCGGATCCTAATGGATTCCTGGCGCTTGCGCAGTATGATCTTAACCAAGACGGCTGGATCGACGCCAAGGACGCCGTTTGGAACTCGTTACGGCTCTGGCAGGATTCCAATCACAACGGCGTTACGGACCCGGGCGAATTGCATATCTTGGACAGCCTGGGGATCGTTGGAATCCGAACGAAATATCACTTGTCTGAAAAAACCGATCAATACGGCAACCGGTTCCGCTATGTGTCCAAGGTACGCATCATCCAGTCTGGTGCGGAGCAGGAGGTTGAGCGAACCTACGACGTGATACTGAAATTCGCCGTTTTGCAGTAGATTCAGAACCCATCTTCGATAGATCGCAACGGTGCCGAATTCTTTTACCGGAAGTAAATCATGCTGCATTGGTGGGCACCGCGCGTGACGTGGTCTGGCGAGCCGGGGCATTCGAAGAGCAGCGCAAATGCCCAATTCACAGCGAGAACAAATAATCGTTGAGTTAGCGTGGGTACTGAATTGCAGCTTTATTCTATTAAGTGCGCAAAAGTGCTCGTGTTATCAACCACACAAGAGCTAGAACCGAGTCAAAAAGACTCACCAGGCTGAAATATTGGCCAATCGCCCTCTCGATTGTGCTTCCGCTGCTTGCACAGACTCCGCCGCAGCCCTGGGGTTATCTCAAGAGCCAATCGACCGTAATTTTAACGACAACGGGATCTATATCCGTCTCTCCGGCTGGCGATTTCTACATCGCGAATGCAACTGCTCCCTTGTTAACTCCGACCTACGTCTTAGGCGACGTGTCTCGCTGGTCGACCTTGCTTTTGAAGGAAGATATCAACGGAAAAATTCTGTTCGCGGTGCAAATTGGTGGGAGCTTGTCCATTGGCGCGCCGTCATTTGATGCAGGCGGGAACGCATACATTATCGGGAACGCAGCCGATCGCGGTTTTGCTCCGACGCCCGACGCTTATCAATCCGTTCCATCCGGAAGTTACGCTCCGTTCGCATGTAAGTTTAACGCCGCAGACGGCAAACCGGTGTATTGTACTTTTCTGCCTGCAAAGTCCACGGGAAATCAGATTGCGGTCGATGCAGCGGGCAATCTCTACTACTCAGCGCACTTCGGACAATCCGTTTTTACTACTCCTGGCGCGTTGGCCGAAGGCGGTCACTCCCTTTTTGTGGGCAAGCTCGATCCCACCGGAACTAAGTTGGTTTTTCAAGCGGCATTTGGTGGATCCGGTGTGGACTATGACGATTCAATCGGTGTTGATCGGGCTGGGAATGTTTATGTCGCTGGGAGGACTTACTCCGCGGACTTTCCCGTAACGCCAAATGCGGCTGTCCCGGTCTTTCCTGGAAAAAGCTTGCCGCCCGATTCGTTGCCGTTTGCTTCCTTTGTCACGAAACTCAATCCCACGGGCGCTGCTATTGTGTTCAGTACCTTTGGTGGGTTGAGCGAAACGCCTTTGCGGTTCGCGGTGAACGCGGACAGCACAACACAAATCCTCGTGGACGCCCAGGCAAGGAAGACGACCCCGGAGAAGTTTCTGGTCCGAAGACTCAGTTCGGACGGAACCTCGATTCTCTTCGAGACGAATCCGAACGTGCCGGACGCCGTGTCGTTCAACCCACCCCTTATGGCGATGGATTCCACGGGCGACACGATTCTGTTTGGAACCACCTCGGCCGTGAACTTCCCAATCCTTCATCCCACACAATCCTGCGACTACCCGCTGGAAGAGGGTGATTATGACTATCTGGTTCGTATGGATTCTTCCGGCGCAATCATCCAGTCCACCTTCTTGCCCACTGCTCCGGAGGCGTCGCCGCTGTGGATCACTGGAACCGGAGGCTCGGCGACAATCGGCGTCTTGCAAACTATTATCGGCGACTCGGGTGTGTATGCCGAGAACCTCGAGCTTGTGAATATCGGTCCCACATCCAGCGGCGAAGTGAACCTCACTTGCATCGGCAACGCCGCCTCCTTGAATGGGTTGCGAATTGCCCCATTTGAGCTGGTAAGCCTCTTCGGCCAAAACCTCGGTCCCTCCGAACCCGTCGGCGGTACTCCGGGGTCGGATGGCCGGTTTCCAACTTCTCTAGGAGACACAAAAGTGACGTTCGACGGCGTTTCCGCTCCGTTGCTGTACGTCAGTGCGAACCAGATTAATGCCGTTGCTCCCGCGGAATTGGTCTCGAAGACCACCACCGAAGTTTGCGTCATGTTTCAGTCGCTTCGAACCAACTGCATCAACGCCCTGGTCGGCCAGGAGTTTCCGGGCATCTTTCTTTCAGGTGCTGGGCCAAGCGACGCGATTGTTCCATTTGCCGCTGCCGTCAATGAAGATGGAACGCCTAATTCGGAAGAGAATCCCGCTAAGATCGGGTCCATCGTATCCATCTACGCGACTGGGATTGGGATGATCACGCCCGCCCCACCCGACGGCTCCGTGGTGCTTCTGCCGCTTCCCTCGAATCAACTGGGACTCCAGATACTGTCTCCGACTCCCGATTCCGAAGTTCCAGAGACCATTGAACTCAAAGTGTTCTATGCGGGGCCCGCGCCGTTTGAGGTAGCCGGAATTACCCAAATCAATGTTCAGGTCCCGCAAGTCCCGCAGCTCACCATCCAAATGACGCGGCTGGATGGGACTGTTGATGAAAGCCGAACGGTCCAGATTTGGACCAAGCCCTAACGATTTACCCCATACGAGCGCTGCGCGATACTTGAAGGACATGCCGCAGACGCCTCACGTTGAATCGCACTTCACCGCTTCCGAATTCGTGCGCGACGTCGTGATCGGGATGGCGGATGGGCTCACGGTTCCGTTCGCGCTGGCGGCAGGGTTGTCCGGCGCGCAGATTACGACGCGCGTAATTGTGGTTGCGGGGCTGGCGGAGATCGCGGCTGGGTCCATTGCGATGGGACTCGGCGGATATCTGGCCGCGCGTAACGATGCGGACCATTATCAAAGCGAGCTGCGGCGCGAGCAGCGCGAAGTGGAGGAGATCCCCGAGGAAGAAGCGCGCGAGGTGCTGGAAGTTTTCGAGAATTACGGCTTGACGGCACAAGAGGCCACGCCGATCGTCGACTCGCTGCGCCAGCGTCCCAAGCAGTGGATCGATTTCATGATGCGGTTCGAGCTGGGGCTTGAGGAGCCGGATCCGCAGCGCGCGCTGCGCAGCGCATCCACGATCGCTGGCGCTTACATCGCCGGCGGATTGATTCCGCTCGCGCCTTACATGTTGCTCGCTTCGCCTCAGTCCGCGCTGATTGCGTCCGTCGCCGCTACGCTGGTGGCGCTCGGGATTTTTGGAGCGGTCAAAGGTCATTACACCGGGATGCCGCTAGTGCCGAGCGCGATTCGGACGGTGGTGATCGGCGGATTGGCGGCCGCGGCGGCATTCGGGATCGCGCACCTCGTCTCGGAAAAGCCGTAGCCAAAGGAAACAGTTGAGCGTCCGGTTGCTCCAATTGCGGCAAGGTCTCGCATTGATTTCCCGACACTTCCGGTAGGTCCGAGAATTGCCTAATCAGTTTCGTGCGCAGATTCTCACTTGCTGTCACGTTCTGCCTTTCCTGCTGGGCGCAGGACGGACTGGTTTATTCCCGGATTTTCCCATCGTTAGGCAGCGTCAACGACACAGCGATTACCGCGATGACATCCGACGCTGCGGGAAATATTTATTTGACAGGCTGGACGGAGGAGCCGAGCTTACCCGTGACGGCGGGTGTTGTGCAATCAAAGTTCGGCGGGGGAGGTTGCAGCAACGGACCGAACACAACTCCGTTCACTTGTCCGGACGCGTTCGTCGTGAAGCTCGATTCGGCCAGCAACGTTGTCTTTGCGACCTATTTGGGCACCGGATACACGCAAGCGACATCCATCGGGCTTGACGCGGCGGGGAACATCTATGTGGCCGGCATCACGACCGGATTCTCGACCATTGCCGGATCGAAATACACCGGCGGAGCCACGTTCATCGTGAAGCTGAATCCGTCGGCATCGGCGTTGCTTTATACAGCTTCGATTCCCGGCACGGGATCCCTGCCGTTCGCCATGCCGAATGGCGCGAACACTCCGCCCGGCAACGCGGTAATGCAGATGGCGGTGGATGGGGCGGGGAACGTCTATTTCACGGCCAGCGGTACGCCTGGATATCCGGTCACCCCGAATGCGATCGCCACGAAGGGCGGCATCGTCGCCGGCAAACTCGACCCCACAGGGCAGAATCTGATCTACGCGACGTATTTGGGTGGGAGCGGCGACGCGAATCCGGGATCGATCGCCATCGATGCGGCGGGCGCCGCCTATCTCACCGGGTCGAGCAATTCCCGCGACTTTCCCGTTACGCCCGGCGTGCTGCAGCCGGCGCCGGGACTCGGGAACGCTTTCGCGCTCAAACTGAATCCGGCGGGAAACCAAGTGGTCTACGGAACTTTTCTCGGTGGTACTTTTTTCAATATCGGCCAACGGATCGCAGTGGATTCCACCGGCAACGCCTACGTTTTAGGTACTGGCAATATCGTCACCACGCCCGGCGCGTATCAGAGCGCGAACCCGCCTGGCACGTCGGCGTTTCTCATGAAGATCAATCCGGATGCGACCGCGCTTGTTTACGCGACCTACATTTCAGCGAATGGAACGGCCCCCGCGATTCTGCAAGTAGACGCGGCGGGTGATGCGTTTGTCGCCGGATTCGCAGGGCCCGGTTTCATGGCGTCACCAGACGCGATCCAACCATGCCGCGCGGGCGCAGCGGATACGTTCGTGTTGAAATTGGGACCCGATGGAAAATTCCTAGCTTCTACTTATCTTGGCGGGTCGGGGACCGACTACGCATTCGCGTTGCAGCCGCTGAGCGACGGGACGGTTCTGTTGGCCGGTGCGACAAGCACGTCCGATTTCTTGTTGACGCCCGATTCGAAGCTGAGCGCGCCGGGCTATTTCATCGCGGATTTCCAAATTTCAAATCCCGGAAATGCTTCGCGCCCCTGCTCGATTCTCGCGCCCGAGAACGGCGCGACCTTTCAGGATGGCCCTCTCGCGCCTGGCGAATTGGTGACGCTCTGGGGACTGCGGTTTGGGCCGGAAACCGGCGCTTCGATACAGTTCGATTCCTCGAAGAAAATCGCTACGACGCTGGCTGGAGTGCGTGTGTTCTTCGATGAGTTTCCTGCCCCAATCCTGTACGCGCAATCTCAACAGATCAACGTGCAAGTGCCGTGGGAGCTGGCGGGAAAGAACACGGCTCAAATGCACGTCGAATACAACGGCGTTTCCACTCGCACGGGAGTTGTCACGCTGCTGCCCTCGGCGCCCGGATTGTTTCCGGCGAAATATGGATCTCCTCAGGGCGCGATTCTGAATCAGGACGGCTCGCCGAATTCCGCGGCAAATCCGGCGGCGGCAGGCTCGGTGGTGTCGCTTTTCGGAACCGGCGGCGGGACAACAAGTCCGGCGAGCGTCACTGGGGGACTTGCGCCGATCACTCCGAATACGACTCTGGAACAACAGACCACGGTCATCCTGGACAATACGCTCAGCATCACGCCCGAATACGCGGGTGTTGCGCCGACGCTCACCTCCGGCCTATTCCAGATCAATTTCCGGATTCCACAAAGCGTCGCGCCGCTCGCCACGCATCGGGTTGACGTCAAGATCGGCAACGGGTCCACGCAAGGGATGATCTCCGTCACGGTGGCCACTAAGTAGGCGCTCAGCCGCTAAAATAGAAAAATAGAAGTATGTGGCCAACCGCGCTACTGGTCTTAGTTCTCGCGCTCCAGAGCAATTATCACGAACTGGGTCTGAAAGCGCTGGATGAAAAGCGCTACCAGGACGCGGTGGACAATTTTATCAACGCCATCGCGGCCGAGCCGCAGGATTACAGCCTTCACTTCAACCTGGCGCTCGCCTACAGCTTGATGGGCAAAGACCCCGAGGCAATTCCACAATACAAGAAAGTTTTGGAAATAAAGCCGGGGCTCTATCAAGCCGAGTTGAATCTGGGAATTCTGCTGATTCGAGCAAAACAGGGCGCGGATGCGGTTCCGTACCTCACCGATGCCGCCGGCCAAAAGCCCAAAGAGTTCCGGCCGAACTTATACCTTGCATCCGCGTTGTTCGCCGGCGGCGATTTCGCCAAAGCGGAGCAAGCCTATAAAACCGCGCTCGAAATCGATCCCAAATCGCCGGATGCGGAGTTGGGCATGGCCCATGCGCTGGCCAAGCAGGACAAGCTAGCGGAGGCGGCGCCGCACTTTCAGAACGCCGCGTCCTTGAATCCGAATTATCGCGATGGTCTGCTCGAATTGGCTTCGCTCTACGAAACGGCGAAGCAGCCGCAGGACGCAATCGCGATCTATCAGCAGTTTCCCGACAATCCGGGCGCACAGGAGCGGCTGGGCGCGCTGTTGCTGGCTTCGGGACAGACGAAGGAATCCATTGAACGCTTCGAGCGCGCGGTCGCAGAATCGCCGACGCCCGCGAATCGCGCGGCGCTGGCCACGGCCTATTTGAAGAACCATCAGCCGGACAAAGCGCTGCCGGTGATCGAGAAAGTGCTCGCGGCGGATCCGAACGATTTCGAACTGCGCATGCTGCATGGCCGCATTTTGCGCGATCAGCGCAAGTTCCCGGATGCTGCGCGCGATTTCTTTACGGCAACGAAAATCAAGCCGGACTCGACCGAAGCCTGGAGCGAACTAGCGTCGGTGTTAGTGGTTGCCGAGGATTATCCGAATGCTTTGGCGGCGCTCGACAAGTTGGCCGCGTTGCATGCGGAAAAAGCCGGACACGTATTCTTCCGGGCGATTGTTTTGGATAAAATCCACCAACAGAAACCAGCGATCGAAAGTTACCAAAGATTCCTCGCGATGAGCAACGGAGAAAATCCGAACGAGGAATTTCAAGCCCGCCAGCGCGTTAAAATTTTGGAAAGGGAGCTGCGTAAATAGTGATTCCGTTGCTCGCGCTATTGCTGGTCACCGCCAACATTGAAGCGGTGAAATCCGAGCCGGACCTGGAACGCCGCTCGGAGCTGGCGCTGGCCAGCGCCGACAAACAGATCGATGCGGCCAAAGAAGCATTCAGCGGCGGCGATGAGAAAGCCCAGCAACAGGCCTTGGTGGAAGTGCAGCAACTGGTAGACGTTTCCTACGACGCGTTGGAACACAGCAATCGCGCGCCACGCAAGAGCAAATACTACAAGAACGCCGAGATGAAAGTGACCGCTCTGCTGCGGCGTCTGAGCAGCTTTCGGGATCAGGTTGGATTCGAGAGCCGCGAAGCGGTAGATTCGGTGATCAAACAGGTTTCGCATGTCCACGATGAACTGCTCGCGGCAATCATGAGCAAGAGGAAGTAATGTGATGAAGTTTGTTCTAGCCGTTTTGTTGGCCACCGGAGCGGGAGCGCAGACGCGCGATTTCTTAACTGCCGACGAAGTCGATCAGGTGCGCGAAATCCAGGAGCCCAATGCCAGGCTCCAGCTTTACGTAACATTCGCCCGCCAGCGGATGAGCATGCTGAATCAGCTTTTGAGCAAGGAAAAGCCGGGCCGATCGGCGCTGATTCACGATGTTCTGGAAGACTACACGCACATTATCGAAGCCATCGACACGGTGTCCGACGACGCGTTGAAGCGCAAAGTGGACATCGAACCGGGCATGAAGCTGGTAACCGCGGCCGAGAAGGACATGCTCGAAACGCTGCAGAAAATCGAAGACTCGGAGCCCAAGGATCTATCACGCTATGAGTTCGCGCTGAAAACCGCGATCGATACCACGTCGGACAGCAAAGATCTATCCGAAGAAGATCTCGCGTCTCGTGCAGGTGCAGTAGTAGCCAAGGACAAGAAGGAAAAAGAAGCGAAAGAAGCGATGCTCGGCACCAAGGAGAAAGAAGCGAAAAAAGCCGAGGACGCCAAGGATGGCGACAAGCCTAAGCGGAAGGCGCCGACGCTGTATAAGCCCGGCGAAAAACCACCAGATAATAATTAGCCGCGGATGAACGCTGATCAACGCGGATAACAAGAAACGTTTTATCGGCGTTTATCCGCGTCCATCCGCGGCTAATGGGTTTTATGCGGTTCGCATGGACTCGGACTTATCACTCCCGCTGATAGCAGCCTGCGCCGCCGCCAATCTCGCGATCGGTACGCGGTAGGGCGAGCACGAAACGTAGTCCATGCCGACGCGGTAACAGAATTCCACCGAGTTCGGATCGCCGCCATGCTCGCCGCAGATGCCGATTTCGAGCTTCGGCTTGGTGGTGCGGCCTAGTTTCACCGCCATCTCGATTACTTTGCCGACACCTTCCTGGTCGATGGTTTGGAATGGATCGGCCTTGAAGATTTTGAGCTCTTCGTATTTTTTCGAGAACTTCGTGTAGTCGTCGCGCGACATGCCGAGCGTGGTTTGCGTGAGATCGTTGGTACCGAAGCTGAAGAATTCCGCGGCTTCCGCAACTTGATCGGCCGTGACTGCGCCGCGCGGAATCTCGATCATGGTTCCGATCATGTAATGCAGATCTTTCATGCCGGCGTCGGCCAAGACTTCCTTCGCCACGCGCTCCACGATCTCTTTTTGCAGCTCCAACTCTTTCTTGAAGCCCACCAGCGGAATCATGACTTCCGGAATGACTTTGACGCCTTTCTTGGCTACCTGAACGGCAGCTTCGAAAATGGCGCGCGCCTGCATTTCGGTGATTTCCGTGTGCACGATGCCCAGGCGGCAGCCACGGAATCCGAGCATCGGATTGAACTCGTGCAGATCCTCAACGCGCTTCAGCAGCAGAGGAAGCTGCTTCTTGAGATCGCCGACCGAGATGCCATAGCTTTCCGACATCGCCTTCTTTTCTTTCGACGACGCGTGCGGCAACTTCGCCAGATCCACCATCAGGTTCTCGCGCTTGGGCAGGAACTCGTGCAGCGGCGGATCGAGCGTGCGGATGATCACCGGATAGCCGTTCATGGCTTCGAACAGTCCGGCGAAATCCTTGCGCTGCATAGGCAGCAGCTTCTGTAGAGCTTTGGTGCGCGTCTTCGGATCTTCGGCGAGGATCATCGCCTTCATGTGCGGGATGCGGTCGGCCGCGAAGAACATGTGCTCGGTGCGGCAGAGCCCGATGCCTTCGGCTCCGAATGCGCGGGCGGCTTTCGCGTCGCGCGGAATATCCGCGTTGGCGCGCACGCCAAACTTTCCGCGGAAGGAATCGGCCCAGCCCATGAACTTCACAAAGATGGGCGAGTTGGGATCGGGATCTTTGGTTTCGGCCTGACCGAGGTAAACGTCGGCCGTGGCGCCGTCCATCGAAATCCAGTCGCCTTCTTTCACCACGACTTCCTTTTCGCCAACCTTTACGCTGAACTTCTTGCCGTGCTCGTCGATGTGGATTGCGCCCGCGCCGACGATGCAGGGAAGTCCCATACCGCGCGCAACAACTGCGGCGTGGCTCGATTTTCCGCCCACGGCAGTTAAAATTCCCTTGGCTACTTCCATGCCGTGAATGTCGTCTGGCGTGGTTTCTTTGCGGACCAGAATCACTGGACCTTTTTTCGACGCCTCGACGGCATCCTCGGCGCTGAACACCGCGCGTCCGACTGCGGCTCCAGGAGACGCATCGATTCCGTTGGTCAGCTTGGTCAGCTTCGCCAGCGATTTCGGATCGAACATCGGGTGCAGCAACTGATCAAGCTGTTTCGGCGCGACGCGCAGCACGGCTTCCTTCTTCGAAATCATGCCCTCGTCCACCATGTCGGCCGCGACGCGGACCGCGGCGGCGCCGGTGCGCTTCCCGTTGCGCGTTTGCAGCATATAGAGCTTGCCATTTTCGATGGTGAACTCGAAATCCTGCATGTCGCGATAATGCTTTTCGAGATTGCTGGTGATTTCCTTGAGCTGCTTGTATGCGTCCGGCATGACGGACTCAAGCTCATTGATGGATTGCGGCGTGCGGATTCCGGCGACGACGTCCTCGCCCTGCGCATTGATCAGGAATTCGCCCCAGAACTCTTTTTCGCCAGTCGCCGGATTGCGCGTGAAGCCCACGCCGGTTCCCGAGTTGTCGCCCATGTTGCCGAAAACCATGGCTTGCACGTTGGCCGCAGTCCCGAGTTCGTCGGGGATCTTCTCCATGCGGCGGTAGGTGGTCGCGTTCGGTCCCCACCAGGAGCGGAACACGGCATCGCGCGACATGGCGAGCTGCTGGTAGGCATCCTGCGGAAATTCCTTGCCGGTTTCTTTCTTGACCAGCTTCTTGTAATCGGCGATGATCGCCTTCAGATCGTCAGCGGTGAGATCGGTATCCAGTTTGACCTTGGCTTTGTGCTTGCGATGGTCGAACACCTCGTCGAACTTCTTCATGTCGATGTCGAGCGCCACTTCGCCGAACATCTGGATGAATCGACGGTAGCAATCGTAAGCGAAGCGCGGATTGCCGCTGATCTTGGCCAGGCCTTCCGTGGTCGCGTCGTTCAAGCCCAGATTAAGAATCGTGTTCATCATGCCCGGCATGGAGAACTTCGCGCCGGAGCGGACGCTCAGCAGCAGCGGATTGGACGGATCGCCCAGCTTCTTGCCGATCTGTGCTTCGAGATTCTTTACCGCCTGCGTAATCTCCTGCTCGATCTCCTTGGGCACCGACTTGTTGTTCTGGAAATAGATATTGCAGACTTCGGTAGAAATGGTGAATCCGGGAGGCACGGGGACGCCGGCCTTGCTCATTTCGGCGAGGCCCGAGCCTTTGCCGCCGAGTACATCTTTCATGGTTCCATCACCGTCGGCTTTTCCGCCGCCGAACGCGTATACGTGTTTTTTCATCGTTCCTCGTTTCTCGTTTCTCGTTCAGTTACGATCTCCGAAAAGTCAGCGATCTCGGAGAATTCGGTTAAAAGATTGTGGAGCAGCGTAAGACGGTTGCGGCGGACGGCTTCGTCCGGCGCGTTGACCAGGACTTTGTCGAAGAAGAGGTCCAGTTTGGGGCGAAGCGCGCTGATGCGCGATTCGATCGGTTGGCCTTTGCCGTGCCGCACCTCTTGGTAAAGTTCCAGTTCAGGTCCCGGTTCCAAGAGCGAGTCTTGAACCGACGCGGACTCCTTGAATTCCGCCTGTTGCAAGATGTTCTTGACGCGTTTGAAGCTGGCTGCGATCGGTTCGATGTCAGGCCGGATTGTCTGGATGCGCTTGAGGCGCGACTCCAAGTTGAGCAGATCGCTCCAGCCGGCGGCCATGCACGCGCGGACTTCGTCATAGGCGAAGCCGCGCACATCGCGGAAGTAATATTCCACGCGATCGCGCATGAATTCGCGCAGCGCGTCGTTCATCTTGGGCCAAGCGAACCGGATGCCGCCTTCGATCACGATCCGAACCACGCCTTGCGCGGCGCGGCGCAGAGCGAATGGGTCGCGCGAGCCCGTTGGGATCAGTCCAACGTCGAAGCACGACGTCAGCGTGTCCCATTTGTCGGCCAGTGCGACGATGCGTCCGGATTCGGTGGTTGGTATCTCACCGTCCATGCTCAGCGGCTTGTAATGATCGTAGATCGCGCGCGAGGTCTCTTCGGATTCGCCTTGCGCCTTGGCGTAAAGTCCTCCGACGATTCCTTGCAGGTCCGTGAACTCCTTCACCATATCGGTGGTGAGATCGGTCTTGGCCAGAAGAGCCGCTCGTTGGGCTGCGGGGCTGCCTCCAAGCTGCTTCACCAGCTCGACCACCCGCCCCGTCTTTTCGAAATACGAACCCAACTTGGCCTGGAAGGTGACGTTCTTCAAATCTTCCAGCCGCTCTTCCAGCTTCCGCTTTTGATCCTGCTGCCAAAAGAATCGGGCGTCGTTGAATCGCGCGCGCAGCACGCGCTCGTTTCCGTGCCGGACCAGGCCGTCCGGATCCGCGTCCGTGTTCATGATCGCGACGAAGTTCGGCGCCAGTTTTCCGGAAGCATCTTCCACCGAAAAATACTTCTGATGGTGGCGCATCACGGTCACCAGCACTTCGGCCGGCAGCTCCAGGTATTGCGGATCGAATCCGCCAAGAATCGGGGTGGGGAATTCGGTGATGTAAACCAGCGTTTCCAGTAGAGCTGCGTCGGGGCGGACGTGGATTGCGCTCCCTTGCGGTCGCGGTTCTGTCTGGATTCTCCTGCGGCGGGTGGAGGCGGACAGGATCACGCCGTTCGCCTCAAGCTGCTGCTCGAAATTTTCAACGGTGACAGGGATCGCCGGCTTGCCCAGAATCCGGTGGCCTTCCGTAATGTTTCCGGAGCGGAGACCGGCGAGCTCGAATGGTACTATCTCGCTTCCTAGTAGCGCCACGATCCAACGGATGGGCCGGATAAAACGTTCCGTGCCTTTTCCGTTCCAATACATCGTCTTAGGGAAATTGATCTTAAGGATCAGTTGAGGAAGCTCCGCCGCCAAAATCGCCTTCGCCGGCTGCCCATTCAAGTGTTTCTTGAACGAGAAGTACTCGCCCTTTGGGTTCGTTTCGTTACTTAACTGATCGGGCGTGGTGCCCATTTTTCTCGCAAAACCAGCCGCCGCGCCCTGGCCCGCCGACTTCGGAGGCCCGAGAATGAGTTCTTCGGAGTCGGGTTGCCGCTCGATCAGCGAATCGGCTCGAAGTACTAAACGGCGTGGCGTAGCATCAACTGACGCGATAGTACCCGCCAGCTTAGTACGGTCGAGAACATCTTGAAATAATTCCTTTAACTGGTTGATTGCAGGTGGAATCATCCAATCCGGAATCTCTTCGGTTCCAATTTCCAGCAAGAAGGGGAGGCTCATTGCGGCACCTCCTGTTCCATCCACATTTTGGCGACCCCGAGCGCTAACTTTCGCACCCGGCCGATCACGCCGACCCGCTCGGTGACGCTGATCGCCCCGCGCGAATCGAGGAGATTAAATAGGTGGGAGCACTTCAGCGCCTGATCATAGGCCGGAAACACGCACATCCGTTTTGCGAACGTGGTCAGAAGCCGCTGGCATTCCTGCTCGTGCAGGTCAAAAAGCTTCCACAGCGTCCCGACGTCGGCGAGCTCGAAATTGTAGACCGAAAACTGCTGTTCATCTTTGAATCGCACGTCGGCATAGCGAACCCCGGGCGTCCATTCGATGTCGTAAACGCTCTCCACATTCTGAAGAAACGCCACGACGCGTTCCAGCCCGTAGGTCAGCTCTGCCGGGACCAGATCCAGATCGATTCCGCCGCACTGCTGGAAGTAGGTGAACTGGGTGATCTCGAGTCCGTCGAGCATCACCTGCCAGCCGATGCCCCATGCCCCGAGTGTCGGCGCTTCCCAGTTGTCCTCTTCAAACTTGATGTCGTGCTTGCGGAGATCGATGCCGATGGCGGCCAGGCTGCCCAGATATTGATCGATCACGTCGGCGGGCGACGGCTTGAGGATCACCTGAAGCTGCTGGTGCTTGTAGAG
>DATGIH010000193.1:0-3126 GCA_035295865.1 Bryobacteraceae bacterium
AATACGCGCACATTTCTCTATCGGCCGGTCCGCTATAAATGTCTAGGCTGAATCTACGATACGGCGGCTCGCGGTCGAACACCGAGCGCGGCGCAGTCGGCCTCCACCATCTCGCGAACCAGGCTCGCGAACGCGATGCTCGATTGCCATCCTAGCCTTGTGCGCGATTTGGTGCAGTCGCCCTGCAGGATATTGACCTCCGCCGGGCGGAAGAGCGCGGCATCAGTGGTCACGTAATTCCGATAATCCAGGCCAGCTTCGGAGAAGGCTAGATCGACGAATTCACGCACGGAATGTGTTTCTCCCGTGGCGACCACGTAATCGTCGGGTTCGGGCTGTTGGAGCATCCGCCACATGGCTTCCACATATTCGCGGGCGTGGCCCCAATCCCGCTTGGCTTCCAGATTACCCAGCTTGATTTGATTGCTCTCGCCCGCCAGAATGCGCGCCACCCCCGCCGTGATTTTTCGGGTGACAAATTCGAAACCGCGCCGCGGCGACTCGTGGTTGAACATGATGCCGCTGGACGCGTGCAGGCCATAAGCTTCGCGGTAGTTGCGCGTCAACTCAAAACCGCAGACTTTGCTGATGCCGTAGCTGGAGCGGGGATGAAAACGGGTGTTTTCATTCTGCGGAAATTCCTCGGCCTTGCCAAACATCTCGCTCGATCCGGCGAAATAGAAACGGCATTTTGGAAACAGGTCTTTGACCGCCGACAGCAGGAAATGCGTGCCGTTGATGTTGGTGTTTAATGTCGAAAACTCGTCGTCGAACGAGTAGCTGACAAAACTCTGGGCGGCCAGATGATAGCATTCGTCGGGAGCCACCTTGGCGACCAGTTGATAGACGCTGGCAAAGCTTTCGAGCGACGCGGCGTGCAGGCACACGCGGTCCCGCACACCATGAAGCCTGACCAAACGGTGCTCGGGATCTTCGAGGGCCACGCGCCGCACGGCTCCGTGGACTTCGTAGCCTTTCGAAAGCAGGAGTTCGGCAAGATAAGAGCCATCCTGCCCCGTGATTCCAGTGATGAGTACGCGCGGGGACATCCGGAAACGAAGTCACCATTATAAGCGAGCGTCACGCGCTGGCTGCCGCAACCCGCATGTCATACTAAGGACGTGAACGCATCCAGTAGTGAAATCCAGGTAGCCGTACTTGGTTTAGGATACGTCGGGTCGGTTACAGCCGCTTGTTTGGCACACCTAGGCCATCGGGTGACCGGCGTCGACCGGGATGAATTCAAAGTCTCCAGTATTCAAAACGGCAGGCCGCCGTTTTATGAGCCGGGGCTTGGCGAGCTGATTGCAGAAGGGCGCGCCAGCGGACGTTTATCGGCAAGCACACAGCTTGAGCCGGCTCTCGAACAAGCCGATATCGCTTTGATTTGTGTCGGCACTCCATCAGAACGAAACGGTAACCTGGGACTGGAGCAGTTGCGGCGCGTCACGATGCAAATTGGGGAGGCCTGGAAGCAGAATCGCCGCTTGATCGTAGCTGTGCGCAGCACGGTATTTCCAGGAACGTGCGAAGAGTTGATGGCTGAGTGCCTGGGAAGATCCGGCCGGTTCGCCGTAGTCTCGAACCCGGAGTTTTTACGCGAAGGCAATGCCGTGCGCGATTTCCTCGAGCCATCGTTGCTGGTGCTGGGAGGGAGCGATGCGCAGGCTGTAGAAACCGTTGCGGGGCTTTACCGGCAGCTTCCGGTCGAACCCTGCCTGGTTTCGCTCCGTACCGCGGAGATGATCAAGTATGCGTGCAATTCGTTTCACGCGGTAAAAGTGGCTTTCGCCAACGAAATGGGCGCGCTGAGCAGCGCGCTCGGGATACCGGGGGCCGAGGTGATGGAAACCTTGTGCCGCGACACCAAGCTGAATATCTCGGCGGCCTACCTGAAACCGGGATTTGCTTTTGGCGGTTCCTGTTTGCCAAAGGACTTGCGCGCGCTGGTCTATCGCGCGGGCCGCCTGGATTTGAACGTTCCGTTGCTCGAAACGGTGCTGCCGAGCAACGAGGAGCACCTGCGGCGAGCGATTCAGCAGGTCATCGAATTACCCGCAACCCGGCTAGGCGTTTTCGGGCTGGCATTTAAGGAAAACACGGACGATCTGCGCGAGAGCCCCGTGGTGAACCTGTTGGAGCACCTGATCGGGAAAGGCCGTCAAGTGCGCGTGTTCGATCCGCACATTCGGATGGAAGAGATTTACGGCAGCAACCAGCGTTTCGTGCTTTCGGCCATACCGCACATTGCGAATCTGCTGGAGCCGCGCCTGGAAAGTCTGCTTACGTGGGCGGATGTCATCGTGGTGACGCAACGGCCCTCAGCTCCGGCGGCGGCTCTGATTGCGCAAAGCGGGCTGGCGGTTTTGGATATCGCGAATGCAGGCGAATTTTCCAGGCCCGCCGAAGTCGCAAGTCTGCCGCGCTGATCAGGCGCCCATGTCTTCGCGCATCATGTTGAACGGATTCGTCATGCGCGGAGCGAGCTTGCCGTACTTGATCTTGCCGTTTTCGAACTTCATGGTGACGCGGCCGCTGAGCGCCTTCAATCTCCAGGCCGCCAGGCGCTTTGAAGTCACCGCGCCATCCACCACCACGGTGTCGCCGGAGACGTTCATGGAGTTCATTTTGATCATCTTCAGGTCGGCGTCGAAGCGATCCTTATGCCACTCGGTCAGACCTTCCTTGCCCTTGTACATGGTCTTGTTGAAATCCACCGTGGCGTCGTCGGTAAAGAAGGCCAGGCAGCGTTCCATATCGCGCGCGTGGAAGGCATCCAGATAGGCTTGCGCCAGCGTCTTCAAATCGGTTTGCGGTGCGACTTGATTTTCCATTTCGTTCATCCTCGATGTTGTTCCCAGATCTCGACTGCCACCGGACCTTCTTTGCGAACCGGATCTTCAGTGCGGCCGGCGGCTTCCATCTTGTCCGCGATCCAAGCTTCCAATTCCTTCTCCAGCTCCGCCACAAGTTGCGGCTGCTCTGCGGCGATGTTGTGATTTTCTTCGGGATCCGCTTCCAGATCGAACAGTTCGCGATCCGGGTTGCCCAACAAATCCGGCACGCGGGCCAGTATGAATTTATAACGGCCGTTGCGCAGATAATATTTGGACTGCCAGGTAGACT
>DATGIH010000194.1:0-9079 GCA_035295865.1 Bryobacteraceae bacterium
CGTTCACACGAGTGTGAACGCGGCACGCAGGAGTGCGTGCGCCACGTGGTCATATCTTTTCTTCCTTGGCGATGATCTCTTTCATGATCTCCGACGTTCCTGCGCCGATCGTATTTAACCGTACGTCGCGCCAGGCTCGTCCGATGGGATATTCGGTGGTGTAGCCGAATCCGCCGAACATCTGCATGCAATCGTATGTCACTTTTTGCGAAAGATCGGAGGTGTAGAGCTTGGCCATGGTCACTTCGCGCACGCATTTGTGGCCGCGATTCATCAGATCGAGCGCGCGATACGTCAGCCACTTTCCGGCTTCTATGGCGGTGAGATGTTCGGCGAATTTGTGCCGCCAGACCTGATAATGGCGGATGGGTTGGCCGAAGGCAGTCCGTTCGGCGCCATAATCCAGCGCGTAACGAACGGCTTTTTCCATGCTCGACATCGCTCCCAGCGCGGCGGCCAATCGCTCGCCCTGAAAGTTGTGCATGATGTAGTAAAAGCCTTTGTTGATTTCGCCCAGCACGTAGCGTGCGGGAATACGGCATTCATCGAAGAACAACTCGGCGGTATCGGACGCCATGTTGCCGATCTTTTCGAGCTTCTTTCCGACAGAAAAACCCTTGGTCTTCGTCGGAAACAAAACCAGCGAGACGCCCTTGTGACCCTCCCCGCCCGTTCGCACGGCGAGAATGATCAGGTCGGCGCGAGTGCCGTTGGTGATCCAAAGTTTTTGTCCGGATATCACCAGATGGTCGCCATCGATGCGTGCGCGAGTCTTTAGGGCGGCAACATCCGATCCGCCTCCAGGTTCCGAAATTCCTAGCGCCGCGATCAGATCGCCCGCGATGGCAGGCCGAAGGAATTCCTCCTTCTGTTCGCGCGTTCCGAGTTCATCCAGCACGGGCAGCGTGATCTCGGATTGCACCATCATCGCCATCGCGATGCTGCCGCTGTCGGCGTGCGCCATGGATTCCAGGTACGCGGCCGTGGCCCACCAATCGAGTCCCAGCCCGCCCCATTCCGGATCGATGCGGATTCCGAACAATCCTAAATTCGCGGCCTTCTTGAAAAGCTCTTTCGGAAAAATGCCGGCGTGATCCCACTCTTCAGCATACGGCGCGATTTCTTCGCGGCAGAAGCGTTTCACGGTCTGGCGAATCATCTCGTGCTCTTCGGTGAAGTACGGATACTCGCGCGCGGTTTCGGCGGCAACAGCAACGTGGCTCATGGTTCCTTCTCCTCCGCGCCGATCTCCACCAGCATTTGCCCAGGCGCGACAACCTGTCCGGTTTTCACCAGGACCGATTGGACTCTACCGTTGATTGTAGTTCGGATCGTCTGTTCCATTTTCATGGCTTCGAGAACTACCAGCGAATCGCCGGTTTTCACTTGCTGGCCGACTTGCACCAGGATGCGCAGAACCTGGCCCGGCATCGGTGAGTTCGCCGTCTCATGTTGGCTGGCGCTCGGCGGACGCGGATGGCGCGGCAGACGTTGGATGATCGTGTCGGTGTTGGGCGAGTGAACGAAGATTTGGCCGCCGGCCTCGGCGATTTCGAAGCGTTGAATAATGCCTTCAGTTTCGAGCGATATTTCGCAAGGTTTGAGCGCAACGACCCGCACCTTGCGAGAATCCACTTCGAATCGATCCTCACCGAGACTGCGAAACTCCACACGCCGATCTTTTCCCGCCACACGCAACTTGATGGAGGGGTTGCGATATGGATTGTTCCGGTAGTTCGCGAACGGCATCGCGCGCGTTTTTTCAAGATAAAGCACGGCGGCCGCGATGGAGCCGTCGTCTTCTTGGATGACCGGCGAAGGCAGAAAAGCCGTGTGCGCACGGCCCTGCCGAAATTCCGCGCTCTCCAAGATCTGGATCAGATATTCGCGATTCGTCGCTACGCCTAGAACCACCGTGGATTTCAGCGCGTAAACCAGCATGCGTAGGGCCGCATCGCGATCCATTCCATAGCCAACTACTTTGGCGAGCAACGAATCGTAATGGACGCCCACTTCCACCCCATCGCGCAGCGCGGTGTCCACACGTACATGTTCCGGCGCACGCCAGCGATGGACGAATCCGGTGGATGGAAGAAAACCGTTGGCCGGATCCTCGGCGTTCAGCCGCGCTTCGATCGCATGGCCAATGGATCGCGGATTTTTCGGTACCGGTTTGCCTTCCGCGATCTCGATCTGCAGTCGCACCAGATCGAGCCCCGTGACCAGCTCCGTGACGGGATGCTCCACCTGGATGCGCGTGTTTACTTCGATGAAATAGAATTCTCCCGAGGGAGCGAGCAGAAATTCCACTGTGCCGGCGCTCGTATATCCGATGGCGCGCCCGATGGCCACTGCCGCTTCGCCCATTTTGCTGCGCAGCTCGTCATTGAGCGCGGGCGATGGAGTTTCTTCGACGAGTTTTTGGTGACGACGCTGCACTGAGCAGTCGCGCTCGAACAGATGAATCAGGTTGCCGTGCGAATCGCCGAGGATCTGAAATTCAATGTGCCGGGCGTTTTCGATGTATCGCTCGATCAGCAGCGATCCATCGCCGAAGGACCGCTCTGCTTCACGCCCGGCTGATTCGAGCGCGTCCTGCAACTCGGCAGCCCCCCGCACAATCCGCATTCCGCGGCCACCACCGCCGGCCGAGGCTTTGATTATCACGGGAAACTGCATCTCCTTCGCGCTCGGCTCATACGCGGGAACCACTGGAACACCGGCAGCGGCAGCGATCTCGCGGCCACCGGTTTTCAATCCCATTTTGCGGATCGCGCTGGCCGAGGGGCCGATAAACACGACCCCGGCGCGGTGGCAGGCCTCGGCGAAATCCGCGTTCTCCGATAAAAATCCGTAGCCCGGATGAATTGCATCCGCGCCGGTTGTGCGTGCGGCGCCAATCAGCCGGTCGATGTTTAGATACGATGGCCCGATCGCCGCCGCTTCATCGCCTGCGCGAATGTGCGGAGCGCTGCGGTCGAGATCCGAAAACACTGTCACCGGCGAAATCCCCATGGTGCGGCACGTGTTCGCGATGCGAACCGCGATCTCACTTCGATTCGCGATCAGAAGTTTTCGGATCGGCAAGCAGTCATTATACGTCCGCCTATGGGCCGGACTGCGCGAGGATTGCCTTCAGCGCCAACTCCGGCCGCGCCCGAATGCGCAAATCGTCCGTGAGGTTTTCCCAGCGTATGATTCCCGAGGAATCCACGAAAAATTCAGCCGGACGCGCAATGTCGTGCCCCTCACTCCCTGCCTTTTCATGCAAGACCCCATAGCTTCGAATCGCTTCCGCCTGCGGGTCAGACAGAAACGGATACGTGTAGCCTTGCGATTGTCAGAGTTTCGCGGACTCTTGGGTAGAGTCCACGCTGATCGCAGCCACTTCAATGCCTTGCTGATGGAACTCGTTTAGGTGCTTTTCGAAACCCCGCAACTCGGTGTTGCAGAATGGTCACCAATAGCCGCGATAGAAAATCAGAACCGCTCCGCGACGTCCTTTCAACAGATCGGCGAGCGATACCTGTCTTCCATCCGCGCTCGCAAGCGTGAACGATGGCGCCGGTTGTCCGATTTTCAACGCGTTCGCCGACGCCGGCAACTGCTTGCTGAAATAGAACACGAAGACAACGAACAATCCTGCCAGAAGTAAGCTGAGCCCGGAGAGAATCGGTCCGCTGATCTTGCCGCGGTAGCGATCCGGCTGTGCGTACGCACGCTTCAGACCGACCGCGAGCAAGACTCCGGCGATTGCGAAAAGCAGATAGTTCACCCACGGAACGTCGCGCGTTTCCGGGTAATTCGCGAACACGGGAATATAGCTGGCGCCGGCCACTAAGGCGATCGCGAATCCGGCCCACAGCGAAATGTTCCAGCGTTTTTTCAAACCAGTATTATACGCGTATGGCCGCTGACGACAAACTTGGCTTGAACGAAGGCATCACGCGCCGGGATTATTTGAACTCCACGCTTATTGCTTCCGGCGGCGCGCTGCTGTCGGGCGCTTGTCCCATGGAACTGCTGGCGCAATCCGATTGGAATGGATACTCGGGCGTGGGCGAATACAGCAATTCAAACGGCAACACCTACGAGGTGATGACCGAGGCGCACAAAATTCGCGATCATGTTTTCGAGCCGCTTCCCACTAACATTCCGGATTCGGGCGAGATGTACGATTGCGTTGTGGTCGGGGGAGGCATCAGTGGATTGGCTGCTGCGCTCTTCTTCACGCGCCAAAGCAGCGGGAAGAAAACTTGTTTGGTGCTCGAGAATCATCCCATCTTTGGCGGCGAAGCCAAGGGCAACGAGTTTCTCGTCGACGGCCAGCGCGTGATGGCGCACCAGGGTTCGGCGATGTATTTCCCATGCTTTGCCGGAACATTCCTGGCCGATTTTTATCAATCGATCGGAGTCGGCCCGGATCCGTTTCCTTATCAGATTTGGACCGGTAAAGATCCAGCGCTGCCCGTCGCCAAAACGCCGTATCCTGACGGTGGCGCGAATTCCGCATTCTTCTTTGGACCGCGCTTCGGAAAACCCGCCGGCATGTTGCTCAAAGATCCGTGGGGAAAGAATCTGGAAGGCGCGCCGATTTCTGCGCAGGCCAAGCGCGAGCTGCTCAAGATGCAAGCGGGCTCGCCGGACTTCCAGCCTCCCAAAACGCATGGCGACGAAATATCGCGCAAGCTCGACAGCATGTCATTCGAACAGCACCTGATGGAAAAGTTCGGATTGAACCGCGAGACAGTACGTACTTTTCTCTCGCCGGTGAGCGGCGGTGGGTCCGGCTTAGGCGCGGATGCGCTGTCGGGCTACGCGGAATACGCCGCCGATGTGCTGCTTCCGTGGGATCACGAGAAGGGCGTGCAGATGTTTCCCGGAGGCAATGCCGGTGTGGCGCGCCACATCGTCAAATCGCTGATCCCGGACGCGATTCCTGGTCCGGTGACGCTGGAATCCGTGCAACGAACGCCGGTGGATTTCGCCGCGCTTGATCGTCCGCAGGCTGCGCGCATCCGCTTGCGCACGACAGTTGTTTTCGTGAAGCACGAAGCAGGCGCAGTCCGGATTGTCTACGCGCGCGAGGGAAAACTCACGAGTCTTCGAGCACGCAGCGTGATCGTGGCCGGCGGAAGCTGGACTGCGAAGCACATCGTGAAGGATTTGCCTGCGACGCACCGCGAAGCCTACGCGCAGTTCTATCGCGCGCCCTGCCTCATGGCCAACGTCGCTGTACACAACTGGCGATTCCTCTATAAGCTCGGACTCACTGAATGCCAATGGTTCGAAGGAATCGGCAACTACACGGCGGTGCGCAAGCTGGCTACCTTCGGGGATGTGCCGCCCACGCTATCGCCCGATTCACCGGTTGTTCTCACGCTCAAGATTCTGTTCTCAAATCCCGAGCTGCCTATCGGGGAGCAAGTGAGCCGCGGCCGCGCGGAACTGATCGGAACGCCGTTTCGCGGCTATGAGAAGAGAATCCGCGAGCAACTCAGCATGATGTTTTCGAGCGCCGGATTCGATGCACGGCGTGACATCGCCGGCATCATTCTAAATCGATGGGGCCACGCCTATTTGAGTCCGCAACCCGGATTCTTTTTCGGAAAAGAGGGCAAGCCCGGGCCAGGTGAAGTTCTGCGCAATACGCCGTTCGATCGAATCAGCTTCGCCAATTCGGATCTCGCCGGCATTATGGATCACCGGACGTCGATCCTGGAAGCTCATCGCGCCGTGGGTCAGGCGCTGCAGACGATACGGGCTTAGACTACCCTTTACCGCGCGCGGCGCTCGCCGTTGCCGGTTTCGGAGTTTCAGCGGCCGGCGCGGGAGCAGGAGCCGCATCCGTGCGGATCATTCCCAGCGTTTTACGCAGATCCGTGTCGAGCCCCTGCCGGATATCCGGATTGTCTTTCAAAAACTGCCGCGCGTTCTCGCGTCCTTGCCCGATGCGATCGCCCTTGTAGCTGTACCAGGATCCGCTCTTTTCGATCAGATTTTGCGCTACACCAAGATCGATTAAATCGCCTTCGCGCGAAATTCCCTCGCCGTAAATAATGTCGAACTCCGCCTCGCGGAAGGGCGCTGCCACTTTGTTCTTGACCAGCTTGACCTTGGTGCGATTGCCAGTGACCACTTCGCCTTCTTTGATCGCTGCAATACGGCGGATATCGGCGCGCACGGAAGAATAAAACTTCAGCGCGCGGCCACCAGTAGTGGTTTCCGGATTCCCGAACATCACGCCAATCTTTTCGCGAATCTGGTTGATGAAGATCAGGCAGGTATTCGATTTCGATACCAGGCCGGTGAGTTTGCGCATGGCTTGCGACATCAGGCGCGCCTGCAAGCCCATGTGGCTATCGCCCATTTCGCCGTCGAGCTCCGATTTGGGAACTAGCGCCGCCACTGAATCAACGACCAGGACATCAATGGATCCGGAGCCGATCAGCGCGCTGGTGATTTCGAGAGCCTGCTCGGCGTAATCCGGCTGCGAGACGAGGAGATTGTCTACATCCACGCCCAGCTTACGCGCGTAAGTGGGATCAAGCGCGTGCTCCACGTCGATGAACGCGGCCATGCCGCCAATCTTTTGCGCTTCGGCGATCACTTGCAATGCGATGGTGGTTTTCCCCGAAGATTCCGGTCCAAAGATCTCGATGATGCGCCCGCGCGGAAATCCGCCCACGCCCAAAGCGTGATCCAGCGAGATGGATCCAGAGGAAATAGCGGCCACCGGGACCACTGCCTCCTTCGATCCGAGCCGAACGATGGAACCTTTTCCAAATTGCTTTTCGATCTGACCGAGCGTGAGCCCTAGAGTACGAGCGCGTTCTTTTTCATCCATGATGAAGTCCTATTGTAGCGGGTTTCAGGCAGCGAGAAACAAGAAACGATGAAGCAGAACGGCCTTACATCTTAGGCGCGTAGTAGCCTTTGCGGCAGCGCACCAGCAGATCCTTGCGGCCTTTCACGTGAATTTCTACCGTGTGATACAAGCCATCCGCTTTGAAAGGTTCCGGCCGATAGAAAATGTTGTATTGATGCCTCAGCTCGTTCGAAATATTTTCGAATGACTGGTTCAAGTCCGATGCCTGAAACGGGAAGAACGCCTGCCCGCCAGTTTCAGAAGCGAAATAACGCATCACTTTGTCGCCATCGGTGGGGATGCGCGAGATGTTGGTCGAAATGGTGTAGACGGTGACATCCGCCTTCTGCGCCATTTCGAGCGCCTGATCGCGCGTATAGCGGCTCTGATTGTCTTCGCCGTCGCTCAGCACCACCATGGCGCGGCGGAATTTGTAGAGGGGTTGATCCTGCATCAACTTGTCGCGGCAGGCAAAGAAAATGGCGTCGTACAGCGCGGTGCCTCCGCCGGGGCGCAGGCTTTTCACGGCTTTATCGAGCGCCGGAATGTCGTCGGTGAGATCGGTCACCAGCTCCGCCGCGGTGTCGAAGCTCACCACCAGCGCTTTGTCCTGATGCGGGCGGACGGTGCTATCGATGAACGCAGTCGCGGCTTCCTGCTGGAACCGGAAGCGGTCGCGAATGCTGTTGCTGGTGTCGATCAGGATCGCCAGGCGCAAAGGAAGATCCGTTTCGGCGGTGAACTCCACAATGGGTTGCGGCTTTTTCGCTTCGATCACCTGAAAATCATCCTTGACAAGGTCCGTTACGAAGCGGCCCTTTTTGTCGGACACGGTGAAGAGCATGTTGACGCGCGAGACGTCCACGGTGATGCGCGTCTTGTCGGGTTCTTGCGACGGCGCCTGATCGCCCTTCTGGCCAGTCAAGGCAAACGAAAACACGCAGAGAGCGGCTGCGGACAAAACAGCAGGTTTCATGGACGTAACTTTATTATAGGGATTTGGGATAAGGGATTGGGGGTTGGCGGGTGAGATAGTCCGCCAGCTCCGGTGGGAGCGGGGCGGTTACGGCGATATTCTCGCCTGTTGCCGGGCTTTTGAAAGTTATTTGATTTGCGTGCAGGAAAAATCGATCTAACTCCGCTGGCGGCGCGCCGTAGAGTTTATCGCCCACCACTGGATGGCCGACGCTCGCCAGATGCACTCGGATCTGGTGCGTGCGGCCGGTTCCGATTTTCACTTCCAGGTACGTCGAGTCATCGAAACGTTTCAGAACTTTGTACTCGGTGATGGCGTGCCGCCCTGCGCCTGATTTGGCGGTCATCCGGATGCGGCGCACCGGGTCGCGCGCGATTGGTTTGGTGATTTTGCCGGAATCCCCTCTCATCCGGCCATTGACCAGCGCGAGATAAATCTTCTCTACTTCGCGATTTGAGAACTGCGCGGCCAAATGCCGGTGCGCCGCGTCCGTTTTCGCCACCAGGATCACGCCGCTGGTCAGCCGATCCAGCCGGTGCACGATTCCTGGACGTAAATCGCCGCCGACCGTCGAAAGCTTTCCGAACCGATGGACGAGCGCGTTTACCAGCGTTCCAGAATGGCGCCCTGCGCCCGCGTGCACGACCATGCCGGAGGGTTTGTTGATTGCGATCACGCTGTCGTCTTGATAGAGCACATCGAGCGGAACGTCTTCCGCCTCGGCGCGCAACGGTGTCAGATCAGCCGGACGTACGTGAATCCGTTCGGAGCCTTTGAGCGAATACGATCGCTTCGCCGCGCTTCCGTTGATCTCGACGCGCCCCTGCTCGATCCAGCTCTGCAAGCGCGACCGGCTGTATTGCGGCAGGCGATTGTGCAGGAATTGGTCCAGCCGCAGGCCGGCGTCGTTAGTAGAAGTCTCTAATTCGATCACGCGTGTGCTACACCAGTTATATTCAAAACGCCGCCACGACCGCTAGAGAACGACTGATTCTCGCGCTGCTCTTGCTCGGAATTGCGGGGGCGCGGCTGTGTCACAGCGGGATCGTTTGGGTGGAAGAAGCCTATCCGACGGCAGCCGCGCTCCAGATTCTCGGCGGAAAACTGCTCTATCGCGATATCTGGTTCGACAAGCCGCCGCTCTCGGCCTACATTTATCTGCTTTGGGATGCGCGCATCGGCGTTACGCTTCGACTGGTTGGAACGCTTTTCGTTTTTCTCTGTTGCCTGATGGC
>DATGIH010000195.1:0-20302 GCA_035295865.1 Bryobacteraceae bacterium
GTCCGCGAACGTGCTGCCGGTTGCGACACCACCCACGTACACCTTGCGGTCACGGATTCGCCCGATCATGTCCATGTTGATCATCGCGACCGCGTCGTTCAGCGGCAGCACGGGATGGCCGGCGTAATAATTCGATCCCAGGAGCCCAAGTTCTTCGCCCGCGAAGGTCAAAAACAGAATGCCCCGCGCGTGTTTCGGTTCGCGCGAGAACCAATGGGCGAGTTCGATGACACCGGCGGTTCCGGACGCGTTGTCGTCGGCGCCGGGATGTACGGTTCCGGCCAGCGACGGCGCCAGCGAATATTGTTCGCCCAACCCCAGATGATCGTAATGCGCGCCAACGATCACATATTCATTCGTATCGCCCGGAAGATAGGCGCCGACATTGTGAACGGTTTTCACTTCGCGGCGGATGTCGATACTGAGATCGACGTGGAGCGCCGCCGGCAGCGCGAACGATTGCGGATGCAGGTCTTTATCGATGGAGGTTTCAATTGCGTTGAGGTTCTTGCCGGAAGCGGCCATCCATTTATCCACGAGGTCCGCTTTGATTTGCGCGATTTCGATGCCTGCGTTGCCCGGTCCGGCTGTCGTCCCGAATTTTTCCAATTGATCGGTGTCGTTGGCGTGCGCGGCCATATCGTTGATCAGCAGTACCGCTGTGGCGCCGTGCATCTTTGCATTCACCGCTTTGTTGACGGTCTGCGAGTGCGCCGTGTAGACCTTGCCTTGAAACACGCTCTTTTCGTCAAACTCCTGCGGCTCATGCCGCAGCACTAGAACAATCTTGCCTTTCGCATCGATGCCCGCGTAATCGTCGTAATTGTATTCGGGCGCCGTAATGCCATAACCGGCGAAGACTACCTCGCCCGACACCTTGCCTTCCGACGAGAGATTCATCGGAAGAAAATCCTGCTGGTTTTTGATCGTCTGCTTTTCCTTGCCGGCCGTATACTTCAGTTCGTTATGCGAGCCGAGGCGCGCGCTGGTGGTCACCTCGAAATCCTGGTAGTAGCTGTCCCCGTTCAGCGGCTTGAGATTCATGGATCGGAACTGATCGCGGATGAATGCCGCTGCTTTCTCAAGCTCGGGCGATCCCGTGGCACGCCCGCGCAGTTCGGGCGATGCCAGGTATTTCACGTATCCGATGTATTCTGTCGGACTCAGCTCGGCCGCGATTAACCCGCCGGCCAGCGCAAGCAGTATAGGGGCGCGCATCTATTTGTTTAGCGGATTCGGGATCTTCACTTCGCAGCACTTCTCGCCCGCGTTCTGGGCTGACTTCTGGTAGTTCAATTCGCCGCGGATCAACTGGTCCAGATTCTGCCAAGGATAATTGCCGATCAACCGGCGTCCGTTCAAGAACATGGTCGGCGTGGCGTCGATCTTGAGCGCTCTGCCCTGCGCTAGTTCCGCATCGACGTCTGCCTCGGTTGCTTTGTTGTCGATGCAGCGGCCCAACTGCATTCCATCCAAATCCTTGGCGCTCGAGGCCCATTCGAGAACTTTGGATTTTAAATTCTCTGCATTGATTTCGCCTTGGTGCTCATACATCCAGTCGTGGAACTGCCAAAACGCCGCGGGATTCTCGCGGAACACGCATTGTCCGGCGATCGCGGCCGCTTTCGCCCAAGGATGAATCTGCTCGAGCGGGAAATCCTTGAAATAGACGCGAACGTCTTTGGGATACGCCTGCGGAATCTTCTCGCGCAGCGTCTTGGCTTCTTCTTTGCAGTTCGGGCACTGGAAATCGCTGAACACCACCAGCACCACGGGAGCTCCCGCAGCTCCAAAACTAGGCGACAGGCTGGTCTTCAGCTTGTCGAGATCTTCCTTGAATGGATTCTGCGCCAGATCGTAAATGTATCCTCGAACGATTTTCTTACCGTCCCTGGAAACATAAAACGTTTCGTCCTGCGTGCGTGGTCCGTAGATAAAGTGAACATCCACCTGTTCGAGGCTTGAAATCTGGGAAGGCTTGGGATCGTCGATCTTGATCTGGACTTCCGGTATCACCGCAAGCAGGTGCCGGACGTAGGCTTCGAGCGCGACTTTATCGAGCCCGGGTTTGGCTTTTTCCTGGCCGGAGAGAAGGGCCAGACAGAGTCCGGCGAGGACGATGAGACGCATATGATTCGATTGTAGCGTCTTAGCTAGCCGCGGATGAACGCAGATAAACGCCGATAAAAGAAGAACGCTTGGCCATATCCGCGTGCATCGGCGTTCATCCGCGGCCCAAATTATTCCCCTCGAACCAGATCTTCCAAACTCTCCCTCTTGCGGATCACCCGGTAGTGATCGCCCTCCACCAGAATCTCCGGCGGGCGCGGCCGCGCGTTGTAATTCGATGCGGATACGAATCCGTAGGCGCCCACGGTGCACACTGCAAGCAGATCGCCCGGTAAAACGTTTGGCATTTCCCGATCGCGCGCCAGGAAGTCGCCGCTTTCGCACACTGGCCCAACAACATCAGCAACGATGGTGGAATTGTTATATGCACGCAATGGAACGATGTCGTGGTGCGAATGATAGAGCGCCGGCCGAATCAAGTCGTTCATCGCGGCGTCCACGATGACGAACTGTTTGTCGCCATTGCTCTTGCGATAAAGCACGCGAGTCAGCAGGTATCCGGCTTCGGCAACGATGGATCGGCCTGGCTCGATCAGGATTTCCAGATCGCGTCCGGCCGCGCGCTGCGACATTGCGCGAATGTAATCGCCGATGGACGGAGCGGTTTCTCCGGAATGATAACGAACGCCTAAGCCGCCACCCAAATCCAAACTGCGAATCGGATGACCCTGCGAGCGCAATCGCTCGGTAAGCGCCAACATTTTGTCGAACACTTCGAGCATCGGCTGGACATCCAGAATCTGCGAGCCGATATGGCAGCTTACGCCTTCGAGAGTCAAATTTTCGAACTCGCGCGCGCGTCCGTACACGGCTTCGGCTTGCGAAATGTCGATCCCGAATTTGTGTTTGCGTAGCCCGGTCGAGATATAGGGATGGGTAGCTGCGTCCACATCCGGATTCACGCGCAGCGCAATGCGCGCCTTGATACCGCGCCTCGCGGCTAGCGAATCGATCAATGCCAGTTCTGGTTCCGATTCGCAGTTGAATCCACGGATATTCTTGTCCAGCGCGTAATCCAACTCGGCGGCCGTTTTTCCGACGCCGGAGAAAATGACCTTTTGCGGATCTCCGCCCGCTTTGATGACGCGGAAGAGTTCGCCGCCCGATACAATGTCGAATCCGGCGCCGGCTTCGGCCAGCAGTTTCAGGATTCCCAGATTGCCGTTCGCTTTGACGGCGTAGAAAACCTGGTGGGGCAGGGAACCGAAGGCGTCTTCGTAGGCGTGAAACTTCCCGAGAATCGCAGCGCTGGAATACACGTAGCACGGCGTGCTGTGACGCTTCGCGATATCGGCCAGCGGGACATTTTCCAGGTAAAGCGTTTGGTCGCGATAGTCCATTACTTCACCCTCATCACGATCAAGGTCTGATCATCGTGCATTGGAGTATCGCCCGTGAATTTCGCGAGATCGTGCAGAATTCCATCCGCCACCGTGTCCGGATCCTTACCGCATCGATGCAGCAGTGACGCGCCAAGATGCGTGCGTCCGAACTCCTCGTCGTGAGCGTTGGGTTGATCGGTGATGCCATCCGAATATAGCACCATGACATCCCCAGGCTGGGCGTCGAAGGTGACCTCTTCGTACTCGCGATTGTCCAGTAATCCGGCTGGAACGCCGCCGACTTTGGGTTTGATGATTTCGCCGTGGCGGCAAATCATGGGCGGCGCGCCGCCGGCGTTCGCCATGACGAACCGCCGATTCTTTCGCTCCCAAACCAAGACCGTTAGCGTGACATATTGCGCTTCCACTTTGCGCTCGCGCAGCACGTTGTTGAGCAGCTTAAGCAAGGCTGCGGGACTGCGAAGCCGGTACGACAGGGTGCGAAGAAGCCCACTGACCATGGCTCCGTATAGTGCTGCCGCAGCGCCCTTTCCGCTCACGTCGCCAAAGGTGAAAAGCGCATAATCGGCGCCGTGTTCGAAAACATCGTAAACGTCGCCGGTGATTTCTCTCGCCGGTTTTAATCGGATCGCGATCTCTAGGCCCTTGATCTTGGGCGCCTCGCGCAAAAGCAAAACGGATTGGAGATTGCGCGCGGCTTTCAAATCGTGATCCAGGCTCTGCTCGCGCTTGGCCAACTCCTGATACAACCTTGCGTTTTCCACCGAGCTCGCGATCTGAGGCGCAAGCAGGGCCAGGAGACGCGAATGATCCTCAGTGAAATAGCCGACCCGCTCCGCTTCCAGATCCATTACTCCGACCACGCGATCTTGAACGATCAGCGGTACGGCGATTTCGGAGCGCATGTCCGGATGCGAAGCGATATAGCGCGGATCCGCCGCGGTGTCCGTCGCGCGAACGATCTCGCGCGAGACTGCGGCCGCGCCCGTGATCCCTTTGCCCAACGGAATATTGTCGATGGCGACGCGTTGATCGTAGCGCTCGCTAAAACGATGCGTCAGAACTTTGCGCTCGGCGTCCAGGAGCAAAATACTGAACGCATCGAATGCCACCAGCGCGTGGATGGTGACCGCAATTTTACCCAGCAGTTCATCCAGGTCGAGAATCGAGCTGAACTCCTGCGAAAGATTCGACAGAGTCTTGAGCGTGCGGTTCTGCCGGTCCACGCGCCGATAGAGGCGGGCATTATCGATGGAAACCGCCACGCGCGATGCGATGAGTTGCAGCAATGCGCGATCCTGTTCGCGATAGGCTCCGAGGTGCGTGGATTGCAGATCGATGACGCCCACCAATTTTCCTCGCGCGAGCATCGGAACTGCCAGCTCTGCCTGCACCGCGTCGAGCGCCGGAAGGTAGCGCGGATCTTTGCGGACGTCGGGCGCGACAATGGGCTGGCGAGTCGCCGCGGCCGATCCAGTGATGCCTTCCCCCAACGACAGCACCAGGTTTTTTACCACTTCTTCGCGATGCCCAATGGCGTGCCGAATACTCAAGCTGCGCGCCCTTTCGCTATAGAGAAGGATGGCGAACAGATCGTAGGGAATTACTTCTTTGACGGCGGTGGCTACGTTGCCCAGGATGCGATCAAGATCGAGAGTTTCCGCGGTGGCGGCCGAGACTTCCAAC
Organism: Bryobacteraceae bacterium; assembly: GCA_035295865.1. Classification (GTDB taxonomy): domain Bacteria; phylum Acidobacteriota; class Terriglobia; order Bryobacterales; family Bryobacteraceae; genus Palsa-89. Next base: position 5,160 of record DATGIH010000195.1, read on the forward strand.
AGGAAGTCCAATAACTCGGCGCGCTCCTGGAATCGTACTGTGGATTTGCGGGGAGTGGCCGCCACTCAGTAGCCCCCGGTGCGAATGCCGGGGTTTCCGGATTCTGCCGCGACGATCTTGATGCCTGCGCTGGCTCCGATGCGAGTGGCTCCAGCGGCCACCATCTTTTTAACATCCTCGAGAGTGCGAATTCCGCCGGACGCCTTCACGCCCATCGCTGGGCCCACCGCCGCACGCATCAACATGACGTCCTGCACGGTGGCGCCCGAGGGGCCGAAACCGGTGGACGTTTTTACGAAGTCCGCATGGGCATTTTTAGCCAGTTGGCTGGCGATTGTCTTTTGATTGTCATCCAGCAGCGCTGTTTCGAGAATCACCTTGACGATCGCGCCTGCCCGGTGAGCGATTTCCACCACGGCTGCGATGTCGCGCTGGACAGCCTCATGATCGCCGCTGCGCAGGGCGCCAATGTTCTGGACCATGTCGATTTCCTGAGCGCCCGCGCGCAGGGCTTCTGCTGTTTCGGCAACTTTGGCTTGCGTGCTGGTGGCGCCGAGCGGAAACCCGACTACGGTACATACTTTCACTTGCGATCCGGAGAGTTCGGCCGCGGCCAACGGCACCCAAAATGGGTTAATGCACACGCTGGCGAAGCTGTATTGGCGGGCTTCGCGGCAAAGTTTCACAATGTCGTCGCGCGTTGCGTCGGGACGGAGCAACGTATGATCGATGATCCCAGCGATGTCTTGCATGCAACCGAACGCCGCTGCCGAGTGTAAGTACAGTGGAATGAGGATGTTCCCGGCTATTTATCGCGGAGGCTTTATCATAACACAGCGCTGGCCGGCCGCTCGAACGGATTGTGCTGAAGTCTTTTTTTTAGGTGCGCCGGTCCGCCGGACGGCGGTTCCCGTAGCGATCTTTGTCCGCGCGGAAAAACCGCCGTGCGGCGTCGAAACGCAATCCGATTTGAGCCTTCACCCCAGGCGAAAAACGATGAAAACGATGCCAGCAGGAGTGGCAACGGAACGGAACCAGATAGAACGACCAAAGGACCCAATCCAATCGCGTTCGGCGTTTCGAACGCCGCGCGCACGTCCAGTGACATTTCGGGCAGCGAAGTTCATACTGCATGTGGATGTGACGCCGAGTCTCACAGGTTGTTTCACATCTCAAGGAATGTTACGTGGGTTAAAATATTAGAACGGGAGTAAGTTTGCACCATCATCATCATCACGGAACAGGGAAGATCTTGAAATGGTCGTTCTTCGCAACTCTTGTCTTCTGTGTGATCGAGCTGATTGCCGGAATTCGCGCCAGCAGTTTGGCGTTGGTCTCCGACGCCGGGCATAATTTCACGGACGCGTTGGCCATTGCGCTGGCGGCGCTCGGATTCCGTTTGCAATCGAAGCCCGCTAATAACGTCAAAACGTACGGCTATCATCGCGCGGGCGTACTGACGGCTTTCGCAAACGCATTGACGTTGATCATGATCTCGTTGTTCATTTTCTACGAAGCGTGGGATCGTTTCTTTCATCCGCAGCCAGTAGCCGAATGGACGATGTTGGGTGTTGCGGCTGCCGGACTGGCGGTTAACGGCGCCATTATGCTGGGCCTGCGCGGCGACAAAGATCACGATCTGAATATCCGCGCCGCGTTTATGCATATGCTGGGCGACGCAGTCAGCTCCATCGCCATCATGGCCGGCGCGGTGGCGATCCATTACACGGGATTGCAAATCATCGATCCCGTGCTTTCGGTTTTGATCGGAGCGCTGATTATTTGGACTGCGTGGGATATTATTCAGGAATCGCTGAACGTTTTGCTTGAGGGACTGCCACGCGGAATGGAACTCGAATCGGTCTGCAGTTCCATGCGTGAAATTGAAGGCGTGATCGATGTGCACGATGTTCATATCTGGAGCCTCGGGTCGAACGCTCACGCGTTAAGCTGCCACGTGCTCATCGAGGACATGCCGCCATCGGAGAGCAATGCGATTCTGCAGCGCGTAAACGATCTGCTGCGAACATTCCAGATTCACCATTGCACCATTCAGTTTGAGCACACCAAGTGCGCTCTCTCCGAGACGCCGTGTTCAATGGTTGCGGCCCCGCATCTCCACGAACATTCTCATGCACAGGGCCACGAGCACCACCACAGCCACTAGGCAGGCCTTACCGTTCTTTACGTCCCATCTGTAACCTCATTTCGCAGCGTCCCATCTTTAAAGTAGGATCGGAAGGTCCTAACAAGGAGAAAAGAATGAAGTTTCGTTTATTATTGTTATCCTGCGCTCTGGTTGCGGCCAGCTTTGCCGCAGACGTAACGGGCAAATGGACCTATGAAATGCAGGGCCGTCAAGGCGCGATGACGGCGACGTTGAATTTGAAAGCAGAAGGCAACACACTGACCGGCACTGTTTCCGGACGCGGCGGAGAGACTGAGATTTCCGACGGCAAGATCGACGGAGACAATCTGTCGTTCACCGTGGTGCGCGAGTTCAACGACCGGAAGATCACGATGAAGTACACCGGCAAAGTGACTGGGGACGGGATCAAGTTCAAGGTGGAAGCGGAAGGCTCCGATCGTCCCGCGCGTGAGTTTGTCGCTAAGCGCGCCAGCACTACTTAACGGCTTTCCAATCTGATTTCTCCTTCCTGTATGCTGGCAGGAAGGAGAATCATGGCCACATCGTTTCAGCCGCCACCACCGCCGCCACCCCAGAAGAGCAAGACGCTGTTATGGGTTCTGGTTGGTGTGGGCGGCTTTTTCCTTTTAATCGCGCTGGTGGTGGTGGGCGGAATTGCGTATGTCGCGCGAAATCCCGCCGCTTTCATGACCAAGGTGATTACCGCAGCGAATCCCAATGTGGAAGTGCTTTCCGTCGACAAAGGTTCCCAACAGGTGATTCTTCGCGACAAGAAAACAGGCAAGACTTATAACATCACTTTCGACGACGTAAAGAAGGGCCGTTTCAGCATGCAGGGCAGCGATGGCCACTCTTCGTTCTCGATCGGAGGGGATGCGAAGATTCCAGCGTGGGTGCCGGATTATCCTGGATCTCATCCGCAGGCCGCCTTCGCGGCAAAGGGTGACGAGGGCGAAAGCGGGACCTTCACTTTCAAGACTTCGGATTCCGAAGCCCAAGTCGCGAAATTTTATCGGGATCAATTCCAGTCGTTGAACATGCATGTCACGCGCGAATCCTCGACCAGCGGAAACGGCAGCGCGATCACCGCCGAGGACGAAGCGAAGAATCACACCATCACGGCGATCGTGCGCGAGGATGGAAGCCAGACTAGCGTTTCGGTGACGTACGCGAGGGGCAGATAGCGAGCCACTCTTCCGCGCGCGCTCGAACCGAAGCTTTTGTGCAGGGCTCCGGATAAAGATCACCGATGACAGCGATCGCATCCGCGCCCGCGTTGAGCACCGCGGGAGCCGTCTCCCGCGTGATGCCTCCGATTGCCACCAGCGGCTTGCGCGTGAGCGTGCGCAGCCGCCCCAGTTCAGCGAGTCCGACTACGGGATCCGGATTCAGCTTCGACGAGGTTCGAAAAATCGGACCGATCGCCAGGTAGTCGACGGGTTCGCGATCGCCCGCGCGAAGCTGCTGCTCGTTGTGCGTGGAAAAGCCGATGATGCCATCGGTTATTTTGCGCGCGTCGGCAGGCGCGAGATCGTCTTGGCCCAAATGCAGGGCGGCGCCCAGAAGCTTCGCAATATCCACGCGATCGTTCATCACAAAAAGCGCCCTGGCTTCCTCGCACAAGGCGGCCACACTTTTGGCTTGCTCGAATATTGTGCGCGAGAAAAATCCCTTGTAGCGAAATTGCAATATGCGCACTCCCGCTTCCAGCATCGCCTCTGCGGCCCAGAGATCGCGATGTGCGTCCAAGATCGGATAAAAACCGGTGACAGGATACTCAATTCCCGATTTCCGCATGCTCCACCAGCGCCATCGCGCCATACAGGACGCTATCGTCTCCCAACTCCGCCGGCACCACATCGACGCGGGCCCGCGACCACGTGGTAATCTGCCGGCGCAATTCCGCGCGCAGCGGGACGAACAGCCCATCGCCCGCTTTACTGATGCCGCCGCCGATCACGATCCGCGCCGGATTCAGCAGCATGATGGCCGCTTTCAGCCCCATGGCAAGATTCACCACGTAGCGCGCAACGAACGCTGGGTCGCGTAGTAACTCCTCGGCCGTCTTCCCGTGATCGCGCTCCAGCCAAAGCCCACCGCACATCCGCTCGAAGCAGCCATGCCATCCGCATAAGCACTCCGGACCATCCCGCTGGATCACGATATGACCCAGCTCGCCTGCATAAGAATCCGCACCGCGATAGATGATCTCGCCGCTCGGGACGATGCCGCCGCCGATGCCTGTCGAAAGCGTCATGTAAAACAGCGGCCGGAATCCCCGGCCCGCGCCGTAGAGCGCCTCGCCGAGCGCGCCCGCGTTGGCGTCGTTGTCCATCAGCGGAAGCAGGCCGAGCTGCTTTTCAAGATATTTCGGAAGATCGAAATCGCTCCATCCGCCGACGTGCGTGGATAGCGCGATGCGCTGCCGCTCGAACTCCACGGGTCCGCCAAAACCGATCCCGCAACGCTCGAACTTGTATTGCGGCGCCCAAGTGCGCGCGATGCCGGTGATCTGTCCGAGCATCCACTCGCGGCCACCTTCGCGATCCGTGGCGCGCGAGGCGCGATCCAGCATTTGGCCCCGCTCGAAAACGGCCATGCTGAATTTGGTCCCACCGACGTCGATCGCGAGCGTGCTCATTCGCCAGCGGCGGCCAGCACTTCTTGAGGACTGGCGGTGCCTGTTCCGTGCTTCCGGATGGTGACGGACGCGACCAGGTTGCCAAATCGCGCTGCTTCCGTGGGAGATTCCGTGATCGCGAAGGCCATGGCCGCGCCCGCCGAGAAACTATCGCCAGCACCGCAGATATCCACCGGTTCCACGGCCGGCCCAGTCACCAGCGTTTCGGAATTTTCTTCCACCACCAGCACACCTTGCGACCCCTTGGTGACGAACATCAGCTTCGATCCAGTGTGCGCACGCAAACGCTGATAATCCACGTCGCCGAAAAGAGCGATGGATGCCGCATCGGCTTCCTGCTCGTTCGGTTTCAAGATCATCTTTTGGAAGCGCTCCACCCGGACGCGCGAATCCACCCAAATCACTTTTTTCGGATTGCTCTCCGCAATCTTCAAAATGCGATCGCGCACCACCGGCGTCACCACGCCACCTTGTTTGGTCTCGGCTTGGTCGGAGACGAAGAGAACATCGAAGGTGTCGGCGAAATTATCCAAGTGAGCCAGCACCTGTTTTTCGATAGAAGGCGGAAGCGGGCGGGTGTTGATGAAATCCACGCGAGGCTGATCTTCTTCGCCGTTCGAGCTGTTGATTAACTTGGTGTAAGTGAACGTAGGAATCTCGCCGTCCCGCACCAAAAGATCGGTGGAAATACCGCGCGCATTGAGCGAGCGCGTCAGCTCCCATCCGAAGCCATCCTCACCGATCGCGCCCAACACGGCAAGCCTGGTAATTCCAAGCGACGCGAGATTGTTCCCAACCGTTCCGCCCCCGCCCGGCGAAACTTCACTTGCCACCACGCCGATGCGCGGAATCCGGGTTTCGCGCGACAGCTCGGTGGCGGCCGGATCGTAGACACAGCGGCGATCCAGGCAGATATCCCCAACGATCAGCGCCGAGTAGCGAGGAAAGGCCGCAAGAATTTCCGCCGTCGTCATTTGGATTCGAGGATTGCGCGCCGCAAGGCAGGCAGCGTGGCTCTGTGGTCGCCCTGGAAGTAAAAGCTTTCGCCGCCGTCGGCCACGGTTCGCACCAGCATGGTTTTGTGAGGGCGGAAGAAATATCCCGGATCGGTCTTGGGAAGCTCTTTGCGATGGTCGCCTTCAATCGGCCAGATATCGAACACGGCAGTCATAAAATGTTGGATGGCGCGCTTCTGCTGCTGCGCCACATTTCTTACCATTGCCAGCGCCTTTAAGTAAACTTCCGGCGCCATGATGGCAGATCCGAAGCTTAGCACGGCGCCGCCCTCCAGACGCTCCAGGGTCCGGGTGAAGATCAGGAAATCGCGATAGCTCGCGCCCCCGTAGGCCGCACCGTCGCAGTTCGGATGCTCATAGACGATATCGTAGCCGATGCCGGTATGGACCGTTGCGGGAATCGAGAGGCGGTAAGCGGCGGCCAGAACACTGAGATCGCGATGCGGGAAGCCGCTATCCAGAATCCGGCGGCCGATGTTTTCGCCGAGCCCGAGTTCCATGCCCTGGGCTTCGGATACCCAGTCGTTCAGCTCGCCGATTTCGCGCCATAATCCGAATTCTCCGGTTCGGATGTATCGGCCTACGCTTTCGGTAGTCGCGCCCTGGCGCGCGAGTTCAAAATCGTGGATGGCCACGGCGCCGTTCATCGCGAGATGATCGATGAATCCACGCTCCATCAAATCGATAATGTGACGGTTCACGCCGGCCCGGATCACGTGCCCGCCGATGATGAGGACGCGCGCAGCGCCCATTTGCCGAGACCGGATCACACGCTGCGCTACATTTGCGAGATCCGCATGTTCGAATTCGGGAGCCGCATCCTCTAGCGCCAGCCACCGGTCGATTTGGAGATCGTTGACGCGCTCCTCGAGCGGTTTCACGCGTAAACGCGACCGGTCAAAGAGCTGATACTTCGAAGCCATCAGGCGGGGAAAAGGCTGGAGACCAATTCTTCGCGACAGAGAAAATTGGGAACGATATAATCGGCGCCCACGCCGATCAGGCGCAGCCGTTTCCATTGATCCACTTCGGTGCAAGCAGGCTCTTCGCTCGCCACGCCCACCGCGACGCCGCCTACGTTTTTCACCTCTTCGATCTCGACGTATCCGTCGCCGAAGCCGAGAAACTGATTGCCCTGAAATTCAGCCGACGCAAGAATCCGTTGGATGAGGATGGCTTTCGAAAACTTCTTATAATCGTCGAGCGCCCCATACACACCGCCGTCGAAATATTCGGTGATGCCGAGCAGGCGGGCCTCCTCTTTCATGTACACTTCGTCGGTTCCGCTCGCGAGGTACAAGGTCAGGCCGCGGCTCTTGAGTTCTTCGAGCAGCGCGCGCGATCCGGGCACCAGATATTTTTCGGGATCCGCCGTGCCTTTCCGCAGCGACTCTACGCGCGCGGCGATTTTCTCCCACAGCCGGTCGAGATACATCTTCTTGTAAACCAACGGATCCTTGGGCTTGCCGCCACGCTTTTCAATCGCTTCAGCCAGCGCGATCATCTGGTAAATGGTCTCTTTGCCGGTGAGTCGCCAGACAAATTCCTCCACCACCGCTTGGAGCTCGGCTTCCGTTTCTCCCGTTTTGAGATCGGCCAGGATCTCGACCATCATGGGCACCATGACTTTCATCCAGCCGGACCGGATCAGCGAAAGTGTGCCGTCGAAATCGAAGAGCACAACGCGGGCATTTCGGGCGGAAGCGCCCGGACTGATATTTTCAACCATCCAGTTTTATCTTAGTGGACCAGTAAACTGGACGCGGCGACGGTCACGCCCACGGCACCACCGAGAATGCATAGGTACCACAGCAAAGACCGTTTGGTAAGAATCGCGAGCGACGCAAATACGATGGAAACTTCGAGAAAAACTTCGCCAAAGTGCAGGCGCAACGCGTGCCGTCCCTCGAGTTCGCTTTCGGCTTCCAGCTCTTTGGCTTTCTCGGAGATCTCTTCGTCGTCTTTCTTGTACTTCTCGGCGTTCTTGGCGTACTGCTCGCTCTGTTTCGGGTCTTTCATTTCGGCGAACGTATCGCGTGCGACTTCCGATACGTACCGCCGGATGGACTTGGCCTGATAGTACGACCACTGATCCGAAGCCTTCTGTTGTTTGAGGAGTTCTTCGGTGGTAGTGATGTGACCAAGCACCGAAACGACCGCCAGAGCGGCGGCGATAATGGCCATGGTGGCGGCGACGCGCTTATCGAAAGGATTCTGAGCGTGCTCGGAGTGCTCGCGAAGTTCTTCTTCAACGGACATGCACTCTATAATACGCGAACCGTTTGTGGTAGCGCTCCCTCGCGGCCGCGGTTCAGCACCCAAACGAACCGCGACCGCAAGGGAGCGTTGACTATGCTTCTGAGTGGCTCAAACGGTTTGGACTTGAGCGCTGCGTGCGCGCCAGGCGGCAGCTTCGCGCGGATTTCCCATGTGTTGTTCCACAACCGCGAACACTTCGCACGCGAACGCAAACTGTGGACCGCCTTTGCGTTCCAGCGCTCCAATAGCCTGAGTTAGAAGTTCGCGCGCAGAGCCAATCCGCCCAGCTTTCACATACAAGGCAGCGAGACGCACTTGCACATCAATCGCTTCTTCGCGATTTCCTCCCACTTGCCTTTCCTTGAGCCGGAGCATGCGTTCGTATTCGTCCACGGCACTCTGGTAATCGCCGGATTCTTCGAGCGATGCCGCCAGATGATACAACGCTTGTGTCGACTCATGCGAATCGGCGCCGGAAGTTGCTCGATGAATATCCAGAGCTTTGCGCAGACAGCGCTGGGCTTCCTCATGTTGCCCGATTTGCCGCGAGAGCATCCCCAATTCCGCGAAGGTCTGCGCCGTATGCTGGTGCTGCGCGCCAAAAGCTTGCTCGGATAACGCCGCAGCTCGGTGAAGGGCAGCGGATGCTTCCTCGGCTCTGCCCGAATTTAGAAGAGCGGCACCCAGCTTGCGCGAACATTGCGCTAATCGCGCGCGGTCCGTCTCAATCGCCTCAATTGCCCGGATGGTCCCTTCCGCCTCCCCATATTTCTTCTGATCCAGTTGGATATCCACCAATGTCGCCAAAGCATGGGAACGCATCGGCTGATCTCTGCTTTGATCAGCCTTCTCCAGCGCCGCTTGCACGGTTTGCTCGGCTTCCGGGAATTTGTTCTGTTTCGAACGCGCCGTCGCGAGATTCGACAAAAGCTCGATTTGCTTCTTCGCGGTATGACGCCGTTCCGCCAGCGCCAGTACAAGATGATGCTCCGCATCCGCCCAATTCCGCGCCGTCAGGTGTCGGTCGGCCTCGGTTAGATTCAGATTACGCTTGAGGTGCCATTCCTTAACGTGCGGCGTCGCCCACGCCGCGAGCTTAATGCAGAGCTTGAAAATCCGGGTGACGGTCATGGCGCTATCCTTTCTTCTAATCGGCCCGGCCGCTCCAGGACTTTACTGCGTTTTGATATCGTTGTCGAATGCGATTGCTTCTTGTGAGTCTCGCCGCCTCCGCGCTCGCGCTCGCCCAGCCTTCGGACGTTCAAACGAACACACTCTCCAACGGCATGAAGATCCTGATCCAGGAAGACCACAACATCCCTAACGTCGCGATGTATCTCTTCTACAAAATCGGATCGCGCAACGAGCATCCCGGAACCACTGGCATCTCGCATTTCTTCGAGCACATGATGTTTAACGGCGCGAAAAAATACGGGCCTGGACAGTTCGATTTCCAAATGGAAAAGAACGGTGGCAATAATAACGCGTATACGACGGAAGACGACACCGTTTACACCGACTGGTTTCCCAATACCGCCCTCGAACTGATGATGGACATGGAAGCCGACCGCATCCGCGATCTCGCCTTCGATCCGAAAATCATTGAATCCGAACGCGGCGTGGTGTATTCCGAGCGCCGCAGCTCGGTGGACAACAGCAACTTCGGGATTCTGTTTGAACAGCTCCACGCCGCGGCCTACACCGCGCATCCGTATCACTGGCCGGTGGTCGGTTGGCCGTCGGATATCGAATCCTGGACCATGGACGATTTGAAGAATCACTTTCGCATGGGCTATGCGCCAAATAATTGTGTGATGGTTGTGGTGGGCGATGTCTCAACGCCCGCCGTGATTTCGCTGGCGAAAAAATACATTGAGCCGATTCCCAGCCAGAATCCGCCACCGCCCGTTCGCACCAAGGAGCCGGAACAGATCGGCGAACGACGGATCACCGTCGTGAAACCCGCGCAGTTGCCCATCGAGATGGTTGCATATCACGTGCCGGAGTCCAACCATCCGGATGACGCCGTGCTCGATGTGCTGGAGACAATCTTGAGCCGGGGGCAAAGTTCCCGGTTGTATAGCCGGATGGTGGACAAGGAGCAATTGGTTCTGTCGGTCAACGCTAATCGGCAGACCACGTTCGACCCGGGATTGCTGATCTTCGTCATGCAGCCGCGCAGTGGTGTCGAGCCGGCGCGCGCCGAAAAAGTTCTGCTGGAGGAGTTAAACCGTATTGCCAGCCAGCCAGTGCCGGACGAAGAGCTGCAGAAGGCGAAGAATCAGTTGCTGGCCGGCCACTTCCGCCAATTGAAGACGATTGCGGGCCGCGCGAATTTGCTGGGCGAGTATGAAGTGTTCTATGGAGACTATCGCAAACTCTATTCCGTGGAAAAGACTTACCAGGCCGTCAGCCCGGCCGACATCCAGCGCGTGGCGAAGCAATATCTGACGGAAAAAAATCGCACGGTCGCGACCTTGATACCGGAAGTAAAAAAGGAGAAAACGCAATGACGCGCCGCTGCATTTTAATTACGCTGTTCTGCTGCGCTGCGCTCTTCGGCGAATTGAGGTTGCCGCCCTACACCCGGCAGGTGCTTTCCAATGGAATCGTACTTGATCTGATGCCGCGGGCCGGCGTGCCCTTGGTTCAATTCCGGATCATGGTAAGGGGCGGCGTCGAAGCCGAACCGGCGAATCTCGCCGGTCTCGCGGGCGTTACGGCACAACTGCTGCGCAAAGGCACCAGCAAACGTTCGGCGGATCAGTTCTCGCAAGAACTGGATTTTCTGGGTGGATCGTTCCAGAATTTCGATTCACAGCTATCTTCGGTAACCACGATCTCGGGCGAGTTCTTGAAAAAAGACTTCGACCGCGGACTTGATCTGATGGCGGACGCCGTGTTGCATCCGACATTTCCGGAAGCAGAGGTACGCAAAACGCTCGCGCAGCGCATCGATGGCGCGAAATCCATCAAGGACAATCCGCAAGCCGCCATCAACTCCTATTTCGCCACGTACTTCTTTGGACCTGGTCATCCTTACGGCCATCCCGCGGATGAGACGACGCTCGGCCGCATCCAGCGCCAGGAGATCGTGGATTTTCATCAGCGGATTTACTGCGGCCGCAATATTACGGTAATCGTAACGGGCGATTTTGATGGGGGCACGGCTGCGGCGAAAATCCGGGATGCTTTCAGCGGCGCTCCGGCCGGCGAAATATTCGAGTGGGCCAAATCGCCGCGCCCTGCCGCTCCGGCCAACTTGTTGCTAATTGACAAACCGGATGCCACCCAGACGTATTTCTATATTGGACAACCCGGGGTGGATCGCGCGAGTCCCGATCGCGTGAAGCTGCTGCTGATCAACACGCTGTTCGGCGGCCGATTTACGTCGATGCTCAACGAAGCGCTACGCGTACAAAGCGGCCTCACCTATGGCGCAGCATGCAACCTGCAACGTGTCCGACTGCCGGGCAGCATTATCATTACCACCTACACAAAAACCGATACAACGGAAAAAGCCATCGACATGGCGCTCGACGTTCTGAAGCAGCTCGGAGAGAAGGGAATCACGGCCGAGCAGTTGGCGTCGGTGAAGGCGTACATCAAAGGAACTTTCCCGACCCAGCAGCTCGAGACCACCGATCAACTTTCGAACGTCCTTGCCGATCTCGAATTGTATGGACTCAACAAAGGGGAAATCGACGATTTCTTCTCCAGCATCGATGCCGCCACGCTAGTCGATATTAACGCCACCGCCAAAAAATATTACAAGCCGAATCACCTGACGTTCGTGCTCTTAGGCAACGCGGCAAAGATCCGGCAGACGGCGGCTAAATATGCGCCGAAAGTAACAGAAATATCGGTAAACAAACCCGGCTTCGGCGGGGAGTGATGGGCAGTCAACGGCAAATCGGCAAGAGCATCCTGGCGTTGCTCGCCGGATTTGCAGTCGTGGTGATTCTCTCCATCGCAATCGATATTGCTCTTCGGTCCGCCGGAATTTTTCCACCGCTCGGAAAACCGATGTCCGATCCGCTATTCGCGCTCGCCACCACGTATCGCACGGTCATTGGAGTATTTGGTAGCTATCTTACGGCCCGGCTCGCGCCCAATCGTCCCATGCAGCACGCATTGATCGGCGGCGCGATCGGCCTTGTCCTCAGCATCCTCGGCGCCGTAACCGCGTGGAACAAGAGCGCAGAGCTCGGACCTCACTGGTATCCACTCGCCCTGGTTATCCTTGCAATGCCGACGGCTTGGCTTGGCGGCAAGCTTGGAGGCTCACGCAAGGCTTAGTGAAAAGCTTCACCCCGGCTTAACATCGTCAGGATCATCTCCATTCGCCTCTGCCGCGTCTCCGGCTTCTTCGCCGTTTGCAACCGGTACGAAATCGCGTAGCGATTTGCTTTGTTCAAGCCATCAAAGAACGCGTGCGCTTTCGGATCTTTCGCGAGGGCTTCCAGGAAATCCTCAGGCATGGTGGATTGGCTTGGCGAATCGTACGCGGCATTCCAGCGGCCATCTTTCTTCGCCGCTTCGATCTCCTTGCGTCCGGCCGCGCGCATCCGGCCCGTTCGCATTAATCGCTCGGCGTGGCCGGTGTTGATTTTCGACCATCCGCCCTTCGGACGCCGCCGGCAAAATTTCTGCAGCCAGGACTCGGCATCGTGCGGCTTCTTCTGCCCATCGATCCAGCCGTAACAGATCGCTTCGTCGAGCGCTTCGGCATAAGTGATCGAAGTCCTCTCCGAACTCTTCTTGAAGATGCGAATCCAAATTCCATCCGAAATGTCGTGATTCTCCTTCAGCCATTTTCGGAACTCTTCGGGCCTGGAAAAGCTGAGAATCACGTCACACTCTCCAATCTGCCGAGCGCCCAGCGGGCGTGCTCCGCAACCATCTCATTCGGAAATCGCGCCAGCTCTTCCAGCGGCTCACGGAACTTCGCCTGACCGCTGTTGCCCATGGCAATCGCGACATTCCGGAGGAATCCCGCGTATTTCGCGCGCCTCACCGGGCTCTCTTGAAACATCTCGCGAAAGTCTTCCTCGCTCAATCCACCCAGATCTTCGAGCGGCGGCGCGAAATGGCGCGGCTCAAACGCCGGATCGTTTGCAACGGCCGCCCGCCGATTCCACGGGCAAACATCCTGGCAAATATCGCACCCAAAGATATGACGCCCGATTCCGGCGCGCATTTCCTCCGGCACCGATCCATGCAGTTCGATGGTGAAGTAGGGAATGCAGCGCCGCGCGTCCACCTGATAACCCTCCGGCGGAATCGCCTGCGTCGGACAAGCATCGATGCAGCGCGTGCAAGTGCCGCAGCGATCCGGGGGCGGGGAATCGGGCTCAATCTCGAGCGACGTCAGGATCTCGCCCAGAAAGAACCACGAGCCCATTGCCTGATTGATCAGGCAAGTGTTTTTTCCGATCCATCCAAGCCCAGCCTCGCGCGCGTAAGACCTTTCGAGTAGCGGCGCGGTGTCGACGCAGATCTTCCACTCGTGCCCTGCGCCCAACTTCGAAACCAGCTTCTCCAGACCAGCGCGGACCACGCCATGATAATCCTCGCCCCACGCGTAGCGCGAAATCCAGCCGGAGTCCGGATTGCCCCCGTCCGTGGACCGCGGCTCAGGACCGTTATATAACTTCCCGACGGAGATAATCGATTGTGCCGACGAAAGAAGCAGCCGGGGGTTGGTACGAACCTGGGCTCGGTGATCGGTCAGGTACCCCATCGCTCCCGCCATCCCTTGCCGCACCCAATCGAGGTACCGGGCCGAATCTTCCGCCAAAGGCACAGCCCGCGAAATCCCGGCCAATTCAAAGCCGCACTCGTGCGCCAATGCCTTTACCGCACCCGCCGTCACGCTTCCATCATCCCATAAGCCTAGCGTTTTCAATGGTGACCGGGGAATTGTCAGGCTCCGTTCGATGTGTGATATCCCCTTTTGGTGAAGAAAAGGGGCGGTTCAGTGCATTCGTGTAGGCCCTGAATGAGTGGTGCCTTATACTTGGGTCAATGCACAAGCCCATTAAGTACGCCGAAAAAGTTGTCACCAAAGCGGCCGGCGCGGCCTGGGTTGTCTTCGATAAACTGAACCAAATCAACCAGAATCCGTCGTTCACCCCCAAGTGGTCGGACAAGCCTCTGCTCAAGAGCTACGAGAAGCAGAAACCGACGCTAGGATGGCCCCGTGAGACCGATTCGCTCTGCCCCCGCTGCGTACCTGAGGTCCGCAATCAAATTGTGGACGGGAAACTCCCCCACGAAATCCTGCTCAACGAAAAGGTCGGCGAAATCAAGGCCACCATCATTGAGCGCGACGGCAAAATCCTGATGGTGAAGGATTGCCCGAAGCACGGGCATTTTGAAGACGTCATGTCCATCGATCCGGCCTTCTTCAAGCATCTCGAAGAAGTGTTTCCCGGGCGCGACATCCGCGCTCACAACGATGAGAAGCTGCATAAGCACGGGTCCAGCACCATCACCCACGGCCGCGGCTCGGTGCTGACCATCGATCTGACGAATCGCTGCAACATGATGTGCGATCCGTGTTTCATGGACGCCAACCAGGTCGGATTCGTGCACGAACTCGGCTGGGAAGATATCAAAACGCTGCTCGATAACGCGATCTCGATCAAGCCGCGCCGCCAGATGTCGGTGCAATTCTCGGGCGGCGAGCCTACCATCTCTCCGTACTTCCTCGACGCCGTTCGCTACGCCCGCAAGGTCGGCTACAACAGCGTCCAGGCGGCCACCAACGGAATTGAATTCGCGAAGAGCAAGGAATTTTGCAAGCAGGCCGCCGAAGCCGGACTTCGCTACGCCTATCTGCAGTTTGACGGAATCGGCAACGATGCCAATTCGCATCGCGCGGTCGGCAATCTTTTCGACGTCAAGCTCAAGGCCATCGAGAATCTGTGGAGTTCGGGCGTCGACATCGTCCCGGTTATTACGATCATCAACGGCATCAATAACGAGCAAGTGGGCGCGGTTGTCCGCTTCGCGCTGGACAATCCCAAGAAGATCCCATTCCTGAGCTTCCAGCCGGTCTCTTTCACCGGTCGCG
>DATGIH010000196.1:0-3001 GCA_035295865.1 Bryobacteraceae bacterium
GATGGCGTTGTTGCAATGGCCTTCGTGTTGGATATCGCCTTCGCGGAACCAAACGCCGGGTGCGATTTGCTTGACGGTGTTCGGTTGCGCATCGCCGCGGGTGAGAACGAAACCGAGCGTTAGCATCAGGAGGAAACTGGAAACCAACCAGAAACGGGTTTTCGCCATGATATTGGTGAGATTCTACCAGACCAATCGCCACGTTATGTAAATGACAAGAAGGGCACTTGTGCCTCTCGAGGCAATTGGACGCCGCATCTGTTTAATCTCGTCGCACGGAGCTCGCGCGAAAGGTGGATGAATTTCCGGGCGCCAATACCGGCGCGCGCAATCGCGAAACTCGCGCATAGAAAGCGAGCCCATTGCTACAATGAAAATTCAACGGAGGTAGGATGGCGGTTCAACAGCGCCGGGTTTCGGTGCCGGTACGGATTGGCAATGTGACGGTGGGTGGCAAACACCCGATTGTGGTGCAGTCCATGACCAATACGGACACCGCGGATGTGGTGTCCACCGTGAATCAGACCATGGCGCTGGCGCGTGCCGGATCGGAATTGGTTCGCGTCACCGTGAACACGGAAGCTGCGGCGGCGGCGGTTCCGAAGATCGTCGAAACGCTGGATAAGTTCGGCGTACGAGTCCCGATCATCGGAGATTTTCACTATAACGGACACATCTTGCTGAAGAAGTATCCGGATTGCGCGCGTGCGCTGGCCAAGTATCGGATCAATCCGGGGAACGTCAATATCGGCAAAAAGCACGACGACAATTTTCGCGTGATGATCGAGGCTGCCATCGAGTACGGACGGCCTGTTCGCATCGGCGTGAATTGGGGATCGCTCGATCAAGCGCTGCTCACTCGCATGATGGATGAGAATTCGCGGCTGCCCGAACCACTGGATGCCAAGGAAGTCACCATCAACGCGATTGTCCGAAGCGCGCTCAATTCAGCGGAAGCGGCGGAGCAGTATGGGTTGGGGCGAGACAAGATCATCCTGAGCGCCAAGGTGAGCGGCGTCCAGGATTTAATTACGGTGTACCGTAAGCTCGCGGGCCAGTGCGATTACGCATTGCACTTGGGGCTCACGGAGGCGGGTTTAGGATCGAAGGGAATTGTGGCGACGACTGGCGCGCTCGCCGTGCTGCTGCAGGAAGGAATCGGCGATACCATTCGCGCCTCGCTGACGCCGCTTCCGAATGGCGATCGCACGGAAGAAGTGATCGTCTCGCAGCAGATTCTCCAGTCGCTCGAACTGCGTA
Source organism: Bryobacteraceae bacterium (assembly GCA_035295865.1). Lineage (GTDB taxonomy): Bacteria > Acidobacteriota > Terriglobia > Bryobacterales > Bryobacteraceae > Palsa-89. Next base: position 1,261 of record DATGIH010000196.1, read on the forward strand.
GCTTCACGCCGCAGGTCACGGCTTGTCCGGGTTGCGGCCGGACCACCAGCACATTCTTCCAGGACATGGCCGACCAAATCCAGACCTATCTGCGCGAGCAGATGCCGGTTTGGAAAGGCAAATACACGGGCGTGGAAGAGATGAAAGTGGCGGTGATGGGATGCGTGGTCAACGGCCCGGGTGAATCCAAGCATTCGAACATCTGTATTTCGCTGCCCGGAACTTTCGAAGAACCGGTAGCGCCGGTTTACGTGGACGGCAAGCTTTCGATCACGCTCCGAGGCGATCACATTGTGCCGGAGTTCATCGAGATCCTCAACAACTATGTGGACCGCCGATACGCCGAACGCGTAGCGGAAACCACCGCGGTGTGAGCGGTCCTCTTCCTGTCCATCGACTTCGTGCGGTGAACACCGCGCCGGATTCCGAAAACAAGATGCATGACGACGGCGTCGCCGCGCAGTTCGGCTTTCGCGGAGGCTTGGTTCCGGGCATCACTGTTTATGGATATATGATGGCGCCGGTTGTCGAGCATGCGCCGCAATGGCTGGAAAACGGATCGATGAAGGTTCGATTTCTGGAGCCGTTCTACGATGGCGATCCGGTAGTGGTGCGTGCTGAGGTCGGGGACGATGGATCGATCCGGATTGTGGCGGAGCGCGAAAACGGTGCTGTGTGCGCCACGGGTACTGCTTCCCTCATGCGCGACATCATGACGGAGCCGCAGGTCATTCCCGAGAAGTCTCTGCCGTCCGAACGCCCGGTTCCGTCAACAGATACCATCCTGCCAGGCAACGCGCTAGGAAGCTTTGTGGAAGAACTCGATGCAGCGACGCCGGAGCGCCTGTTACGATTCTCGAACGAAATTCTGATGCGGAACTATCGGCTTGGCCCGTGGATCCATGCCGGGAGCGACGTGACGAACTGGAGTGCGCCGCGGTCCGGCGATTGTATTTCAGTTCGCGGACGGATTCTCGACCGCTTCGATCGCAAAGGACATGAATTCCTGGTGGCTGATGTGATGCTTCTTACTGGAAGCACGTTGCTGCAAACGGTCCGGCATACGGCCATTTATCGGCCGGCTCGCAAGGATTATCATTAGTCCTAATAGGAGGGACGATGAAACTTGCCGTTTGCATCGCTTCCGCACTGCTTTGCTGCCTGCCTGGGTTCGCCGCTAATCGTTTCGACATGGCGCATCTGGATAAGATCCGGCGCGTCGCGGATCCGCAGATTTCTCCGGACGGAAAATCGATTGTGATCGTGGTGTCGCGGCCGAATTTCGCCGACGATCGCTACGATGCGGACCTTGTCTTGGTGGACATCGCGCAGGCCAAGCCGCGGACGCTGACCCACGAACGGCGTTCTGTGAGCTTTCCGCGCTGGTCGCCCGCCGGCGACCGGTTGGCGTTCCTGGCTGCTGGCGCCGACAACAAGCCGCAGATTTTCGTGATGCCGATGACTGGCGGCGATCCGGTGCAGATTACGAAGATTGCAACGGGAGTGCAGCAATTCGCGTGGCGTCCCGACGGCAAGATGATCGCTTTCGCAGCCACCGACGAAGCGCTCAAACGAACCGGGGAAGAGAAATTCAACGATTCGTTCGAAGTGGGCAACGACGATTTCTTAGTCAAAGAAGCGGCGCTGCCGACCCATCTTTGGTTGATCCCGGCGGAAGGCGGCGAGCCGACGCGTTTGACCTCAGGCGATTGGACGCTGCCCGTGAGCCATCCGCCAAGTT
>DATGIH010000197.1:0-8359 GCA_035295865.1 Bryobacteraceae bacterium
ATGACGATCCAGTCGTAATTCATGCGCGCGTGTTCCAACACAGCATGCAGCCGAGCCGCATCGATCGGGCCGGTGTGCGGTGTTTCAGGCGCCGGGAGAATATCCACGCCATCGGAAGCGGCTACTAAAGAAGACCAAGGAGTGTCGCCCGGGTAATCCGCAAATTGGATTGCGTCCATCAGCGATTTCGTATTGGTCAGCTTCAAATAGAAACCGATGATGCCTCCCATCAGGTCGAAGTCCGCCAAAAGGACGCGCTGTGAAGTGGTTCTTCGCAGAGCAAAGGCTGTCTGAGCCGCGAGCGTGGACGCCCCCGAACCAGGCTTTACGCTGCTGAAAGCCACCAGGCTGCCGGGTTGAACATCTTCAGCGGGACTCGGCTGCAGCAGCCGGCGCAGCCGGGTGATGGCTTCCGTTTGAATCTCCGCGTCGAATGGAGCGTATAAGAATTCGGTCGCGCCCATGCGTAAGGAGCGCAGAATCGCATCCGAGTCGTTGTGAACATGCAGGCCGACCACATGCGTGGGGTGACTGAGCGATAGCACCGATCGGATGAGTTCGCAAGCCACATCCAGGTCGGTTGCGAGGTCGAGCAGAATCACGTCCGGCTTGGTTTGGCGCAGCCGCATCTCGAGCGTTTGCGGCGAAGGGTACTGTTTGAGCTCAGCGAGAATTTGGAAGGCGCGCGTGTGCTCGACGGCTTCGGAGAACTGGCTGGCCAGCTCGCGATTCGGCACAATGGATAACGCCGTCAAAACCGCACCTCCTTTCGCTGTCATTGCATGCTCCTTATTCGCTGAATGCCCATCTTTCCTTACGTGCTGTCGTTACTTGCTCTTCTTGGTGCTCTGCGGCGTTCCGTACGGATCGGACGGGCTGGCGGGAGTCATCATGAACTCGCGCGGCATCACCGGTGTCTTGCCCTCGCCAGGTTGCAGCGGCATGGTTACTTCGGGCGTGACCAATACGATCAGTTCCGTATTGTTCCGGTCGGTCTCTCTGGTCTTGAAAAGATTTCCCAGGATCGGGATATTCGCAAGACCGGGAATTTTCGAAACCGTTTCCGTTACTCTGCGATCGATCAAGCCGCCGATCACAAAGCTTTGGCCCTCACCGAGCTCGATATTCGTCTCCATCCTGCGCGTGGCCAGCGCCGGAATGGTGAAACCATTGAAGGACACGCCATTGGCGAGATCGAGCGACGAGACTTCCGGCTTGACGTGCATGCTGATCGTATTGTTGGGAGTGATGGTCGGGTTGAAACTCAACCGCACGCCGAATTCGCGGAATTGAATGGTGACGGCTCCGGAGTTGGCGCCGCCTTGCAAAACCGGAATCGGGAACTCGCCGCCAACCAGGAAAGTGGCTTCCTTGCCGTTCGTCGTGACCAGGTTTGGTTCGGCCAAAATCTGCAACAGGTTATGACTTTGCAGCGCTTTAATGAATGCGCCCAGGTTCAGATCGTTGCGAAAAGCGAAAACATTCAGCGCCTGCGAGATGGTGAAGGAATTGGGTTCCGGGGTCTTGCTTCCGGCTTGCCCCGATACCGACGGCAGCTGAGGGGCGGGGAACTGGCCCGTGCTGATTCCGCCCACCGTATTGGCTGCTCCGGTCGAGATCAGGTTCACGCCGAATTGGGTGGAGGCGGTGCGATCCAACTCTGCAAATTTGACGCGCAACAGGATCTGCTTCTCGGCTCCGCCGGCGATGACCTGAAGGTTGTTGACGATGGTCTTGGCGAAGGGCGTCGCGAGCGCGGCAGCCCGTTCCGCAACGTCTTTGTTCGAAATCCGCCCCGTCAGCGAAAGGGATTCCCGCGAAGACTGTACATGGATCTCTTCCTTCGGGAAGGTCTCCTTCAGCAGTTTCCGAAGCGGTTCCAGATTCTGTTCGACTGTAATGTTGTAGAAATTCCGCTGGCCGGCCTTGCTCCAGACCACCAGAGTCACTGTTCCAAACGATTTTCCGTGAATCAGGATCTCGCGCGCGGTGACGGGAGAGGCATCCACGATATCGGGATTGCTGGTGGAGATCCGGGAAATATCCGTCGGATAGTCGATGACGATGCTCTTTCCGACCGTCAACCGGATTTCCTCAGGTCCGCCTTGTGCGAGAGCGACATTGGCTGCCGCCGTGACCAGAAGCAATGAAGCGAAAAACACTCTGTTGATGACTTGCATTGGTTTACTTTCCCCCGTCCGGGCGGCTGACGCCAACCACTTCCACACTCTTTTGCGTTCCGCGAATTACCACGATTTGATCCGGCGGCGGAGGCGGCGGCGCGGGAGCCGCGGCAACCACGTTGACCACGCGGGTTCTCGGCCTCGGCGCCGCTTCAGGCGCAGCCTTCTTCCGGGTGGCGTGCAAGCCGTACAGCTCGCTGATTTCGCGTCCTGGCGGCTTCTCGATGGTCTGATCGCTGCCGTTCCGGAGCACCAACTGAATGCGCCCTTCGTTATTTGCGAGCGTCAAGGTTTCCGCTTGATCGGGCGTGGCGAGCAGGGTCACGGTGCTGGCTTGGATGGCTTGGCCGCGCGCGTCCGCTTGAATCGCAGTGCCGGCGGAGAGGACCAGCATGTTCTGAAGCGCGGTGGCCGTAATCGTGCCGTCCGACGTGGGCGGCCGGCCGGTAACCAGGATGTCCACGCGCATGCCGGGCAGCACGAAACCGGCGATGCCGCTGACGTCGTTGACGCGTACCGTGACGGCGCGCATTCCCACCGGAATGATCGGAGCCAAGCCCAGGCCGCTGCCTCGTACCGCCAGGCGTCCATCCAGGATCGGCTCGTCCATGAGAACGTTGCTGATCACTGGCCGGTCAATCACCTCTTCGGCTTTTCCAAATGCGCCTTTCGGGAAGGCCGCGGTTGGAATCTTCGCCAGCTTGATATCCGCCGGTTTCACGGTCACCCCGACCGACAAGGGACGCGCCGCAACCACGATGTCGCGCATGTCGGTGGCTTCCACTTTCTTCGCCCCCCCGGCGCGCGCCGTCATCTGGTAGAACACACTCGATATCACGAGCGCGAAGAGTAAACTCACGCCCAACACGGTTAAAAATCTACGATCCATTTTTCTATCTCCTGCTCTCTCTCAGAAGCGGATTACAAAACCCCTGTCACGTCTTCGGAACCAAACTCAACCAGACACCGGCGGCGATCGCTGGAGCATACGGAATGGAATTCGCCTTCGCATTGCGACTGGAATCGCTCTGCGCGGCTTCCACTTTGTCAGAGCTCTTGGCACGCAGAATCTGCCGGACCGTGCTTACCCCAATCACCAACGCGGCCATCACTCCGCCGCACCCGGCCGTCCACAATGCGGCTTCCAGCAGGCGCTTCCACCCCAACACGGCGCCGAAACCAGCCATTAACTTCACATCGCCGCCGCCCATGCCGCCCAACAAATAAAAAATCAAAAAGACGGCAGCCCCGGCGGCGGTACCGAGCAGCGCCGCTCCCAAGCCTCGCCATCCGCTCTGCACGATTTGCAGAGTCAGGCCGGCCACGAAAGCCGAAGCAGGAATCCAGTTGGCGATCTTGCGCCGCATCACATCATCGACAATGGCGGCCACGCCCACGATCCCTGTGATCCAAACTTGAGCCGTCACTCGTGACTTCCTTTTCCGCACTGCTTGACATCCGCTGACGGCACACCGGATGACTGCACGCCTTCTCGCATGAATCGCCGCACGCGCGCTCTGGAAGCCTCGCCGACCTTCTTCACGTCGAACAAAGGCGGAGCCAGGAAACCGGCCTGCAGCGCGAATTCAGCCAGAGCTTTCCCGGAAGGCAGCCGCCAACTTCCCGCGTCCAGCCATTCCAAAGGCATTCTTGCCAGCGGCACTCCCGGCATCGCAGCTTTTCCGGCTGTGCGACGGTCCGGTGAACTGTCAAGGCTTAACTTAGCTCTCATGCCGCTCTCCTGAGATTAAGTTCGGCAAACTGGGAGGTTTTCATTAGCCTTCGGCCGGGTTTTCTTTAGTACGGTGGATGCAGGGTTGGGTGTGGATTCACTTAGTTCGCCGGCGTCCATTGCCCCATGCGCTGGAACAGAATAGCCTTCCCGTCGTCCTGCAGCACGCGCCACGAAGCGTCGAGTTTTAGAATCGCCGTAAGAGGCCAATCCACGGGCAGTAAGGCCCGGTCGAAGCCATGCCGTTTTAGGATTGCGCGCCAGTCGTAAGACCCCTGCAACAGGTGTAGGTATTCCTTGCCGAGAGCTTCGCCGTAAAAATCGCTGCGGCCATCTACAAACACTCGTTGTCGAGGGTAATAGCAGTAGATCAAATAGTCGCCCCACTGGTCCGGTGTCAGCAGGCGTCCCGATTGCAGGAACGCAGCGTTCTGGTGCACCATCGCCACCGGAAATGCTTCCGTAGGAAAATCCGTCGGCCACTTGATGGGTTGGTCGATCGCGATCAATGCCAGCACAACCAAGGCCGGCCAGATGCTTAGCCAGCGGAAACTCGGGATAATATCCTGCCCGAGCTGGTGGAGGATGCGGAGGACCGACCCTTTCGATCGTTCGGCTGCCGCCCTTTGCCACCAGCCGCTCAATTCCGATGCGATCAACGGCGCCGCCACGGTTGCGTAGATCGGCACGTGCCGCACGCTGATGAGTGAGCAATGAGCCAGGAACAAAATCCACAGGGCCTCGCTCACGCACTTCCGCCTGAGCAAGGCGCCACTCACCACTACTCCAATCAGCAATAACGCCTCGTATTGAAATTGCCCCTCGGAACGAAACGTCGGCGCCTGAAACTCCTGCACGAGATTCCGTATCCAATCCGCACGCAGGTATTCGACGATGTGCTGATGCAAGCCCGGTCCCTGTGGATTGATAAACGAAGCCGCCGAGCATGCAATCAAAAGCAATGCGTATCGGCGCGCGGCCGCCCAGCGCGGACGGCCCAACCAAGCCTCCACCATGGTTCCCGCGACTAACAGTGTCAGCAAAACCAGGAAGATCAGAAAACCACCGTGCAGGTTAGTCCAAAGCGCGGTTAACGGAACCAGCAGCCAGAGCCAGCGCGTCTTATTGCGGCGGTCTACCTCAATCAGCCAAAGGGCTGCCGGTAAGAACACCAATGTGTACAAATGGGGTCGCGCCAAGAAATGGAGCGAAGCGCTCCCAATAGCCAGGAACGTGAGCGCCGCTGCTACCAGAGCGTTCGCGCCACGCCAAATCGCGTAGCGAAGCAGAAGCGTCGCATAGACTGCGATCAGCACGCCCGAAAAAAGCACGATCGCTTTGAGAGCTCCCATGCGGAACAACAAGCCGAATACGACATCGGACAACCACTCCCATGCAAACCACGGAGCCCCGGGTTTTGAGAACGAAAACAGGTCGTGCGTGGGCACGGAGCGATTCGCCAAAATGTACTCGCCCGTGCGAATGTGCCAGCCGGTGTCGCCATCCATCAGCAGCGACTTCCATCCGCTCGCGCCGCAGATAAAAAGCCAGGCCATGATCGCAACGAAGAAAAAGTCGGAGAACGAGGGCGCCACCACGCGCGTCCAGCGTCCCCATTTCGCCGACACGGCACCTGCGCGCACGGGCGCAATGGGAACTGGTAAGGATTGAGTTGAGCTGGCCAAAGATTCGCCGGTCCTAATCGTTCATCGGTTCGGCGCGGCAATCTCCTTAGGCCGCTAACTAGTGGAAGCTTCCTTGGACTGCTGCTCGATCGGCTGCGGTTCAGTGCCGACGAGTTCCTGTCCGTGCACCGCCAGCGCCAACCGGTCCTTGAGGCCTGTTTTCTCGAAAATGTGCATCAAGTGAACCTTGACAGTACCTGGCGTAATCCTAAGATTTTCGGCTATTTGCCGGTTCTTCATTCCGCGGCAAATCAAATGCACCACCTCGCGCTCGCGCGGTGTCAGCCGCGAAGTCTCCTTACGCTGGAGGAATGCCGTCACGTTCTCCGCTTCATCCATCCAAATCTTGCCCGAGCCCACTTCGCGCAGGCATTCGAGCAGCTTGGGAACGGGCGCAGCTTTTTTGATAATGCCGCGTGCACCCATCTGTAATGCCCGGAAGGCTTCCATCTCGGGTAGCTCGACGACCCATAACACCGCATGCGTGTTCAGCGATGCTGCTTTGAGGCTAGCGATATACCGAAGCGCAGACGTGAGACCGCCGCTGCTCAGGTCGATCAGCGCGACGTCGGGACGCAATCGATTGGTCTCCTCGAAAGCGTCGTTGATTCGGGAAACGGCTCCGGCGAAGACCAGATCGTCGCATTTGGCAAGAACGCCATATAGCCCTTCCAAAACGATGGGCTGAAGCTCGGAAGCGAAGATGGATATAGGACGCACCAAGTACCTCGCGCGTTGATCGACCAGGGACTGAAGACTATGTAGGCGCTAAGGTTTTTCATCTCAAAGTTAGGTCCGGGAATCGGAATTCCCTAACGGCTGGCTTGTACCTCGGTCCCCGCGTTTGCGGGTACCAAGCGGTGTAACTGAGCGCAATGGAATAATTAACCGATGGCTCTTCTCGGCTCCGAGACTCAGCCGCGCGCGCATCCGCATCGTCTGGATGCTCGCCGCTTGCGTTTTCAATGGCCCCGTTGGCTAACGATTCCATTACTTTTATTCGCCATCGTTACCGGATTCTATTGGAAGCTTGTTTTCACTTATCAGTTTGACTGGATGTGGTCGCCGGATATGGCGGACCAAGTTCTGCCCTGGTGGCAGGAAGCTGCGCGTCAACTTCACCAAGGGCATCTCCCGCTTTGGGATACGCATAACTGGATGGGCCAGCCACTGCTTGGGCAAGCTCAGCCCGGAGTCACTTACCCGCTGAACTGGCTCTTGTGGCTGATGCCTCGCGAGCACGGCGTGCTCCCGATGTGGGAAGTGAACTGGTATTACGTCGTGATGCATTATATGGCTGCGCTGTTCTGCTACTGGTTATGCCGCGATCTCGGGCGTTCGCGCGCCGCTTCCTTAATCGGGGGCTTGGCGTTTTCGCTGGTCGGATATATCGGTTGGACGGATTGGCCACAAATGGTCAACGGCGCAGTTTGGGCTCCGCTGGTTTTCCTGTTTCTGCTGAGAGCGGTTCGTGGCGTGCGTCCCTGGGCGAGCGCGGCCTTGAGCGGAGCCTGCATCGGAATGGCCTGGCTGAGCGGGCATCATCAGGTGCCTATTTTTCTGACCCTGGCGGCAGCCGGTGCCTGGCTTTATTACGTTCTTAAAGACGGCCGTCCGAACTGGCGCATGGCTTGGATGGCGGTTGTCGCCATGATTTTCGCGCCCGTTGTCGGCGCTTTGCAGATTCTTCCCGCGCAGGAATACGGCCGGCTCGCCTATCGATGGGCGGGCGGCCGCGAGCCCTTTGGATGGCAGGACGTCATCCCTTATTACATCCATACCAAGCACGCCATGCATCCGATGTATATCTTCGGAATCGTAATTCCCGGTTATGGCGAGCATACGGGAGTTTTTCTCGGTGTCGCGGTCGTTACGTTGACTCTCCTTGCGATTGCTGTCTGGTGGCGCGAGCATCTGGTAAAGTTTTTCGTCGCGATCGCGTTGGGAGCTTTGGTGTATTCTTTCGGTGCGAACAGCGTTTTTAACGGCTTCATCTATGCCGTGCTTCCGTTCGTGGAAAAAGCGCGCGTTCCTGCGATGGCTAAGCTCCTGTTCGATGTGGCATTCTGCGTTCTGGCGGCATTCGGCGTGGATGCACTCGCGGCCTACAAAGAATCGGGCGCCGATTGGATCCGCCGCATCAACCTCGCAGTGGCGGCGTTTGCGCTGATCTTAGGAATTACAGTGCTGGCCGTTCTGATCGCGAATAAGTTCTGGTGGGATTGGGACGATCGCGTCGCGATGACCGTCCTGTTTTCCATCCTGCTGGCCTCGCTACTTTACGCCTGGCGCACCGGGAATTTGACTCGTCCCCAAGCGGTTACCTTGCTGACCCTGCTCTTGCTGTTTGAAGCCGGCCAACATGCGAGCTTCATGCTCGCGGATCGCAACGATTCCGAGCGGCGCAGTTTCCTGGATAAGGCCTGGGGCAATTCCGACATCGCGGAGTTTCTCGAAAAACAACCTCGCCCTTTTCGTGTGGTCACGAAAACTGAAGAGATCGAACGCAATTGGGGTGATTTTTACAACGTTGATTTTCCTACGGCCCAAGCAGGCGTTACTGTAAACACGTACCACCTGCCCACCCATTTGGCTTCTGCTCAGAAACTCGTCGGAGTCAAATTCACATTGGCCCGGACTAAAACGGATCCGGCGCAAAGTGAAGTGTTTCGCGGGGCGAGCGGCATCGCCGTTTTTGAGAACGCGGGAGCATTCAATCCGGCCTGGGCGGTACACGAGATCGTTCCGGTAAAGGATGT
>DATGIH010000198.1:0-4321 GCA_035295865.1 Bryobacteraceae bacterium
CGGCAACGTAAAGGTTGTTGTTACCATCCACCGCGACACTCTGCGGCAAATTCAGCAGAGCCAGCGCGGCCGCACCGCCATCACCATCCGCGCCCGCCACACCCGTTCCCGCGATCGTCGCGACAATTCCGGCGGCGGTAATTTCACGGATGCGATGGTTGGCGGTGTCGGCGATATATTTGTTCCCTTGCCCATCCATCGCAATGCCGGAAGGCGAGTGGAATCTCGCCAGGTTCGCCGGGCCGCCGTCTCCGCCAAAATAAATGCCCGAACCGCTCCCGGCGAGAGTATTCACAACTCCCGTATTCGTTACATCGATCACAAACGGCCCCGTGGTGGCGTATACATTTCCGGCCGTGTCCGTAGTAACGTCCAGCGCCGATGCCACGCCCGCAAAAGGCGTCAACAGAGTTCCGAAATAGTTTGAGCCCGCCACATAAACAACTCCCCCGCCGTACGCGACGCCAGTAGGAGCAGTCACGTTGAACACCGTGCTGATGACATTCAGATACACTTTGCGAACGCAGTTATTGCCGCTGTCGGCGATGTAGAGGGCCCCGTCTCCATCGGAAGCGATTCCCGCGGGAGAATTCACCTGAGCCATGTTCGCGGAACTATCGTCGCCGCTGTACCCTGCTGTGCCCGTTCCCGTCAGGACCGTGAGAATTCCAGCCGGCGAGACTTTGTATACAATGTTGGCGCCGAAGTCCGAAATGTACAGCGTGCCATCCGGATCGAGCGCAACGTTGCGCGGCGCAATGAATGTTGCAGCGGTCGCGGGAGCGCCGATCGCGGTGTGACCCTCCTGCAATGAGCCCCCGCCCGCGACGGTCTGAATCTTTCCATCCGCCACCGTCATTTTCCGGACTCGACCGTTGCCAAGGTCTGCGATATAGAGATTGCCGGCCGCATCCAAAGCCAAACCATACGGTTGATTCAGCAACGCCGCATTCGCAGGACCGCCGTCGCCCGCGAATCCGGCAACACCTGTGCCCGCGATTGTGCTGATCACGCCATTCGTCCCAATCTTTCGTACGCGGTTCGCATCGGCATCCGCGACATAAATGTTGCCGAGAGAATCGACAGCAATTCCTTCTGTTTGACTGAAGAGCGCCTGCAGCGCAGGGCCGCCATCGCCCACGGAGTTGCTGCCGGCAACCGTTTGAATGATGTACGTCGCGCCGTTCGCTACATCCGCTGCCCTCACGGAGATATGCATCAACAAATACAGAGATAGGAGAACAAAACGATAAGCCACGAATACGCCTCTGTGGACTAGAGTGTCTGTCCAATGGAAAATTCTCAGTGCGCTTCCGATGGTTGAGCGTATGAGGAATTCGTCCTTACTTTTCGCCGTGATGCTGATGTGCGGAACGGCGAGCGCGCAGCCTGCGCTTCGATTGAAAGGACTGAATTCGTACAACGCGCCTCAAACGCATGCGGCAGATCCTCCAAAAACTTTGCGGCCGGGCCGCTTGCACCGGATTGTGCAGTTCTCGCACAATCCTGACGAGTTCGAGCTCCGGAAACTGGAGAATCTAGGAGTCACGATCCTTTCCTATATCCCGGATTACGCCTTTTCGGTTTCGGTTCCGGACAACGAGAGGTTGACCAACTTCGACATCCACTGGCAAGGCGCGCTGCAACCGCTGGAAAAGATCAGCGCCGAGTTTGGCGTGAACCGGGCCGCTCTTACAGCAGTCGTGGAATTCTATCCGGACGTCGATGGAAAAGATGCCCGTGCAATTGTCATGAATTCAGAGCTGCGCCTCCAAGAAAATGCAGACATGCTGCCGAATCATCTTCTCGTGCGCGGCAGCCGCGAACAACTGTCGCGCTTAGCGGATTGGGACGAGGTCTCTTACATTTTTCCGGCGTCCTACGAACTGACCGACGGCGCACCAGTGCACGCATGCGCCGGTGCCATGACCAGTCAGGGCTCTGTACAACAGGCGATTCCCGTGATTGGCGACGGATGGGATGGACCAGGTCTCGGTTCAGCGACGCTCAACTACGCTTTTGCCACCACCACCGCGCAGCTACCGGCGGACTCGGTTCAAGCACAAATCGCGCGTGCCTTCGCGCAATGGTCGGATGCCGTGCAAGTCACCTTCACGCCTTCATCCAATCCGAATGGTAATCAAACGATCGGGATTCTGTTCGCGACGGGCGCGCACGGCGATGGGTATCCGTTTATCGGCGCCAGCACTTTAGCGCACACCTTCTATCCGTTTCCGGAGAATCCGGAACCCATCGCCGGCGATATGCACTTCAATGACGCCGAGACGTGGCAGATCGGAGTTGGCGTCGATCTGTATAGCGTTGCGCTGCATGAGGCGGGACACGCGCTGGGTCTTGGACATTCCGACGTACCCGGCGACGTCATGTACCCCTACTACCGAATCCACACGGTTCTGATGCCGAACGACATCGCCGCCGCGCAGGGGTTATATGCAGCGGCCGGTGCTACGAGCCCCAGCCCCGCGCCAGCGACCGCACCAGATCCTTCGCCCACGCCCGCGCCATCCAGCCCGTTGCTCCTGGCCGTGATCGCGCCTCCCAGCAGCTCCAATTCGTCACCGATTTCCATCAGCGGTACGGTCTCAGGGGGGACAGGCACCGTGCAGGTGTACTGGAATTCAACGAGTGGTGCGTTTGGTCAAGCGCAGGGATCGACAAACTGGACCATTCCCACTGTTCCGTTGATCGACGGCAGCAATACCATCACGATCACCGCCGAAGACACGTTGATGAACGTTGCGTCCAACAGCGTGGTGGTCAACTATCAGGCGGTAAGCCCAACGCCTGCTCCTCCGTCTCCGCCTAATCCACCGGCGCCCGCCCCGAACCCGACACCTTCAGGACCGGACACTACGCCACCCTCGCTGACGATTCTCTCGCCCGCAACCACGAATTACTACACGTCCGCGAGTTCTCTGGTTGTGAGTGGCACCGCGACAGATAACGTCGGAGTCGCATCCGTTACCTGGGCCACCTCGAATGGAACCTCCGGATTTGCGGCTGGAACCACAAACTGGAGCACTGCCGCGATTCCTTTGTATGTTGGTTCCACCACGGTCGTTATCACCGCCACGGATGCCGCCGGGAACACCAGCTGGCGGTCGTTAACAGTGACGAGGGATTAGACGCGCTACAAAAGCCCGGCCAGCTTCGAGCCTTCGATCAGAATCGTCTCATCGCGCTCGGGCCCCGTGGAAATGCAGCCGATCTCGACTCCTGTGCGATCGCTCAAAAACTTGAGGTAGTCGTTCGCGCGCTGCGGAAGTGCATCCACTCGCGCTAGACCACGGGTCTCGGATTTCCAACCGGGAAGCGTTTCATAAACAGGTTCCACCGCTTCCATCTCGCGATAGGTGGCCGGCATCGACTTGGTGTTGCGATAGGCCGTGCACACCTGAATTTCATCGAACTGATCCAGCACGTCCAGCTTGGTCACCACGAGACTCGTAAATCCGTTAATCATCGCGGTGTAGCGCAGCAGCGGAACGTCGAACCATCCGCAACGGCGCGGACGTCCCGTAACGGCGCCGAATTCCTTGCCGGCTTTGCGGATCCGCTCGCCCTCTTCTCCCAGCAGCTCGGTCGGAAATGGCCCGCTGCCCACTCGCGTGGTGTACGCCTTCGAAACCCCGATCACGCCCTGAATCGCCGTTGGTGGCACGCCCGCTCCAGTGCAAGCACCGCCGGCCGTGGCGCTCGACGACGTCACAAATGGGTAGGTCCCATGATCCACATCGAGCATCGAACCCTGCGCGCCTTCAAACAGTATACGCTTGCCGGCCTGCATGGCGTCGTGCAAAAGCTGCGCCGTATCGCAAACCATCGGCCGGATGCGCTCGGCAAATTTCAAATACTGATCGCGGATCTGCTCGTAGTCGATCGATTCCTGAATATGAAACGTCTGCGCCAGCAGTTGCTTATCTTCGGCTAGCGACGTGTACATCGCGCAAAAGCTGTCTTTCTCGTACAAATCCGCGATCCGGATGCCCCGCCGCCCGGTTTTGTCTTCGTAGCACGGCCCGATGCCGCGCGATGTAGTGCCGATCGGCACCCGATCCTCGCGCGCTTCCGACATCTTCTCCACAATCCGGTGAAAGGGAAAAATAACGTGCGCGCGATTGCTGATGGCGAGTTGCTTTTCCACATCGATGCCGGATTTTCGCAGCGTTTCTATCTCGTCGATCAGCGCGCCCGGGTCGATCACCACGCCATTGCCAATCACTGCCTGAACGCCCGGCCGCAGCACCCCGCTCGGGATCAGCTTCAAGACAAATTTCTTGTCGCCGATGAACACCGTGTG
>DATGIH010000199.1:0-5272 GCA_035295865.1 Bryobacteraceae bacterium
GCGCGAGACCTGCTGCAGGCGCTGCGCGATGGCGTATCCATGCACGGGGCCGAGCGCGACCACTTTGAGGATAAGCAGGTCTAGAGTTCCTTGCGGTAGATCGGATTTCGCGGCAGCCATGTTGACACCTCGTTCTTCTACATATTAACGGAGAACGTGTAGAAGGTCAAGGTGTCATCTAAATGGAAATCAGTGCTTGGCGTAGTCACCCGCGCCCAAAAAATGAAGGGAAACATAGGGCTGATCGCCGACCACCCAACTATCATGGCCGGGACCGATGTAGAAGACGTCGCCGGCCTTCATTTCGATCACGCGTCCATCGGCCATGGCGGCGGTCGCCGTTCCGGAAACCACCATCCCGACGTGTTCGACATCGCAAAGCTTCTTTCCGACCAGCGGACCCACGTGGTTGGACCATTTCCAGCCTGGTTCATAGGTAGCGCGTCCGATGGTCATGCCGCCGAGGTGCAGGAGTTCGAACCTGCCCTTGGTAAATTCACGGACTTCGTCGGGATTGTCGAATCTCTTGAGGATTGTATCGTTCCAATGCATGAACCATTTATAGCGCTCATGAGCTGAGGGAATGCGGGCTAACCCGTTACTACTAGCATCCTCCCGGGCCTTCTGTTACACTCCTTAGCAAGAGACGAATATTTAGCCCAGTACCCTCGCTCTAGGCCAAGGTTGGAATTTTGGGGCATGCTTAGATGCCTTCTGTTATAATAGGGTTTCAAGGGTACATCCGATTCTTGGATGAAGTGTAGATTCTTAGTCTCCGGAGATTCCGCGTGAAACGTACTGGTTCCGACGACGCTTTGCGTTGTTCGTTTTGCCACAAAAGTCAGGACGTAGTCGGTAAGTTAATCTCCTCCCCCAACGATTACCCCAGAGCTTACATCTGCGACGAATGCATCGCCGTATGCAATTCGATCCTTGAGGACGACCGGCATGAACAGCCGTATGGCGCCCCGCATAAACTCCCCAAGCCACTGGAACTGAAGGAATATCTCGATCAATACGTCATTGGTCAGGATCCCACCAAAAAGAAGCTCGCCGTCGCCGTTTACAACCACTACAAGCGCATCCAGATGAACAAGCAGCGCGGCGCCGAAGTGGAGCTTTCGAAATCCAACATCCTATTAATAGGACCGACCGGGACTGGCAAGACTTTGCTCGCGCAAACGCTGGCCCGGATTTTGGATGTTCCGTTCGCCATTGTCGACGCTACCACGTTGACTGAAGCGGGCTATGTGGGCGAAGACGTAGAGAACATCATCCTGCGATTGCTGCAGAATTCCGATTGGGATGTCCAGCGCTGCCAGACCGGTATCATCTATATAGACGAGATCGATAAGATTGGTCGCAAGGATGAGAATCCCTCCATTACCCGGGATGTTTCGGGCGAAGGCGTCCAGCAAGCGCTGCTCAAGATTCTCGAAGGTACGGTTGCCAACGTTCCTCCCCAAGGCGGCCGCAAGCATCCCCACCAAGAATTCACTCCCGTAGACACCACCAACATCCTGTTTATCTGCGGCGGAGCGTTTGTGGGTTTGGAGAAGGTGATCTCGAAGCGCGTGGGAACCAAGTCCATGGGTTTCATTGCCCAAGAGGAAGGGTCGCATCGCGGGGAAACTCCGCTGCGGCCGAATCCGAACCGGCGGGACACAGATATGCTTGAGAACGTCCAGCCGGTGGATCTGATCAAGTTCGGGTTCATTCCGGAATTCATCGGACGAATGCCGGTAGTGGCCGTGCTCGAAGATTTGAGCCGGGACGCGCTGGTACAGATTCTGACCAAACCGAAGAACGCCATCATCCGGCAGTACCAGAAACTATTCGAGTTTGAAAATGTTAGACTGAAGTTTAGTGATGACGCCCTGGAGGCGATCGCCGCTCTCGCCATGGAGCGGAAAGTTGGCGCTCGGGGCCTGCGGATGATCCTGGAAGATCTCATGCTGGACCTGATGTATTTTCTCCCGTCCTACAAAAAAGTGCGCGAGTTCCTGGTGACCAAGGAGATGGTCATGACGCAAAAGATCAACATGGCTCTGTTAGAGAAGGCCGGATAAAGACGGTTGTTCAGTTGATCGGTTGTTCGGTTATTCGGTTGACGAACTGAAAACCGAAATGACCGATGAACCCCCCCAATGCTAACCTCCAAAGATAAACCCGATACAAAACGTTTACCGATGATGCCCATCCGGGACGTCGTCATTTTTCCTTTCATGATGACCCCGTTCGTGGTTGGGCGGGAGAGCAGCGTGCGGGCGCTCGAAGAAGCGTTGGCGGCCGACAAGAAGATTTTCCTTGCCACGCAGCACGATGCGTCGATCGACGAGCCCCGGCCGGATGAGATTTTTAGTGTTGGCACGGTGGCGAATATCGTCCAGAGCCTCAAGCTTCCGGACGGAAATATTAAAGTTCTGGTGGAAGGCGTGGAGCGCGGAAAAATCATTTCCGTGAGCGAGGACGAAGGCTATTTCCGGGCGCTGGTCAAGACGTTCAACTTCAAAGTGGATGCCGGCACGCAGCTCGAAGCGTTGGTGAGCCGTGTCACTGGTTTGTTCGAGCAGTACGTCAAACTCAGCCAGAATCTGAATTACGAGACGATGATCGCTGCCATCCGCGTGGACGAGCCGGGCAAGCTGGCCGACACGGTGGGGGCGAATCTGCAGTTGACCATCGAGGAAAAGCAGGAGCTGCTCGAGATTTTCGATCCAGTGGACCGGCTGACGCGCGTCGCCGAGATGCTCGATATCGAAATCGAGAAGCTGAATGTCGACCGGACAATCCAGGGCCGCGTGAAGCGCCAGATGGAGAAGGCGCAAAAAGAGTATTACCTCAACGAGAAGATCAAGGCCATCCAGAAAGAACTCGGGCGCGGCGAAAAGAGCGAGTTCGACGAGCTGAAGAAGAAGATCGACAACGCGGGCATGACTAAGGATGCGCATGAGAAGGCCAACGCCGAACTCAAGCGCCTGGAAAACATGCCGCCGATGTCGGCCGAATCCACTGTCTCGCGGAATTATCTGGATTGGCTGCTGGCTGTACCGTGGAAGAAGAAATCCAAGGAAATCCGGGATCTGCAGTTTGCGCAGAAAGTGCTTGAGACAGACCACTATGGTCTGGAGAAGATCAAGGAACGCATTCTCGAATTCCTGGCAGTTCGCCGGCTGGTGCAGAATCCCAAGGGATCGATTCTTTGTTTCGTTGGACCTCCCGGCGTAGGCAAGACTTCGCTTGGGATGTCGATCGCGAAGGCCACCGGACGCAAGTTCGTGCGGTTATCGCTCGGCGGCGTGCGGGATGAAGCGGAAATCCGCGGGCATCGGCGCACTTACATCGGGGCTCTGCCGGGGCAAGTGATCCAGATGATGAAAAAGGCCGGGACCAAGAATCCGGTTTTCATGCTGGATGAGATCGACAAGATGTCGATGGATTTCCGCGGCGATCCGTCAGCGGCGCTACTCGAAGTTTTGGATCCGGAACAGAATTTCATGTTCGTGGATCATTACCTCGATGTGGAATACGATTTGAGCCAGGTGTTCTTCATCGCTACCGCGAACGTGCTGCACACGGTTCCACCGGCGCTGCAGGATCGCATGGAAGTGATCCGGCTGTCGGGCTACACCGAACTCGAGAAGCTGGAGATCGCTAAGCGGTTCCTGGTTCCGAAGCAGTTGAAGGGGACAGGCCTCGAGGTGGGAAATCTGGAGTTCACCGACGAGGGCTTGCAGAGCCTGATTCAGAGCTACACGCGCGAGGCGGGCGTGCGGAATCTGGAGCGCGAAGTCGGCAACGTAGCCAGAAAAGTAGCGCGCAAAGTGGTGAACGCGCGCGGCGATTCCAAGAAATCGAACGGCGCGAAACCGGATAAAGTGATTCTCACGCCCGAGACGGTTTCCGAATTCCTGGGTCCGCTGAAGTATCGCGATCTGCAGGCCGACAAGAAGAACGAGGTCGGCGCGACGGTTGGATTGGCTTGGACGGAAGTGGGCGGATCGATTCTGACCACCGAAGCCGCCGTGATGGAAGGCAAGGGCAAGCTGCAGACCACCGGCAAGCTCGGCGATGTGATGCAGGAATCGGCGCACGCGGCGATGAGTTACGTCCGATCACGGGCGCATCTTTTGGGAATTCCCCGCGATTTTTATCGCAATCTGGACATTCACGTCCACGTGCCGGAGGGCGCGATTCCGAAAGACGGACCATCGGCTGGAATCACGATCGCAACCAGCATCTGCAGCGCTCTGACGAACATTCCGGTTCGCTGCAATCTCGCGATGACCGGCGAAATCACCGTTCGCGGACGCGTTCTTCCCATTGGCGGACTCAAGGAGAAAATCCTGGCCGCGCACCGGCAAGGGATCAACGAACTGGTTCTGCCGAAAGATAATGAAAAGGACCTCCCCGACATTCCAGAGAACATTCGAAAGGATATGAATCTCCACTTCGTCACATCCATGGACGAGGTGTTGAAGATCGCGCTGGAACGCGAGATCGTGGCGCTGCCGCTGGCGGCGAGCGCTCCGCCGCCGGAGCTGGTTCGCCAGCCGGTGAGCGAAGAACGAATTTCCCATTAGGTTTTGAAGAACAAACGGGGGCAAGTCAGAGACTTGCTCCACTCGCCTGATGGACGCGGAATTTGTAGTGAGTGCAGCCCGGCCGGATCAGTTTCCGGCGGAATCCCTTCCGGAGATCGCATTTCTGGGAAGGAGCAATGTTGGGAAATCCAGCCTGTTGAATTGCCTGATTGGGAAACAGGGGCTGGCGTTTACCAGCGCGACGCCGGGGCGCACGCAGTTGATTAATTTTTACCGGGTCGGCGGACAATTCCACTTCGTCGATCTTCCGGGATACGGATTCGCCCGCGTTCCGGAGAAAGTTGCATCCCAGTGGAAGCGGCTCATCGAACACTACCTTTTACATCGAAGGTCGCTGGAGCTTTGCTTCCTGATTCTCGACGCACGTCGGGGCTGGATGGATAAGGACCTGGAACTTCGGGAATGGTTGGAGTTCCATAACCGGCGGTACGTTGTGATCGCCACCAAGACAGACAAGTTGAAAGGTCAAAAAGAACAACGGCAGGCGGGAGAGATCCGGAGCCAAACTTCGGACAGCGCTCCCTTGCCGTTCTCGGCAGTCAGATGCCGGGGAGTGAGGGAAATTTGGCAAGCGATATCGAAAATCCAGAATCAGCAGCAGTAGCTGCTCCCACCGAAGAACAATCCGAAACGAAGACGCCGCCTGGCGACGTGTCGGAAACCAAATC
>DATGIH010000200.1:0-7490 GCA_035295865.1 Bryobacteraceae bacterium
TCGGCGCAATCGTGCCGGCGGATGACGCCGTCGCCATTGATCACAACAGCTACGGAACATCCTGGTTCGCCGAGCAGTACCCCGAACTGCTAAAACGAAACGGCCCGGACTTCTTCTCGAGCGCCAAGTTCTTCGATCTGATCCACGCCTATCACCGCGTTTTTTACGAAAACCGCGGCGTCTTCCACCAGCTCGGATACGGCCACGCCGGCAAAGTGGGACCCGAGTTTGCGCCGCGGCTGGCAGGCGCCGGGAAGAACAAACACATCGCCGATTGGTCCGAGTTCGATCGGCATTATGGACCGCTCTTAGACGGTTCCGCGTTTGCGCATACCCATCGTGGCCCGAAGCCCATCCCTTTCGTGTATCTGCCCATCAATCCGGAATGGCCAGCATCCTTCCTCGCCTGGGGCGAGCCTGGATACGAGCGCGAATTCGTGAATGTCGTGTCCGAAATGGAGCGCCATTTCCGCGAAAAAGGCTGGACATCCACCCATTTCGAGATGTTCTTCAATCATAAAAAGCGTTACAAAGGATTTCCCTGGGACGGCGACGAAACGCGCTTCGTTCGCGATTATTCCTATTTCAAAGAGTACGCGCGCTTGCTGCGTGAAGCAGTGCCGGCCGATTCGCCGGTGAAGTTCGTCTTTCGCGCCGATGTGAGCTGGACCATGGAGCGCCAGTTCAAGGATCTTGCGGGCATCATCAACTTCTGGGTGTGCGGAGGCACCGAGCTTGGCTGGTTCGACGGTGCGGCGAAGAAGCTCAAGGATCGCGGCGACATCGTCTGGATCTACGGTGGATCGCCCGTTGTCACCGAGCCAATTTCGCATGTCACCATCGACGTCCTGCGACCCTGGCTCTGGGGCATCGATGGCTTCGTCCGCTGGCAAACCACCCAAGCTGGAAAAGATCCGTGGTTCCAGTTTGAGGGAGGTGGTGAGGCGATGGTCTATCCAGGCGATCGCTTCGGCGTCGAAGGCCCAATTCCTTCCATTCGTCTTAAGGTCCAAAGAAACGCCGTACAGGATCTGACTTTGCTCAACGCGTTTCGAGGCGCCCGCTCGATGGAGAGTCTTCATTCCGAGGCCGTGCGCCGCTTCAACGACACATCACCAGCGGACTGGCGATCTCCCCGGCCCGCGCTCGCGGACAAAAATCCGGAAGACGTGACCAATGCCGACTATGAAGACGCGACGCCCAAGAATCCAAAATTCACCGAGCTGGATGCCGCAGCATGGCAGCGGGTCCACGCCTATGTTTTCGAACTCGCGCGGGAGGCGAAGTGATTCGGAAAATACTCCCGTACTCAGCCGCTGCATTAAGCCTCTTGGCCCAGCAGCCCAACCCCGCGTTGGAACTGGATCGCGTGGCGCGAATCGCCACAGTTATGATCGACGGCGATGTATGCCGCCGCATCCAAACACCCCGTTCCGCGCGCATGTTGCTGGAGACTGACCCGCGCGATCCGTGGAAAGCTTCCGATAATTTCGATGTGAACGACGCGGCATTCATCGCGACAAAGAAGACGCTGATGCGACTAGCGCGGCTGTGCCCAACCGCCTGTGATTTGAATCTTTGGATGCCTGTTCCGTCGGATCCGCCCCGTATTCAAATCCTAATCCGCAACGTTCATGAGATGAGCCAATTCTGGAAATGGGGCGACCTGCACCAAGCGATGCCTCCCGAGATGAAGCAGGTACTCAATACCGGCCAACGCGTCACAGTGCGCCGTCGTCCCGGAATGGTTTCCGTGCTGGCGCCGATCTACGACAGCTTGGGCGACGTTGCCGGACTGGTGGAAGTAGTCAGCGAGACGCGTTCCGATCCGCGTGAGAACGTGAAGTGATGGAATAGGCATTCAGGCGAACCCGAACGCCTATTCCACCGAAGTTTAGAACGTAAATCTGCCTGCCACCTGAATGCGCCGTGGACCCTGACCAACATCCAGAATTCTGCCAAACGTCGGATCGCTGAGATTCGTATCCGGATCCGATCGGCCAGAACGATTGAACGCGTTTAAGAAATCGCTTCGTAGCTGCAGGTACATTCCCTCGCGGAAGACGAAATTCTTAAACAAACCGAAGTTCTCCGACGGATTCCTCGGACCTCGCAAATCGCCGAAGAAACGCGGCGCGGTGCCTGGCCGCAGCACCACTCCATTCGGTGTCGAGGGAGGCTCGCCAAACGCTGCAGGATTCAGGTACGCTTCGCCGGTTCCTCCCGCATAATCAAACGGACCGGAAGAATGAATCCGGAGAGGCACACCCGTCAGCACATCGCCGCGGATGTCGCCGTTGAACCAGTATCCGCTGCCGCTCAATCCGGACTCGATGTACAGCGGATCGCCGGATTGATACGTCTGAATTCCGGTTACGGTCCATCCGCCCAGCACTTGGTTGACGAAGCCGCCCCGATTCAAGAATTGCCGGCCCTTGCCGAACGGAAGCTCATAAATCCAGGTGATTTTCAAAACCTGCGGCCGGTCGAAGCTGGCCACCGATTTTTCCAGCTTGCGATTGTATACGTCCTGCGAGTTGTTGCCGTAATACAGCGCGCTGTCGGTATTGGTAAGCGTCTTTTGGAACGCGTAGCTTACCAGAAAGCTCAATCCCTTCCCAGTCCGATGCGTTAACAGGAACTGCGCTGAATCGTAGTGCGAAGTTCCCCAATACGGGAACTGCGACGCTACCCCGCCGCCTGCAAACTGGGGAAACGGCAGCAGCGCCTGCGCCACCGGTCCGCTGAAGCTGGGGTACGGTAACGGAATATTGGGATGCTGGCTGATGTCGTCCAGCAGCGTGTCGCCTAACGCAAGATACTTCGGATTGAGCGAATTCAGATTGTTGAAGTCCGGCGCGCTCAGCCGAGTGCCTTTGTTTCCGACATAGTTGGCCGAAAGCGTGGTGTTCTTGGGCAGCAGGAACTGGAAGCCCAGCGTGTAATTCTGCGCGTAGGGCTGCCGGTTCGAATTCTTCGCGATATAGGTGATGCCGTTGCCGTTGTCCAGCGTCGGATCGATGGTCGGCAGTGTGTGCGTGAACGCCGGATAGCCGTTGTCCCAATAAAACACGGGATCGCGCGTGCTGGTCCGGAAATTGTTCGAGCCGTTATAGCCATCGATGTTCGCGAGTCCGAACCCGTTCGAAATCGGCGGCGAGTAATTGATTCCGTAGCCGCCGCGCATCACCATCCATGAGTTGATCTGGTACGCGAACCCAGCTCGCGGTCCGAACTCTTTCCAGTTTGTATCCTGGAACGAATTGCGATGCAACTGGCTCAAAAAGACCAAGGCTCCCGGAAACCCGTCCGCGCCTGGATTCGGTAGCGTGGGATCCAAACCGGAGGACCGGTGCTTCACTTCATACAAGGGGGCCACGATGTCCCAACGCATGCCGAGATTCACCGTCAGCTTGCGACTTACCTTCCAATCGTCGGTCGCATAAAATGCTGGAGTTAACCAGCGCGACTGCGGTAGAACGGGCGAGATATTCTGCGATGTCCTGGCCGGCGCCCCCAGCAGGAAGCTGGCGAACGAATAGCCGGTCGATTGCAAGTTGCTCGGGTCTCCCGTCTGAGCGGGTCCGAACGTGAAAGAGCCCGTGGTGTTGCCGATCGGATCCTGATCGTAGAAGTACTTGCGGATTTCCGTTCCGAAACGAATATTGTGCGCTCCCTTGATCCACGTTGTGTCGTTCTCCACAATATAGCTGCCGTTCGGTTCGTTGCCCGCGTTGCTGCGGCCCAACTGGGTCAGGCTGCCGCCCTGCACCGTTGTGCCGGTGAAGCCGATCTGCGGAAATGTGGTCTGAGCCACGCCCGTCAGTCCGATTTTCTCCGGCCAGTCCTGGCCGAAAGATATCGAGTTGTTGGAATTCAACAGCCGGTTGTATCCAAAACCGAAGTGGTTCAACCAGTGCGCGTTGATGGTCCAATCTTCCGTCGCCCGCGCGATAATTCCATGAATCTGCTGCAGTGCATACGGCCCGCTCGCACTCCCCGGAATCGGCTGGTAGGCGTTGCGCGCCCCGTTGTCCCGGTTGCGCTGGTTCGAATTGATGAACACGGCCACTCGATGCTTGTCGTTGATCACCTCGTCCAGCTTTCCGCCGAAAGTATCCAGCGTGAAGATCGGCTGGTTCGAGATGCCCGGATAGTTGCGCAGGAACGTTCCGAAAAGCGGATTCGGAATCGGCGCCAGTTTCAGAATCGCCGCCGAAACTTTGCTGATATCCGACGCTGGAATGATGTTGCCTGGGAACGGCGTCCGGACAAAGCTGCCATCCGCCAACTGATGCGTGCTATGCGGGTCGTAAATGGCGCCGAAGGTCACCGGGTTCCCGGCCGCATCGGTTCCGATCACCTTACCCGAATTCGGATTGCCCGTGAACGCCGGATCCAGCAGGCTTGAGAAATCGCCGTTCTTGAAATCCGAGGAGGGCAGAGTTTTCAACGACCCGATGCCTTCATTCTTGGTGCGAGTGCCTTCATAGCTGAAGAAGAAGAAGGTTTTGTTCTTGCCGTTGTACAGCTTCGGAATCCAGACGGGTCCGCCCACGTCCCCCCCAAAGTTGTTCTGCTTGAACACGTTGTTCGACTTCGGAATTCCCGTGGCGTTGTTGTCGAACGAGTTGGCATTCAGAGCGTTGTTAAACAGGTACTCGTATCCGTTGCCGTGAAAAGCATTCGTACCGGATTTGATGTTGAAATTGGCGACAGCGGTCAAACCGCCGCCATACTGAGCGCTCAACGTGCCGGTTTGAAGCGTAAAATCGCTGACGGCGTCGACGCTCGGCGTATACTCGGCGGTGTCGCCTGCGATATCCGCGCGTCCGATCGACATTCCTTCGATCAAGACTTCGTGCGAGAAGCTGGGGCCGCCATTGATCGAACCTTGGAACGAACATCCGATCGCGCCCGGCAAGCTATTAAAGATGAACGCCTGGATCTGGCGCTGTCCGCAATCGCTGCTATCGATCGGCCATGAGTGGAACTCCTCTGGCGTTACGGAATAACCGATCTGCGACGTGGAAGTGTCCAGGTGCGTCTCCTCCGCGCTTACGGTCAGGCTTTGCGTCACGTCGCCCACTTGCATGGAAACATCCGCCGTCACGACAGATGCCACCGAGACCAGCACAGGCTCTACCACCGCTGTCTTGAATCCGGGAACCGTAACGGTAACACGGTAGGTTGCGGGCGGCATGTACGGAATGCGGTAGATGCCGGCCGAAGTTGTCGTGGCCTTGAACTCCACGCCATTTGCCAAATCCTTGGCCACCACCTCGGCGTTGGGCACAGTAGCTCCGCTCGCATCGGTGATTAATCCCGTGATCGCGCCGCGTTCTCCCTGCGCGAACAGAACGCCTAGCGCGGCCAACGTAAACACGACCGCCTTCAAAATCCTCTTCATAGCCCCCCAGTTACCTCATTGAAATAGAAATAGAGCGAACCCGGACAGATTTTTGGATTTTCCCGCACCTGGGAACTCCGATTCAAGGGGAACTCACGGTAAGTTCACCGTGGCAGCCCCATTTCTATCAGCTTGTTACTGGCCCATGCCCTTGTCGCACTGACTCCAGCAAAGCAATCGACGTTGCGCGTGTTACAATCGCGAGCACTGGGGGAACTTACGGTAATCTTCCCCCGTATGTCCCTAAAATGAAGGAAGTAGCGACCACTCAGCTTACGGCGACATTCCTCACCGACCCGCGTTGGGAGCTGGCGCAACGGGTGTCGAACGCTTCTAATTTCAGGAATTGCCCCAAGCTCCGCGCCTTCTTTCTCTATATTTGCGAGAACGCCCTGCTCGGCCGCCTGGAGAACGTTCGCGAGCAACCCATCGGAACCCGTGTCTTCGGACGGGCCGCCGACTACAATCTCAACGAGGACAATATCGTCCGGGTCGAGGCGCGGGAGCTTCGCAAACGGCTGGAGGCCTATTTCGCCGGAGAAGGCCGCGCCGAGCCTCTCATCGTCGAGGTACCAAAGGGCGGCTATGTCCCCGTCTTCAAGCAGCGGGTGCAGTCGCCGCCCGAACCCGTCGCCGAGGCACCGGCCGCGCCCGCCATCGCCACCATTCTTGCAACCGAGTCAAAACCGGAAGCGCCAGGTCGGCGGATGCCGCTATTGCTCGGAAGCTTCGCCGTCCTGATTGCTGCCGTATTGTGGCTTGGTGTTCAAAATTGGCGCCTGCTTCAAAGATTGGACCCGCAGACGACTGCGCACCCGGCCGCCGCGTCCGAGGATTATTCTTTCTACGGCGAACTTCTCGGTAACTTGGGCGCCACTCCGAATCGCGAGACGTTGCTCGTCCTGACCAATCCCAAAGTTGTGCTCTATTACGGAGCCCCCACGAATCATCCGATTCCCACGATCCTGGGACACACCATTCCAGCGCCGAAAGAACTGAAAGGTACATTTGACGACGCACTGAATAACATGGATCAGAACCAACCCTACCAGTTCCTTCGCGCCACGCGCGAGGATTACACGGGGATGGGGGAAGCTGTGACGGCGTTTAATGTTGGCCGGCTGATGCAGAGCTTGCAGCGGCCCGTTCGTCTTACGCAAGGACGCTTCTTGAACTGGGACCATGTCCAGAAAGGCGACCTGATTCTTCTCGGCGGACCGAAAATCAACGACTGGACCTTTAACAATCTCTTCAAGTCGAATTTCAATTTCGAAGATCGCGGGATCGAAAATGTGAAGCCACTTTCCGGTGAGCAGAAGCAGTATGTGCCGAGCCCCGGGCCTGGATCGTCCGTTACCGACTATGGCGTGATTCGCATGGCGACTTCCTCATACGGATTCAACATGCTCCTCATGGCCGGCTGCTCCAGCGCGGGCTCCGCCGGCGTGGGCGAGTTTTTCTCGAACCCCGAGAAGATGAAGTCGGTTTACAATCGCATTCGTGCGGTCGCCCCCAGCAAGCCATTCCCCAAGAACTGGGAAGTTTTGGTCCAGGTCAACGTGCGCGATGCTCTCCCGGTGGAAACCTCAGCCATCGCGATACGCCCTGCAGCGGCGCGCTAACATGGCCATGAGCCATGAAGTTGACGTGCCTTGCAATCGCGGTAGCAACGTGCGCCTTCGCTTCTGACTGTGTGCCAGTGGATCTGGAATCGCCCGACACGCGCGACCGATTCCACGAATTAGATAAGAAAGCGCAAACCGAATTCCGTCACGGCCAATACGACCAGTCCGCTGAAGATTTCCATCAAGCGGCGTGCTTGGCCCCCTCCGACCTCCGCGATTACTATGCTCTATTCGGAACAGCAATTAGCGCCTTGGCGGCGGGAAATCTCGCGAGCGCCATCGAGTCTCTGAAACAAGCCGACGCTCTCCGCCCGGATTATCCGCTCCCGCTCGCCATGCTGGTTAAGATCAGCTTGCAATCTCCGGATCCGGATCAAGTGAAGGGGTTCCTGAGGCAGGCGTCGGAACGTTTTCCGCGCGCCGGGAAACTGCACGCCGAATTCGTCAAGGATCTT
>DATGIH010000201.1:0-3249 GCA_035295865.1 Bryobacteraceae bacterium
AAAGACTCGCATCTTGCTGCGCGTAACCCAAGCGCTTCGCCCATGCCGCCTCATCCCACCACGTTAGGCCACGCCCGGATTCGCCAGCATGTTTCGTAATCGCCACCCCATCGCCAGCTCCGCGTCCGCCAAGTGCGCTACGATCTCGGCAATTGACCACTTTTCAGGTGCAGGGCGCCGGATCAACACCTCGGGCGACATCGCGCAGTCGCCGATCGAGCTGCGATGGAGTGGCTTGTTGGACACCGATGGGCTCCTCATCGCTAAGATAGCTTAGGACTCGAGTTCGGTATGCTTCGAACGTCTCTGCCATTGGTCCTCTCGAAAGACTGCGTTTGCGGCCGAACATCTCGCGGAGTAGACCGAGCCGTCCTGGTTCGCAATCCTACGGGTGTGATGACGTAACACAAACACCGCGACCTCACTGCGCTCGGCTACAACGCCGCCGAGCTGTTTCAATTGCTATTTCGACCACGGCGGAATTACGCCGTTCGTACGGGCGTAGGCAATCGACTGTCCTAGGTGCTCGTGTTGGTCCCCAAAGAGGAATCGGATGGAGCCCTCTTTCGTCATTTCCCTCCCAAACAGCTTGACTGGAGCCTTCAGATCGCTTTCTGAGAGTCCCTCGATGATTTTCTGCAAGTTCGCGTAAGAGGTCTGCAACGCCGCTTGCATCTTCTCTGGATCGGTGATCGGCGCGCCGCCCCGGCCGCCACCCGCGCCCGTTAGTGTCCCAGCGAGTATGCCGTTTTCGGTCACGATCAGGTTGAATACATCACCAACCGAACGCACCCCCTCACCGGGTTTCCAGTCATACTTGCCCGCCATGACGCGCGCCAGTCCGCGAAATTTGTCGGAAAGAGTCCCGGCTTCTTTGGTAAGAGCGGCCTGGGGGGTTTGCGACGCTGGTTGGGCATGGGATGGAGCAACACTCACCAAAGCGACGATCGCGAGCATGCACGCCACACTTCCAATTCGAATTGTTCTCATAGCGAAATCCTCTCGTGGTTTTGTCTCAATTTGTCCTGAAGCAGCGCCAAGTGCGGGCACCTCGCGGTTCATTTCCGCTTCGGCATGGTCCCGGCGGATAAAATTCGTAAGTTTTGCGAAAAGCCGGCGAACGTACATCATCGCTCCCATTAAGACCTCAGCGCATCTGACAGCGGAATGCGAACCGCACGCCGCGCGGGAATCCCGCAGGCGGCCAAAGCCACCAGAGCGAGGATGACCACGACCGCGCCAAAAGTGGCCGGATCATCGGGCGCGACGCCATACAGAAGACTGCTCATCAGCCGTGCAGCGCCGAGCCCGCCGAGGAGACCCGCGCCGATGCCAATGCAGGCGAGGGTCACCCCCGGCCGGAACGCCAGCAACAGAATGTCACGCGGCTCGGCTCCGAGCGCCATCCGGATACTGAATTCCTGTGATCGCTGGCCTATGGCATAAGCCATCACGCCGTAAATCCCGATGGATGCCAAAAACAAAGCCATCGCCCCGAACAGGGCCATGAGTGTCAGCGCGAACCTTCGGCGCTCGAGCGAATTGGCCATCATCTCCTTCATCGTTCGAATGCCATACACCGGCAAGTTGGGATCTACGCCCTCGACCGTGGCTGCAACAGCCTGTTTGGTCGCCGTGGAGTTCGGTGCGCCGCGCAGGAAAATGCACATCTCATTCGCTTTCCGCTGATAAAGCCCGAAATAAACGCGCGGCGCGGCTGGCGTGTCTAAACCGTCGGCATGTACATCGCCCACCACTCCCACTACTTCCAAAGTACGCGGGACAGCTCTCCTCGTTTCTGGTGAGGTCAACCGGAAACCTATGCGCGCACCCAAATCGTGTTTCCGCAAATACTGTTTGGCGAAGGATTCGCTCACGACGGCAACCAGCTTCGTTGTATAGATATCTGCCTCCGTAAATCCCCGCCCGCGCAATAACGGAATTCCCAAGACGTGGAAGTATCCGGGGCTGGCCAGAGCAGTTTCCGTAGTTTGCTGCTCTTGGCTGGAATCGGGCTCATCGGGTAGTGAAAAAGGAATTTCCCGTCGGGTATTGTTTACCAGCGGGACGCTGTTGTCGCCTCCCATCGCGGCTTCCTCGACGCCTGGAATCTCCCTTACTCGACGCAACACTTCTTGAGTCATCGCGGCGATCGGCGGAGCGGTTCGATAACGATTGGCTTCCGGGTTATTAGGAAATGGAATCCAGATGCGTGCCGCCATCAACTGGTTCGGATTGAAACCGGGATTCGATTGCATGGAGTTCCAGAAGCTGTGCAGCAGGAGCCCCGCCGCGCTCAATAACACGACGGACAACGCGATCTCCACCGCTACCAGCAATCCGCGAAATCGATTCTTACGGGCGCTCGGGCTGCCGCCTCGTGTGCCTTCCTTTAGATCCTCGTTGGGATCAGCGTCGGATGCTTGCAAGGCGGGCGTCAATCCGAAAAGGACACCGGTGAGAAGGGAAAGTGCGAAAGCGAGCACAACCACACGAGCGTCGAAATGTACTTCGTTCAGTCGCGGCAGATCGGAGGGCATCAGAGCGAGCAGCGATTTCTTGGCGAGCGCCAGAACGGCAACCGCAAACATGCCCCCGGCTAGCGACAGCAGGACGCTCTCGGTCAACAACTGCCGCACCAAGCGCGGGCGTGAAGCTCCTAGAGCCTGCCGAATCGCAATTTCCCTTGTACGCGCCGAGGATCGCGCCACCAGCAGGCTCGCCAAATTCACCGCGACGATCAGCAGCACGAAACCGACCGCGGCGAGTAATACCACCAGCATCGGCTGCGCGTTGCCGGTCCAGCTTTCCTCGATCGATTCGAGCCGCACCGACCAGCGGGCTGCCGCCGGATACTCCATCGAGTAAGATCGGCTCAACTCCGCGACGAACGCATCCAAGCGTTGTTGAGCCTGTTGAACGGTTAATCCTGGCTTCAAACGTCCGAGCGCGCCGGGCAGATAGCGGTATGTACGCGAAGGCGGAATCGGGAACGGGTTGGCCTTGAAACCAGCCGCCGTCCACAATTCCACGTCGTCGGTCAACCCCTGGGCCGGGTGCCGGAAATCGGGCGGCATCACGCCGACAATGGTGTAACCGTCTTCGTCCACCAGGATGCGCCGGCCGAGGACATTCGGATCCGCGCCGAACTGACGGCGCCAAAGTCCGTCGCTGATGACCACTGCTTCGCTGAAACCCGGGACCGCATCCGAGGGTCCGATCACGCGCCCCAGCGCTGCATTGGCCCCG
>DATGIH010000202.1:0-10561 GCA_035295865.1 Bryobacteraceae bacterium
AAGAAAATGGACAGTAGAAAGAAAAAGACAGTTGGTGTTGCTTCTGCATAGTAATATGTAAAACCGAGGCGTCCCAACAATCCGATTAATCCTACATGCAGCGGCGGATGAGTAATTACCGGGTCCTCAAAGTAAGTGCGATGCGCGTAGCCCGGATAAGTCCATTTCCCGAAATGAGAGATCATGTAACTCGGGTTGTAAAACGTGAGTTCATCCATGTCCCCGTTTCGATCGGTGAAGTACGCCGCGAGAATTACCAGCACAGCGACAAAGGAACCGAAGGCCAGCACAGAGCGTCGAAGTTGTTGAATCGGAACAGCTTCCAGCGTGGGCGGCGATGTGGGAAGTTCGAACGAGGTTAGGGCCGTGCTCAGCGTTTCGCGGAGCGAATGCCGGGTTAGGACGCGAGTCATTACTACAAATCACGGACCGCACCCATAAGCCTCAGATGGGACGCGGCCAAAAACTAATTCAAAATGTCGGCGGAAAACCTGTCCAGCAATGTATCACATTGCTAGAGATGCTTCAATGCCTGTTCGTTTTCCCGTATCCATTTGTAGGTATCGGCCAAAATGTCTTCCGGCTTTCGGGTGGGACGCCAACCGCTGAACTCCGTCAGCCGTCGATGATCGGTGATGTAAATCGGAACGTCGGCCGGGCGGGTCTCTGGCTGTTCACCGATGGGGATGGTGTTACCGCTGATCCTTTGGCAGAGCGCCGTCAACTCTCTCAGCGATAGACTGCCACTAAGTCCGCCTCCGGCATTGAATAGCTTTCCAGCGTAGCGATCGGTGTCCGCCACTTGATCGGCCAGCAACAGGGCAAGATCGTCGATGTGCAGTAAGTCTCGCACCTGCTTACCCTTTCCCCCGAATCCGATGTAGCTCAATTCGCGCCGGAAATAGTGGGCGGCCATCCAATAGGTCACCACTCCTTGGTCCGTCTTGCCCATCTGCCATGGTCCCGCGATCACGCCGCAGCGGTTAATGACGCAGCGTAGTCCGTAAGCGGCGGCGTACTCAGTGACCATCAGTTCGCCCGAGAGCTTCGTCATGCCGTACAGCGAGCGCGCTCCATCCAGCGGGAAGTCCTCGGCCACGCCGGCCGCGGATGCGCCAGGAAACGGCTGGCGATCCTCTAACACGAGCCGCGTCTCTTCTTCGCGGATCGACAATGCTTTGAGCTTCTCCACCGGATACACGCGGCTGGTGGACAGAAAAATGAAATCGGCGCGCGTACGGCGAGCCAGTTCCAGGCAGTTGAAGCAGCCCACCAAATTGGTTTGGATCAAGTATTCGGGCGACCCGTTATAACCGGCCTGCGCGGAGGGTTCCGCCGAGCATTCGATGATCAGATCGAAGGGATCGGTGAGGTCGTTCAGATCGCCGGGGGAGCGGATATCACCATGGACAAACCGGACGCCCGCGGCTGCCAAGCGTGGCAGATTTAATTCGGAACCACGCCGGTGCAGGTTATCCAGCGCGACCAGCTTCAAATCCGGGAATTGACGTTTGAGCGCAAGCGCGATGCTGGATCCGACGAAGCCCGCTCCGCCCGTCACCAGAACCGAGCTAGGCATGAATATGGTTGGTCTTGGGACGCGGTTCGTGGCTGGCCGGACGGTGATAATCGCCGCGTGAGAGATGTTTTTCGAGCCACAGGTACATCACGATAAACAAATAGCGGCTGCCCATCTCTTTCAATCTCAACTTCGTGACGCCTGCCTTGCGCGTGGTCCAGTGAATTGGGACGATGGCGTAAGAATAGCCACGGACGATCGCCTTCAACGGCATCTCGACGGTGAGATTGAACTGCGGCGAGATCAAGGGCTGCATGCCTTCAATCACATCGCGATGGTACATCTTGAACGCGTTGGTGACATCGTTGTACGGAAGCCGGAAAATGAACTTGATGAACCGGTTGGCCATGCGGTTCAGAATCAACTTGTGCGCCGGATAGCCCGACGTCGAACCGCCGCGAATAAATCGCGAGCCGAACGCGCAGTCGTAACCTTCCTGAAGTTTTCGATAATACGTCACCAGGTCGTCCGGGCTGTCGGATCCATCCGCCATCATGACGGCAATCGCTTCGCCGGTCACGTGATCCAAACCAACGCGGACCGCCATGCCGAATCCATGCCGTCCCGTGTTCGTGACCAGCCGAACCTCCGGATATTTCGCGCCCATCCGGGTGACTACGACGGCGGTTTCATCGGTGCTGCCATCGTCGGTGACGATGATTTCAAACGGTATGCGCTGCGCGTGGAGCGCGGTTACCAGCGTTTCGAGAGTCTCGACCAGGCAACCTTCCTCGTTGCGCGCCGGCATTACGACGGAGAGCTTCATTTGTGCGCCATCCGGGCATTCTCGTGATGCAAATGCTTGTCGACAATCTGGTTCACAATGGCCGGCAAATCGTATTCCATCCGCCAATCTGGAAAATGCGAACGCACTTTACTTAAATCGGAAATATAACAAATGTGATCGCCGATGCGGTTCTCCGGCTGGTGTTGGTAACGCAGGTGGAAGCCCATGCCGGCAAGAAAGTCGATGGTTTCGAGAATCGACATGCTGTTCGCCCGGCCGCCGCCCAAGTTGTAAACTTCCGCGGCCTTTGGGCTTTTGTAAAACTCCAGAAACAAGCGCGCCACATCGCGGCAATGGATTTGATCGCGCACCTGCTTTCCTTTGTAGCCGTAGATTGTGTAGGGGCGTCCCGTAACCGCGCAAATGATGATGTACGCCAGGTACCCGTGCAGCTCGACCGCCGCTTGCTGCGGACCGGTCAGGCAGCCGCAACGGAAAATTCCGACCGGCATGTTGAAATAGCGGCCGAACTCCTGGCACATGACATCCGCCGCAACTTTGGATGCACCAAAAATGGAGTGCAGGCAATGATCGATGGACATCGATTCATCGATACCGTCTAAACCTCCGGCGTAATCGTAGCGCTTTTCCTTTTCGATCAGCGGCAGGGTGTTGGGACGGTCCCCATAAACTTTGTTGGTGCTGGTGAAACAAAACGGCGATTCGGGGCAAAAATCCCGCGCGGCCACCAGCAAATTCATGGTTCCCACCGCGTTGACGTCGAAGTCATCGTAAGGAATCCGCGCGGCCTTATCGTGCGAAGGCTGCGCTGCCGCATGGATGACAAAATCCGGCCGCTCACTCTCGAATAGATCGCGGATCCCTTGGCGATCGCGAATATCGAGGGGCAGATGCCGGTATCGCGGGAAACTGTGTTTCAGATCGTCCACAACCGCGGCTGTGGTGCCCTGGGATCCGAAAAACTGGCGGCGCATGTCGTTGTCGATGCCCGTTACATCCCAACCATGCTCGACTAGCAGACGAACACACTCGGACCCAACCAATCCGCCTGAACCTGTAATTAATGCACGCACACTCGTCCCCAGACCCAGCGGGTAAAACAGCTCTTCATTCCCTTGTTTCCCGTTAAATGCAAGTATACACTGTGCGGTAAATGCAGGTTGGTTTCGAGGGTTGGAATACGGCGAGCGTGTTTGGGCGAAGGCTTGGCTGTTATCGCTGCGGAGCGGTTCTGCCGTCCGGCGCTGGAACGTGACTTTCGTCCCTCCCGGTATCGGGAAGAACCTCGCAGCCCGACGGCTTCGGCATTTGCGAGCCGCCGCGCAATTGATCCAACCGGACGGTTAACGATTTCCAATGGAAGCGCCACCTGCCGCGCGCGCAAATTTCGAGATCGCCGCAGCGGGAAAACTGGTTGCGTAGTTTGGAATCGTGATTGGCGGCTTCTGGCCAGAACAACCCGC
Source organism: Bryobacteraceae bacterium (assembly GCA_035295865.1). Classification (GTDB taxonomy): domain Bacteria; phylum Acidobacteriota; class Terriglobia; order Bryobacterales; family Bryobacteraceae; genus Palsa-89. Next base: position 3,791 of record DATGIH010000202.1, read on the forward strand.
TTGTGGATGCATCGCAAGCGGGCCTGTCATCCGCGAATACGGCTGTCGAAGCAAGCAGCAAGGCGAGCGCGAGAATTCGGAACACCATTCTCCCGTAGCATACGGGAGGGAGCGGTGATCCTCAAGAACGCAAGAACCATGATTTTCAGAAAAAGTACCACGACTGCTATTCCGAACCGTGGTACGCGATTAAACGGGAACCGCGCACAGAGCCAGGATCTCGTTGGCAATACGTTTCAGCGGCACAACATGGTCCACCGCGCCCAGCCGAATGGCTTCGCGCGGCATTCCAAACACGATACAACTGGCTTCATCCTGCGCGATGGTCTTGGCGCCGGCGCGCTTCATCTTCAACAACCCGTCCGCGCCGTCCGCGCCCATGCCGGTCATGAGCGCGCCGATGGCATCGCGGCCGGCGCAAGCTGCGACGGATTCGAACAAGACATCCACGGCCGGGCGTTGATAGCACACACGCGGACCATGCTTCACCGCGACGCGATATTCGCTGCCGAGTTTCGCGAGCGTCATGTGAAAATTCCCCGGTGCAATCAACGCGAGCCCGGGTGTCAGCCGGTCCCCATCGGTGGCTTCCTTCACCTGAATGCGGCACAAATCGTTCAGGCGGCTGGCAAACGCCGTGGAAAAAACTGGTGGGATGTGCTGCACCACCACCACTCCCGGACACGCCGCCGGAAATCCCATGAGAACTTCGCGAATCGCTTCCGTACCGCCGGTAGACGCTCCGAGCGCGATAATCGTTGACGGATTGCCGGCATAAGCAGCCGGCAGTACGGATTGCTTTAGCGAAACCAGTGGTTCGGCGGCAACTTGGCGGAGCCGCGCGTGCGCCGCCGCGCGCACCTTGTGCGGTAAATCGTGCTTTAGCTCGCCGACTGAGTAAGGGCCACCGGGTTTTGCCAGCACATCCACCGCGCCGTGCTGGAGCGCTTCGAGCGCAATTTTGCTGGACGCCTGTCCTAGAGAGCTGATCACAATGACGGGCATCGGGTGGAAACGCATCAGCTTTTTGAGAAACGTAATGCCGTCCATGCGGGGCATCTCAATATCCAGGGTCAGAACGTCCGGCCGCAAACTCAGGATCTTGTCGCGCGCGACATAAGGATCGGGCGCCGTACCCGCAACTTCAATGTCAGCCTCGGAGGCCAGCGCTTCCGTCAACAGTTTGCGTACGATCGCGGAGTCGTCGACAATGAGGACTTTGATTTTCCGTTCCGCGTTTTGTTGTTCGCCGCTCACGGTTACCTCTTTTATGCCGACTCGTCGGCGGTGCAAACTCCGAGCGATACCGCCACTGTGCCATCAGGCAGCCTAAAGCAGCAATGCATGGACCCGAGGAATGCATGCTCTGCGATCGCCACTTCGGGAGTTCCCAGGAACAATACGGACTCCGGCCACAGCGAACTCATCAAGGCGCCGCAAAGAATATTCGCTAATTCGAGGATGACGTCGCACACTTGCGTCCCAGTGATCTCTTCCGGATCCAGGCCGAGAAATCCCGATGCAATGGAGCGCGCGGTGTCCGGCGAGACGCTGAGCAGAAACTCCCCTTGATGCGATCCCTCAAAGCTGACATGCACGGTAACTGCGGTGGAAAGCCAACTGTGATCGCATGCGGCGGCCACGGCCTCTTCGAAGAACATCGTCTCCAACACTTGGGCAGCCACGCGGACCACGATCGCCGCGAATTCCGCTCCGTCTTTCGCCAAGTGCGCTGGCTGAAGCTGTTCAGGCATTTCGTTCTCCCAGCACTCGTTCCAACTCTTCGCGCAGCGCTTCCGGCGAGAATGGCTTGGTCATGTAACCTTGCGCCCCGAGCGAGAGCATTTTTAGGATCCGGGCTTTTGTCGCATCGGTGGAGATTACGAGCGTTGGCACCGAACGCAGCCTTGCATCCGTTTCCAGCCTGCGCAGCAGTTCTTCGCCGTTCATCTTCGGCATATTGATATCAGTGAGAATCACATCCACCGATTGCCCTTCTAAACGCGCCAGGGCTTCCTCGCCGTTCGATGCTTCCAGACACTCGCCCACTGCGAACCCCGACAAAGTCAACACTCGCCGGATGAAGCCCCGCATCACCGCCGAATCGTCCACGATCATCACAGAAAACGGCATTGCATTAGGCCCCTTCCATTGCTTTCTTCGGCGACTGGCTTTGCACTAGCTCTTTTTCTACTCCTCCGGCTTCCCGGATCCACATCCGCCCGGTGGCCACATCCAGACGCGTGGTCCGCGAAACCTCTCCGCCGACGGCTTCGGCCGAAATCAACACCCCGGCCTTCCACAGGATCCGGCGCGCCGCCAGATAATTGCGCTTGCCGATTTGAAAAACACCCTGACTGTCGAGAACTTGAGCGCCGCCTGCCAGCCGCACCACCATTCTTCGCGCCTGCGCGCCGTTTGCCGCGACCTCCTTGAGCAACGCCTTGATGCCAGTGTCCGCGAACATATAGGGGTTCTCCTGCGCTTTCTGGACGTCCAAAGCCGATTCCGGCAGCATGTAGTGCAGGAGCCCGCCCACCTTGGTGGCCGGGTCATACAACACCACCGCGATGCAGGATCCAAGCGCGTACGTTATCAGCGTCGATTCCTGATCGTTACTCACCTTGCAGTCGGAAATTCCCACCACGAGGGATTTCATGAGCGTCCCCGCAAGCCACGCCCCGATCCCTCTTTCCGATAGGTAGCCGGCCGCACGTATTTCAGCTCATGCTCAACTCCGGTGAGCGATTCCGAGTGGCCTACGAATAAATAGCCTCCAGACTCCAGGCACGCGCTCATGCGTTGCACGATGTCTTCCTGGGTCGGTTTATCGAAATACATCATCACGTTCCGGCAGAAAATCACATGGAAATGTTTCTTGTGTGGAAACGGCTGGATCAGATTGAGCCGCTCGAATGAGATATGGCTCATCACTTCCGGCTTGAATTTGAATAACCCTTTGCAATCGCCGGCGCCCCGCAAGAGAAACGCCTTGCGCCAGGCGTCGGGAAGATCGTTGAAGCGTTCCACCGGATAAACTCCACGCTTGGCGATTCCTAATACTCGAGTTGAAATATCCGTGGCCAGAATGCGGAAGTCCCGCCGAGCTGCGCCGGCCCGGTTCAGTGTGTCTGCCAAACACATTGCGATCGTGTACGGTTCCTCGCCGCTCGAACTCGCAGCGCACCAGATATCCAGCGCCTGGATACCTTGGAACTCCTCCACCACAGCCCGGGAAAGAAATTCGAAATGCGCTTTCTCTCTGAGAAAACTGGTGTGGTTGGTGGTGAGCGAGTCGATCAAGCCGATCAGCGCGTCTCCGGTTTTGTCTCCCAGCACATGGTGGTAATACTCGTCAAAGCTTTTAAATCCGCCCTTGCGCAGGTATTTGCCCAGCCGCGCCGCTACCAGGGCCTCCTTGCCGCCCTTGAGTTCCAGCCCGAAGCGTTCGTGCGCCAACTGGCTGATGAGCCGGAACTCGCTGGTCTTGAGCGTAAGACCTGCGCCATCGGAATAACTGGTTTCAGTCACGGTCTTTCGCTCCAAACAGTCCTTCCAGGTCCAGAATCAAACCCACGCGGCCGTCACCGAGAATCGCACCGCCGGCCACCCCAGCGATATTCGCCATGGTCTCGCCCAGGCTTTTGATCACCACTTCCTGTTTTCCGATCAATTCATCCACCATTAAGCAGAACTGGCGGCCGCCGCTTTCGGAAACAATCAGCAGGCTGTCCCAGGGATTTTCGAATCTCGGCTTAACCTGAAACCTTTGGTGCAATCGCACCAAAGGCAGCAGCGATCCGCGGACCATCGCCATCTCCTGGCGGCCCTGCAACGTGGAAATCGAATCTTCCGGCGGCTTCAGCATCTCACGCACCGCGAAAATCGGGACAATGTAGCGTTGTCCGCCCACCCCCACGACCAAGCCGTCGATGATCGCGAGCGTGAGCGGCAGTTTCAATAGGAACGTGGTGCCTTCGCCCGGCCGCGAACTGACATCAATGCGTCCGCGCAGTTTCTGCACGCTCTTGCGAACTACGTCCATGCCTACGCCGCGCCCTGAGACATCGGTGATCTGATCCGCCGTGGAAAAGCCTGGATGAAAGATCAAATTGAAGATCTCGTTTTCGGTGAGCTGCGCATCCTTACTGATCAGCCCTTTTTCGATGGCCTTGCGCAGAATTTTCGCCTGGTTCAGTCCCCGGCCGTCGTCGGAGATCTGAATCACGATCTGGCCGGCTTGGTGGCCTGCTTTCAGCGTCACGTGAGCCGTACCCGGCTTGCCGCTTTTTGTGCGCTCCTCCGGCGTTTCAATGCCGTGATCCACCGAGTTGCGAACCATGTGCATCAGCGGATCCGCCAAATCCTCGACAATGTTGCGATCGAGCTCGGTGTCTTCGCCGAACAATTCCAACTCCACTTGCTTGCCCGCTTTTCGGGACAGATCCCTGACCAGGCGCGATGTTTTCTGGAACAACTGGCCCACCGGAATCATGCGCATCGACATGGCAGTGCGCTGTACTTCATCGGTGATCCGGGCGAGTTGCGAGAGATTGCGTCCCAGCCGCGGCTTCACTCCCACGGCCAAGTCCGGATCGTGCCGTACCAGCGATTGTGCGATCACCATCTCGCCCACCATATCCACCAAATAGTCGAGCTTGTTGGTGTCTACTTTGATCGACCGTGGTCCGTTCGCCTGCGCAGGGCCGGCTTTGGGCCCATCCACGCTCTCGACGGGTGCGGCCGGTTCGATTGAAGTTTCGGGCGGCGCCTGCGCCACTCGCTTCGACAGTTCCACCAGGCCCTCGGTCGCAAATACCACTGGTTCTCGCGTGGCCGCGGGCTCTGCCGGCAGGGGGGCCGCCGGGGGATCCACGGCAGGCGCCGTAACGGGGATGCACTGCGGGGGCGCAGCCTGTTCCGTTCCGCTTCGCCCTGCCGAACTCAACCGATGGATGGCGGCGAGCAGCGCCTCGTTCCGCGCCGGCGACTGCAGCTTTCCGGTTTGCATGCTCGATTCCAGATCGCCCATGCAACGGGTGAGATAGTCTTTGCTCTCGAGAATACGGTCGATCACGGTTGAGGTAATAGTCAGTTGCCCATTCCGTGCCAGATCGAGCACCGTTTCCACTTCATGGGCGACATCGCGGATGGCGTCCTGATCGAGAAAACCGGCCATTCCCTTGATGGTGTGAAACCCGCGAAAAATAGCGTGAATCGCCTCCGCATTGCCGGGATCCTGGTCGAGCGTCAGTAACTGCAGCTCAATCGACGTCAGGTGTTCTCTCGATTCGAGAATAAAATCGCCGAGCAGTTCAGGATCGGCCGCCAACGGGTTGGCCGCGTTCTCGTCGGGCGTCGCTACGCCACCGGCTTCCGTCTTGTCCGATTCCATCGCCATTCCTCTATTCCCCTATTCCGTTACGCTTTCCAGGCGCCGCACTTCCTGCGCGGTGAACACGCGATTGATATCCAGCAGGATTTTTACTTTGTTCTTAATCTTGGCCATCCCCAAAATGTAAGGCGTCTCCACTCCGCTGCCGAAATCCGGCGTGTCCTCAATCTCGCCCGCTTGCAATGTCAGGACCTCGGAAACCCCATCCACAATGATTCCCGTCATTAGCTTGCCCGTTTGATTTTCGATTTGCGCCACGATGATGCAGGTGCGCTGCGTGTATTCAATTTCCGGAAGATCGAATTTCAAACGAAGATCCACCACCGGAACCACCCGGCCGCGAAGATTGAGCACCCCTTTGACGTAACCGGGCGTTTGCGGAACGGCGGTGATTTCCTGGATTCCCATGATCTCCCGTACATGCACGACCTGGATCGCGAATTCTTCCTTTCCGAGGCCGAACGTGAGATATTTGCCAACACGCCGATCCTGTTTTTGATGGGCCGGATTACTTGCGGCCGCCTCTAGCACGGTGCTCATTTGGTTTCTTCTCCTTCGAGTGATGTTGGTTTCGACCTGCGATTAAACATTCAACATATGGGGCACCGGAAAACCGGGACGAACTGCGCTCAGCACCGCGTCCGTATTGGGTGCAATGCACACTTGCACACACATCCGTTCGTTTTCCCACTCGAACGGCACCACCGTCCATTCCTGATTGCGCGCGCTTCTGGTTTGGAAGTTGCGCCCGTAAATCACCGTCGGCGTGCTCAGCAACATGCTCCCCAGGCGATCCTCAAGCGTCGTTTTTACATTGCCGATGATCATGTTGGTGACTTCCGCCACCGCGTCCAGGACGTCCTCGCAAATGGCGGGATACTCGGTCATTAACATCGCGCTGGCAATCTTACACGCAAGGCCGGCCGTACACGATACACTTCCTGTTCCTACCCATGGACCGGCCAGCCCGATTAAGGACACCACTCCCGAAGCCGGCGCCGCCTCCGTTTTCTCGGTAAACGACTGGCCCGGTTTTAGTACCACGCCCAGCATCGTCGAAAACACTTCGCTCGATGCGCTAGTGATTGCCTCGCAAAGATCCGCGGAGGTGACGGTCGGCGCCGGGTCTTGTTCTGTACTCATTGATTCCTCACGTTCTCACTCATTGCGGTTAAAACAACCCGGCCAGTTTTTCCTTGATCTGATCCGCGGTGAATGGCTTGCGCACATAGCCGGATGCGCCGCGCTCCACTGCCTCAAGCACTTTGGCCTGCGTCCCTTCCGTACTCACCATCAGAATCGGCAGGTCTTTCCAGGCCGGCTCTGCCCGGATTTTGGTCAGGAACTCCAACCCGTCCATGTTGGGCATGTTGATG
>DATGIH010000203.1:0-3853 GCA_035295865.1 Bryobacteraceae bacterium
ATTTTGTTTGCGTGAATGCGGAACGGCTTAGTCAGGCCGTGCCGGTGCAACCGTACGATCTGATTTATTCGTTCGGAGTGATTCACCACACGCCGCATCCGGAGCGTGTGTTGGACGAACTCCGGCGCTACGTGAGTCCGGAAAGCACCGTGAAGATCATGGTCTACAATCTTTGGTCGTGGAAAGTTCTGTGGATCCTGTTCGCATACGGAAAAGGCCGCTTTTGGAAATGGAAGCGCCTGGTTGCGGATTACTCGGAAGCCGAGCTGGGCTGCCCGGTGACCTATTGTTATTCGCGCAGCTCCGGACGCCGTCTTCTGGAACAGCACGGATTCCGCGTCACTGAAGTTTCGGTGGATCACATCTTCCCGTACAGCATTCCGGAGTACGTGCAATACCAGTACAAGAAGGTTTGGTATTTCCGTTGGATGCCGAGAGCGCTGTTCCGCGCTCTGGAACGCGCGTTTGGCTGGCACCTTTGCCTAACCGCCAAGCCGAAGTAATGATGGCGGCAGGCGATTCCGCGCCCTATCTTTCCCTGGTAGTCACCGCCCGCAACGACGATCACGGTGGAAACTTGCTCGGCCGCATGCAGGCTTTCGTCAACGGGTGGATTTCACAAGCTCGCGCGCATCAAATTTCCTGCGAACTGATATTCGTGGAATGGAACCCGCCGCAGGATCGGGTGCGGCTTGCCGAAGCTTTGCATTGGCCTGAGGACATGGGCCCATGCACCGTGCGATTCATTGAAGTGCCGCTTGAAATTCACCGGCGGTTCAAGCATGCCGAAGCGCTGCCACTTTATCAAATGATCGCGAAAAACGCTGGGATTCGGCGGGCGCGCGGGAAATTCATTCTCGTGACGAACATCGACATTCTGTTTTCCAGCGAGCTCGCAAAGTTTCTCGCCGAACAACGCCTGCAACCAGGCCGCATGTATCGAATCGACCGTCACGATGTGATGAGCGACGTTCCAATCGATGCGCCGGCTGAGCAACAGCTCGACTATTGCCGCAAGCACCTCATCCGGATCAACGTTCGGGAAGGCACGTACAATGTCGCGCCCGATGGACGACCCATCCTGAGCCCGGGCGATATTGCCGCGCCGGATTCCGGGATCCTGTTCGGAAAAGGCTGGCTCCCGGTGGAACGCTACACCGCGCAGGAACCGTTTCGCTGGGCTGGGCAAAATGCGGAGTTGCTGATCGATCGCCCGCCTCAATCCGTTTCCGGACTTTTGTTGGATCTCGAACCTGGCCCGGGTACCGGCAATGCGCCGCTTGATCTCGAAGTGATCGGCGACGACTACGAGGTTCTGGCGCACGTCACCGTGGATCGCCGAAGCCGGCTGCGATTGCCGTTCTCCGCCCGAGTTCCGTCGCGGGTGTGGTTTCGCGTACATCAGGGCGGCGTTCCCACCGAGCGCGATCCCCGCATCTTGAACTTCCGCGCGTTTCGATTTGAGTGGGAGCGCGTGAAGCCGCGCGCCAGGTCCGGCGAGGCAACTTTGCAACCTCTCGGCCGCCGGAATCTGGTAGTAACGTCGTGGTTCGCCATGCAGCACGTGATCGACCGGCTGGCAAAAGGCGGCCGATTAGTGCCGCTTACTGTACCCGTTTCGCCGCGCCTGCGCCGGACATTGAAGTCCTACGTGGAGTGGCGCGGATTCGCTGGGATGGCACGCAATACCGTGCCATATTTCCGGCGCCGAATGAAGTTTGAAGCAAAGGCACGGCCGGGCGAGGACATTTTCCCGCCGCAATCCGGCCTCGCGCCTGGAGCCGGCTGGCAGATCTTGGACGACTATCGCGGAGAAATTTTCCGCCGTGCGTCGGATGGCGCCGAAGTGATTGTCGCCGCAGCGGGCCCCGGATCGGGCGAGCTTGGATTCCAAGTAGAGCCGTTTCCTGCTAAAAACCGGCCGCTCGATCTGATTCTGTCGGATTCCTTCGGCAAACCGATCGGACAGAGGCGCATCGTTGGGCTGGACTATTTGCAATTCGAAATTCCGCGCAATGCCGGACGCACGGACGTGCTGCGGCTCAGTATCCGCGATGTAGGTCCGTCGCTGGATGCTGCGCCGCAAGAAATTAAAGTCTATTGGTGTGGATGGGCGTCATCATCGGGTTCCACAGATTCACGGCCGGCTCTTTCGCAGCCATGGGGTGGAGGATGGCGATTCCATCCGGCGAGCGGCGCGATGCTGTCCGGCGGTAAGGCGGAGTTGGTCATTCGAACATCGGATGTTGGTCCGCAGCCGCTTTACATCGATCTGGAAACGGAATCGCCGATGGATTTCGAGATACGAGGGAAAGCCGGCGCCATCCTGGCGCGCTTCCGTTCCAGCGGCAGAGCGGTTCAACAGTTGGAACTGGCGCTCGAAAATGGCCGCACGCACGTTCTGGAGCTTTCCGCCCCCGGACCTTTCCGCGCCTATGGCTGCGATTTCACGCCAACTCCCGGCCAGACCGCGACATCGTTCGTCCACACCAACGCGTGCGGCGATTTCACATTAATGGCGCGTGAACATTGGTTTGACCTGCGCGGGTATCCCGAATTCGATTTGTTTTCCATGAACCTGGATTCGGTACTGTGCGTGGCCGCTCATCACGGCGGGGCGCGCGAGGAAATGCTCGTGGATCCCATGCGTATTTACCACATTGAACACGGCTCGGGGTCCGGATGGACTCCCGAAGGTCAAGCGAAACTTTTCGAACGCATCGCAGCCCGCGGACTTTCTTTCGTCGACAATGAGGAAGTGCTGGGTTGGGCCGCGCAAATGAGCCGCCTGCGTTCGCCCATGATTTTCAACCATGAGAACTGGGGGCTGGTAGAATTCGATCTTAAGGAAACACAGTTAGCCGGGGAAAACGCCGGCCCGCCCTTGTCTGCCCATAAGATGCCGCGGGCAGCCGGAGATTAGAAAAATCGGAATAACACTGGAATGATTTCAGTAGTTTTATACGGTCGTAACGACTCGCACGGGTACAACCTCGCCAAGCGCGCGGCCATCAGTATCAATTGCATCGCGGAAGTGTTGCAGGATCCCGACGACGAAATTCTCTTCGTCGATTGCAACACCTCGAACGATCTGCCGACCTTTCCCGAGGCCATCTACGATACGCTGACAGCACACGCCAAAACCAGGCTCCGCGTGTTCCGCGTGCGTCCACACCTGTATCACAAATTGGTGGGGCACACGCATCTTTTCGCCACCGAGCCACACACGCGAAACATCGGAATCCGGCGCAGCAATCCCCGCAATCGCTGGATCTTGTCGACCAATACGGACATGATTTTCGTTCTCAGCGAAAACATGACCAGCTTGAGCGATGCGGTGCGCGATATTCCAGACGGTCAATACATTGCGCCGCGCTATGAACTGCCGGAGCCGCTCTGGGAAACATTTCCGCGCAGTGATCCGCAGGCTATTATCCGGTCTTGCGAAGCGCTCGGAACCGAGCTGCATCTGCATGAAGTCGCTCTTCGCGTTCCATACATGCGGTTCGATTCGCCCGGCGATTTTCAGCTCATGCCGCGCCAGGCGCTGTTCGACATCCACGGATTTGAAGAGCGGATGACGCACGGCTGGCACGCCGATTCCAACATGTGCAAGCGGCTCTGCTTGTACTTCGGAAACAAAACCGAAAGCCTCAAGCACCGGGTGAAAGGCTACCACTGCGATCACACGCGTGTGGCCACGCCGCTCCATCAGACGGATATCAAGCTCGAAAACAACCTGGCGCAATTCGTTTGGGACTGCGAAGAGCCCGTTTCCAAGCACCAAGCGGAGACTTGGGGCGCGCCGAATGAGCCGGTGGAAGAGCTGGACCTTTCAAACGGGCCCCCGTCG
>DATGIH010000204.1:0-3059 GCA_035295865.1 Bryobacteraceae bacterium
TCCAAACCGTCGAATCCCAACGCCGCAGCGTGGTCTCGCCGATCCGCTCTCCGTACGGGATGAAGATTTCCGCAATCCGGAACCCGAGCAGAGCTGGTTTCAGCAGCAGCTCCACGGGCAATGCCGGACCATTCGGGTCCACTTTCACGCGCTCGATCACTTGCTGGCTATAAGCGCGCATTCCCGAATGCAGGTCCGTCGATTTCACGCCCACCAACAAGCGCCCGGTCACGGCAAACAACCAGTTCGCCAAATAGTTCGGCCAAGGCATGCTGGACGGCCGGCGTTCCAGCCGCGATGCGTTCACCAGATCGCAATCGCCTGAAAGCACCATGTCCGCCATCCGCGGAATCTCGCCGGCCGGATATGTTCCGTCGCAATCCAAAGTGACCGCGACCTCGCCCCGGCATTCGCGCAACACGCGCGCCATGGCGTTTCCATAACCCTGCGGCGGAAACTGCCGGACCACCCGCGCGCCCAACTGTTCCGCGATTTCAGCCGTTCGATCCCGGCTGCTGTCCACGATCACGATTTCATGCTCGCGATCCTCGAGCGCCGTCCGGATGTCGGCGATGACACTCGCGACAGCTTTTTCTTCGTTCATGGTGATCATTGCTACCGAGATCATTTGCCTGCTTTTCGCCTCATTCGTTATTTCGGATGTCCTGCGGGATTCTGTAGGGTTTTCCCGGTCCGAGAGATATACAGCAGCGCCAAGTTCTATCCGATAAAAGACTTAGATGTCCCGCCGGGCCGCTGGTTTATTCCTCGCGCTGTTCGTTTATTTTGCGCTGGCGCTCGCGCTCGCCTACACCAAAGCGCCCTGGTGCGACGAAGGCTGGTTTGCCAATCCCGCCTACAACCTGGCTTTTCGCGGCAACATGGGCACCAGCGTTCTCGAACCGAGCGGATTCCATCTGAACGCCTACTTTCGCGGGATCCAGCAGCGGACCTATCTGTTCCCGCCGAATCATCTGGCCGCGCTCGGCGGCTGGTTTCGGATCTTCGGCGCCAGCGTGATGACAATGCGGGTTTATTCCATTTGCTGGGGTGCTTTGAGTCTGGTGATTCTGTTCTATCTCCTGGCGCGCTGGTTCCCAGACCGCCGCGTGGCCATGGCGGCAACTTTCCTCACGGCGATCAATTTCGTTTTCCTATGGAGCACCGCCGACGGCAGGCCCGAAGCTTCAGCCAATGCCCTAGCTCTAAGTGGAGTTGCGGCGTATGTCTACTTCCGCGTCAGAGATTACTCGAAGGCTGTGATGGTGAGTCAAATCCTGAGCGCTGCGGCGGTATTTGTGCACCCGAACGCGTTGATTCTGGCGCTGGCAGTTTGGGTGATCGCAGTACGCTATGATCGTGCGCGCTTTCGCTGGCGCCACATCGCTCTTGCCGCCGCGCCATATTTGTTCTTCGCCGGGATCTGGGGCTTGTACATCCTGCAAAGCCCGCCGGATTTTCTCGCCCAGTTCCTGACGCACGCCGCCGGACACAACTCGGAGCGCGTTTCGCGGCTGTTCCGGCCGGATATCGCGGTGTGGCTCGAATTCGTCCGCTACTTCGCGGCCTATGCGATGGGAAATCCGTGGTCCGGCGTCATGCAAGGCTGGATGGTGATCATTCCGTTCCTCTATCTGCCTGCAATCTTCTGGTTCGTCGCGACCCGGCGCAAATACGGACAATCGGTTCGGATGTTCGCGCTCTACGCCTTGGTGGTCGTTTTAGGAATGACGTTCCTCAACGCCTTCAAGGCTTACTTTTATCTGGTTTATCTGATTCCCGTGTTAAACGCCGTCCTGGCGGTCTGGCTCCTGCATCTTTGGGATCGCGGCGCATCCGCAAGATGGGTGGCGGCCGGCACAGCGCTGGCCTTCATGGGTTTGCAACTCGCCACTTCGACTCTGCACATCCGAGCCGACGAATACCATCGCGATTACTTGCCCACCATTCACGAATTGGCGCGCGATCGCGCGGCCGGCAAGAGCATCGTGGGAACTGCGGCGCTTGGGATCGGTCTGGACTTCGCCGGCTTCAAAGACGACGTTCGATTGGGTATGTACAGCGGCCTACATCCGGACATATTTGTCGTGGACCGTTCGTACCGGCATTTCGCGGAATTTTTCGAGAAAGACGAGCCGACGGTGTACCAGCACATCGTCGAAACACTCTCCGGCAAAGGTTACCGGCTTGCAGCCGAACACGGGTCTTTTTCGATTTTCGAGCGCGTGGCTTCGCTATAGCGCGAGCTCGGCTGGCTGCAGGCCGGCCGCAGCTCCCTGGTTCATCCGCTCCGCCAGCTTCTGCGCCCTCTCCAGGCAAACGTCCATGTTGATGTACTCGAACTCGGCCACCCGGCCGCACAGCGGGATGCCGATGCCTTCAAAATACTCCTTGGCCTGCTTGAGATTGCGGCGGTAATTGTCGTCCTGCACCACGTAGCCGTACTTGGTCCGGAGCACCTTGCCGTAGCAGACTTCGCTCGCCCGCCCCAGTTCCATGCCTTCGAGATCGCCGATGACGTCCAGGAGAATCTCGTTATCCGACAGCTCATGCGTGCCGTCGCCGGGATTGGTGGTGATTTCCGCTTCGATGATGGATCTGCCCTCCGGTGCATTGTGCGGACTGAACGCCGCCGGAAACGACAACCGATGAAACCGCACTTCGGGGTCCGGCACATAGATCGCGGTGTAGTTCGGAAGCCGGGCATGATCGTAACCCACCGCGACGGTCACCAGCGCGTTGTATCGCAGCGAATCCACCGCAGCCACGATCTCCGCCGGTACGCCTTCCAGTGCATGCGCGAGTTCCTGGATCGGTATCGTGGAGACCAGATTCTCGTAGCAGCGTGTCTCCCGCCCATTCGACACACACCACCGATCGCGCTCTTTCCAGACGCGCTCCACATTGAAGTCCGAAACGATGTTCGCGACTTTGCTCTCCAGCGCCCGCGGCAGCGACTCGATGCCTCCGCGCAACGGGTAGTTGAAATAGAGTTGGTGCGTATAGCCTTCGGTTTCGACGCCCACAGCCGACTTGATCACATCTTCGATCGGCGGCCT
>DATGIH010000205.1:0-11387 GCA_035295865.1 Bryobacteraceae bacterium
TGCTTGGCGCGATTGCTTGGTTAGGCCTATTCGCGGTGACGCAAGGCCGGAGCTCCTCCGCGGCGGCCTCGTGGTTGCGCGGGCTATGGCAAAACGACGGTCTGTCGCCATGGTTGTGGTTTACGCTGATTGCCGCAATCACAGCGATCGTCACGCTCTATCGCGAGCGTGCCAATTGGAGCGCCTTGACGCTACTAGCGGCGATTTTTTTCCTGACGTTGTTCTGGATGGCTGCCGCCCAACTGCGCGGACATGCGGAACTCGCCGAGTTTTCCTCGGCGAGCAAGCTGCTGCCCTTTGCGTTTCTTGTGATCGGCGCCCAATTCTGGCCGGAAGCCGATGCGGTTCGTCTCCAGGATTTTCTTCTCTTCTGCGGCGCCACGGCAGCGGTTTTGGCTTATGCATGGCTGCCGGAAGGCATGACGTTTGCCGCCAGTCTTCCCTATGCACCCTGGCTTGGTGTGGCGGCACTGCTAGTGGCGCTGTTCTGGCGAACTTTCCCGGAGTACCTGATTTGCTCCGCAGGCGGATTTTTCGTGCTGACCGCTGTCGGCACGGGCGCCCGGTATGGCGGCATCGATCCGCATGCGTTCCGGGATCAACTGCAATTGATGAGTCTCGCGCGCGAGCGGGTTGAGCTGGTGCGGCATGGGAAACCGGTCCGATTTTGGTACGACGCGAAAGACCCCGCAATGCCTGCGGCCATTGCACTGAGTTCCACTTATCTCGGCGAACAGAGCTTGCTCAGCCGCACCTTCGATAGCGCGCCGTGCGGCAAACCGTTAGCGCCGGCTACCGTGCTAGCCACCATCGCGTCGGATTCACAGCATGGACCAGGAGCGGTGGCATCCGCGCTTTTGGTCTGTTGGAAAGACGGTGCGCTGCACGCCACGCCGCTTGAGATCGACAATTTCCATCGCGGATCTTCCGGCTATCAGATCTCGTTCGTGCGGATCGACGCAGGTCCGCCTCCGTAACTCGGCTACGGATTCAACGTCGCGTACGCTCGCAACGATTTGATAATGAACGAGGATGTATGTTCTTTCCCTTGCGGGATGAAGTTGCAGACCATCAGCAAAACTTTGTCTCCAGCCGCGAGCGAACCATAGGTCGTGAGTGTTCCTCTGCCGTTTCTGAGACGTTGGGTGGCGTGCTCCGGAATGATCCAATGCGAGGAATCGCCCGACAAACCTCCGTATTGAAAGCCTCCGCTCAAGTTGTCGTACTCCAAAACGAATCGATAGTAACCGGATTTTGTAGCCTGAACCACCGGATACTGCGCGGAATAGCTGAAGCGTCCCGCGTGCGTGGTGACATGCACGCCATCCGGCAGGACCTGCAACTTTCCGTCCGTGGGCGGATAGAAACACCACACCCACCGGCTCATTGGTAGCGGCGCGGAATCGCTGGCCGGCGATAGTTCCAGCCGCTTCGGCGCACCGCCCGATTCCACCAACTGCAGCGGAACCTCGACGTCCGACATTCCTAACGGTTCCAATCGGAAAAACCGGAGCCAATAGCCATCCACCTCGCCGCCGATTTTGGCCGACGCCAAAACACGCGGCTGCAAATTCATTTTCGAGAGCGCTTGGCCGGCTTGTTGCATGGCGTCAGTGCGGCCGGAGAGAAGCACTCCCTCCACACCTGGTTGAAGGGCGCTCTCCGCCGCGATGGCAGAAAAGTTTTGTCCTACTCTGGCCTCCGGCGCCCAGCGCCAGAGATAGGTTGAATTGATCGCATTAAACTCTGTGCCGTTGGGCTCGCTCAAGTCATACCAGAAGCGAAGCACTCCCTCGTGAGTATGCGCCTCGATCAGCCGCGCGCTCTCTGCTACGCGGGACAGTTCCGCTTCCATCCGCGCACCATTTGGAGAACTGTATTCCAATGCAGACGCCTGAAACAGGCACAGCCCGGCTACTGCCAACAGCCCCGCCGGCCATCGATTTCCGGCCAACTCGCAGGTGACAAAGCAAAGGCCTACGAGAATCGCCATTGGAATCCATCCCATTTGGTGAATCCAGTCGGTGATTCTGGTATAGCCAAGCATAAAACTTGCGGCGAAAGAGATCGCCACGATCGCCACAAAAGCGAGATAGATCCAACTTGGCCATCGCTCGAAGCGAAACGAAAACATACATCCGATTGCTAGAAACGCCGAGGGCAGAAGATAGCTGGCATAGAAAGGCATCTCGAGCCCCACTCCCCCGATGCCGTGCCACGCAATCATGATTAGCACGCAACCCAGAAATTGCATGAAGAAGAACAATCGCGGGTCGCGCTTGGCGAATGTCCCGCGGATCATGCCAATAGTCAACGAGAAAACGGTTCCGATGGTTGTCATGAGCGGAAGTGCAAGCCAGGAGGCGCCAGCCACCCAACTCCACCCGCGAATGAAGCTCTCGCTCGGTTGGGAACCGGCGCTTTCAGCGAATCGCAGCGACGGCGCATAAAACCAAAATCCTCCGCCGGCTGCATAATTAATGGCTCCCAGCAGCACTGTCACAAACAACGCTCCCGAGACGAACCAGACGACGAAATGGCGCGCTCCACGTTGCATCTTGTGGGCAGGCAGTTGATATAAATACAGGGCAGGCAGGAACGGCACGAACACAATCAAAAAGGCGTTGCAATAAAACATCGCCGCCGCCGCGGCGCCGCCCAGCACGAGCCAAATTCTCGGATGGTTCGACGTTGCGAGTGAAATATACAGGAGCGCGATCAGGTAGTAAGTGATTCCCGCGCCATCGACATAATCCCAGCCGATAGCCGCCAAGAAAAACGCGTGGGTGCCGAACAACACAGCCGTGAGTAATGCCGTTCTAGAACCAATCGTTCGGCGCAACACCCCATACAACGAAAGAATCGCCGCATAGTAGAAGCTCAAATGCAGCACATAGTGGGCGATTTTTACATGGAGAAGATGATGCAACAGATAACCCGGCAGAATCCAAGCAAGCCTGCTGCCGTAGTAGCGATCGGGGAACAGCTCAGCTACGTAACGAGGATAGTTTAGAAAATAGCCGAAGTAAATCCAATGATCGATGCCGTTCAGCGGATTGTAAATCCACGACGAAGCGCCGGCCAATACCAGCCAGGGAAGAACTGCTAACACCAGGTAGGCGGGATCCCAACGCAACCATTTCGCGGTCCGCATTAAGGGTTTCGAAACCCATCATAACATCGCGAAAAATTCGCCTTCCGCCGGCGATTTTTAGCGGTGCGCCATCACTGAGGCATCGAAAATATCCACTTCGGCCGAGCCGATGCCGTCATTGAATACGATCACATCGGTTACGTGAGACGGATCGGGGACATAGAGGGCCACTTTTTGAGGCTCAGGCGACAGATTGATCGCTTGTGTTTTTGCGACAAAGCCCTTGAGCCGGTCAAATGCGCCAAAGCCCACCCGGCCGCTGCGCACGCGTAGCGTGAGGACAATCCAACAGGGCCCGTTGAGGCTCTCATGATTCGGTAAGGGCAAGCCAGCCGAGAACGCTCCTGGAAGCGGAATGGTGGAAAGCCTAACCTGGGGCGCATGCTCCAATCGCGCCCCACGCGAGATGTTGAGCTTCGAAAGATCCAGGGTCAGGCCTCCTACCGGTGCTAGATCCGGCGGCACCTTCGATTGCGCCGGTAAGCCAACGCCCTGGTAGCGCGGCATATCTTCAATATTGCGATAAAAGCGCATCGGCGGACTATTCTTGCGCGACCAATCGAGCAGGCTGGGCCACTCATCCAATAGAAACGTGCCTCGGATGCGAGAGACTTCGCGGCAGCCTACGCCGATCTGCCCTTGCGGCGCGAGAAAACGGCGCGGCCCCATTATCGCGATTAGCTTATCCTTTGCTTCCGGAATCGCGAAAGTCACGGTGAACACACCGTTTCTTGGAGCGGACCAATCCGGCGAGCCGGGCGGACACACTCCGGACAGCAGCTCGTAATCGCCCAGCTCGCTTTGTTCGAATCGATAGATCTGGTTGTTCACCATCGCATACCCAACGAGGGGCGAAATGCCTTTTTCGTTGAGTAAAACGCAGCGCAGCGTAGTATTGGTTTCCGCGAAATAGAATCCGCGAAGTTTCAACGTGCCGTCGGCATACCAGGCGGTGGGCCGTCCGGGAGAATCCATGGAAGGGCACACCTCCAGAGCATCGAGGTTGCGCATGTAGATCAGCGGATCGAACTCCAGAAAGCCGAGGTTCAAGTCGCGCTCCACGTCATACCAATGCTCGGCCCCGGATGCATACCAGGCCCACCAGCGTCCGCCCATGCGCGCGTGGGTCCCGAGCATGCGTTGTCCGGCCGCATGCGCCAATTCCATCTCGTTTATTCTCGGCGAAAGAGTAATGCGCGCGTTGGCTAAAGTTGCGCTGCCCTTGGCGGCGCACACCACAAGCACAATGGCAGCGGCGGGAGCAAATGCACGTTCAACTTTCGGCGCCCATCGCGCAATTGCGGTGTGAACCAAAACGAGTGCGCCAATCGCCACCGCAGCGGCGAAAAAGACGGATTCGTGCACAATATAGTACGGCATCTTGCGCCACACCAGAAGAAATACGCCGAGCTGCAGCGGCAAAGCGGCCAGCGCGGCGCCGCGCGTGGATCGAATGGCCGCCAAAATCGCCGTCGAAAATAACAGAAGCGGAATTCCGAGGCCCATCATCTTGCGGATCAGTTCGGGATGATAAGTTTCCTGCGCCCAATTCTTGTAGAGCGCAAAGTGCCTTTGCATAGAGAGTGCGACCCCGCCTTGACCCACCGTATTCCGAATGGTGGTGGAGATTTCGTGAAAATATGGGATCACGTAGAGCGCGAAATAGGGGATCACAAACAATCCGCTGCCCACGCACATCGCGATCACACGCGGCTTAGCTTGCTTCCACCCGAGTTTCCAAATAGCCCATACCAAGTAGACCAGCACTCCTGCCGCGGCCGGCCCGGCGTAGTAGTGCGTGCCTGATGCCCATGTGAAAAAAAGAGCGCCCGCTGCAAGTTTCAGCCGGTTCCAATCCTCAAGCCGGCCTGTCTCGAGCAGAAGCAGGCCGCACATCCATGCCGCTTGAATTTCTCCTTCGGGCCGCGATCCGTAGCAGAGCGTCAATCCTTCTCCACTTGCCGCGAGATATGCAATGGAGAAGAGCCAGCCCAGTTTCACTGCCGTTGGGAACGCGCTGCGCACCACGATCGCGATCGACAACAACATCAGCAGCACGGTGGGTGTCGCTTCGGCGTAATACGGAGTGAAACCGGCCCGCCAAAGTAGGCCGATCCAAAGCGTGTGTACCGGCGGATGCGTGATCACAGGAAGGTCGAAGAATCCATTGAAGGGAAAAACGGGGAACGTGAGGCGGCCAAAATGCGCCAGCATGTAGGGCGGGTTGAGAAACCCGGTTTCATCCACCGCGCCATCTCGATCGGTGCAATAGGCCGAGATTAAAACCAGCGCAGCGACAAAGCAGGCGAAAAGAAATACGCTTCTGCGATCCATCGCGCTGCGCGGGCTGGCCGGTGCCGCCATCATCTCCAGCGCACTCGCGGCAAGTCGTCAGGATGAAAATACGGAGTGCAGGGCAGTTGATGATCCCAACATTGATCCACTACTTGTGGAACCCAAATGGGCTTGCCATTGGGCGCGGTCATGCTAACGAAGCTAGGCGGGCTCTTCACGGTCCAGGAATTTCCGGATTTCTTGATGCCTGCAGCCCCGATGATCATTCCGACCGCGATCGCCTCGATGGTGAGACGGCGCGCGAAATTGGAACCTTCGAAATGCGCGAAGTAGGCCGCGGCCGCGATGCTGAGACCTAGGATTCCCGCAGTGGCGAGGTATCCGCTGCCGAAGCGGACGTCCGGCGCGCTCGAGAACCAGTACAACAGGCAGATCAACGCGGCTCCGACGGCCATCGCCATCCAACGGCTGACACGGACGCCAAGAGAGACCGATACCAACCCGGCGGCGACTCCTGCGGCGAGCAATCGTGCGCTCCAATCGTCAAAAGTGCGGACTGCCCATCCTTGCAGCCAGCCCCAATTGCCCATGACGTTGTCATAATCGATGCGATGCGGTGTTCGGGCCCACGATTTGATTCCGAGTAGCTCGTAAGCGGCTTGCGCGCGCGTCACCGCCCAGGGAAGATTCGCATCGCACGTTTGAGGCACCGGATAGATCGCGCATCCGGAAAGCACCACGCCGCGGATCAGCCATGCGACCAGCAAAACGCCTGACAAGATAATCGGGGCGGCTAGGCGAAGATCCGGAGTCTTCCGATGCAGCCATAGCAGAATGAGCGTCAGGATCAACAGCGGCGCGGTGCTCAATTTGATGGTGATCGCGAAAACGGCGGCAAGCAGCAACAAGACGAGGTTCATTCGGGGCCCTGCCGGGAATGTAAGCAAGACAGAGAACCAATAGACGACTAATATCGCCGAGAACCCGTCGCCGTTCAATACTCCGGACCAATACAGTTCCGCGGGAGCGAGAGCCAAAAGAAGCGTCGCAATGGTGAGGAACCAGAATTCAGCGCTCTGCCGCGCGACCGCTGAGAGCCGGGCGTAGCAGGACATCAAAACGAACACCAGTAACACGAGATTCGAGATCCAGCCGATTTCTGCGCGATCGTCCAGCGGAGCGAGTACGAACAGAATAGAGTTGAACGCCAGCCTTCCGTGCAGGTTTCCCAAGCCCGGCGTAATCGGGAATTGGCTGTTCCACAAAAATGTTTGCAGATGGTAAAGGCCTGTGTCGTAGAACGTGAACGCCTGCCTGTGAAGAAATGCCGAGAGCCCAACGAAAATCGCTATCGGATTCTCCCTGAAACGCGCGAGTATGTCACGCCAAAGCACCGCGGCAAGAGCGATCCCGGCGCCGAGTGTGATTATTTGAACGGTCGTTGACAACGCCACGAAAAAATGAAGCACGCACCCGAGGATGGCCAACGAAAGTAATCCCAGAACGCCAGCGTCACCCAGATTTCCGCCGATTTTCAAAACTCTTGCGAGGCCAAGTCCATATCCCAGGCATGCAACGATGGTGAAGCTCGCGAGCGCGTAAGCCAGGGGCATGTATACGAATGCGATTTTACACGAACAGACATGCGGCCCGCGCTGCTGTAGATTAGATGGTAATGTCCCGAAGCTTACCCGCGGCTTTGGCGGACGAAGCGCACGACGCGAAGCGCCTTCGCCGGACTCGTGTCCAACTCGCCAACGAAACTTTTAGCGGCAAATCGGTGCTCTTTTTTGCGGGATTCGTCGCGGTGCTGGTGCTGGTTGCGGGTTACGGCATTGATCGCGGCGGTTGGGTGGATGAGTTAGGCTTCCAAAATCCGCCGTATATGCTGGCGCATTTCGGCAAACTCACCTTCCCCTCTTATGTTGCAGGCTGGTTCTTCGATCAACCGGTCATTACGCATCCGCCGATTCACACTTACTTAGTAGGAACGTTGTGCCGGATGGGTCTCTCGATCTACTACGCCGAAGCGACGCCCACAGTGTTGTTGTTTCTATTGACGATTATTTGCATCGTGCGCGGAGCATTTCCCAACGCCGTAAAACTCGGATTATTGTTCTCCATCGGATATCTCTGCGCGGCAGCCAATTCCATGCCCTGGACCGAAATGTTCGGAACTCGTCCGGAAGGCCACGTCCACGCTGCTTGGTTTTGCGGATTGGTGTTACTTGAATCCGGACGGCTGGACAACTGGAATTGGCGTAGCCTCGGAGCCGGCGCACTGCTGCTGACCTGGGCGTCCGGCGTACATTACTACGCCGCGTTCTCGTTCCTTGGTGTTTTAGTTTACGCGGTATGGGCCGTAATCAGCCTCGGATGGAAAAAGGCGAAGCAGCCTCTGATCGCGCTCGGCGTGGGTGGGTGCCTTTTCGGAATTCCTTACGCGGTTTTCTATCTGTGGCCTTACCGTAAGGCGATCGAGTTCGTGCTGGGCGTCACTCCTGGCGAAGGCGCGCTCCGTGCCTCGATGCTCTGGCATCGCGACATGTACGGCGATTGGGTTCGCTTCGCGACTCATATCGCAATCGCCGTGAAAGTCATGTCGTGGCGCCTTCCTCTGATGCTTTACTCCACCGCCATTCTTGCAGCTATGCCCTGGACGCGGGGCTTGGCCCTGGCTGCGCTCCCGCTTCAAGTGTTTTTGTATTTTTTCGCATGGCACAAGTTAAGCCAGTATCTAATCCATGAAGTGGCGTTGTTTGGAGCAGCCCTAGCGATCGGAGTCCTAGTGCTTCTCGATCGCGTCTCGCTGCGACTGCCGAAAACAATACAGGCGCTTGTCATGCCGGCGGCCGCGATCGTGCTGGCGTTGCATCTGGCGATCGGCAGTCCCGTGCTGAAAGCCGCTACCCTGACGCTGGAACCCCGCATTCATGAATCGGAAACTGCACGCGCCGCCACGCGCGAGATTCTCGGTCCCAACGCGCGCGTCGGAGGCGATTGGGGACAGTGGTTCGCCTCCGGCGCTGCGCATTTCTACGACACGCAGGGCGACATTCAGCTCGGATATTTAGGCTACGATCCAAAAGCTTACGCTTCGAATTTCGATGCCATGGTGGATTGCCCCGGATCTTGCGTCGGCCCAAACAGCGCGTCGGTCACCGGCTGGTTCGCCGATGGAACGTTGAAGCTGCGGGGATTCTATATCGGCGACACCAACGATCAGCTCCGTATGGTGCTGCTGAACGTCAACGCACCGGCGCAGTTGGTTGGTTATGCGGCTCGCCAAAATCAGCTCTACCGGTTTCAGCAGGATCCGGCTGGAAGTTATGAGATGATCGCAGCGGTTTGTCCGCAGTCGGAAGAAGGCGGCATCAGTAAATGGGGTTGGTATAGATACTGGCCCAACGTGTTTCTCACGGTGCTGGAAATTCCGGCGAGTTCGCCCGACGCCGGACGCGTTATCGCGATCGTACTGGCGCCTCGCACCTCGCCTGCGCCGGCGGATTGGATCGGCCGCTCCTGCCGAACTCTCTCGCGAACATCGGGAAACGTGCTGTTAGCGGATCGCAAGGCCATGGTGGAGAAGCTTCGCCGCGAGGACGTGCCGATGCACTTCTACAAAACTCTGGACCAGCTGCCGGGCTACACCGGTGTTGGATTGCCGCCAGCCGAGATTCCACCTACGGACGCGACGCGTGTGGATCGCATCATCGATCTTTCTGGCATGCAAGCCTGGAATGGCGTCCAAATGGATCCCGGACCGGAACATCGCATGACCATGCTGCCGAGCCCCGGCGCTTTCTGCGGATACATCCCTGTGCAGCATGCGAATACCATCAAGGGTGCTTGTTGGGTGCAGCTCAAGCTGCGCGTGATTTCCGGCAGCGTCGGCTTTCAAGCGTTCAACTCGAAGACGGGCGGACTAGCGCATACCCTCGCAATCGGCGCGGCGCGCGAACCACAGACCGTGGCTTTGCGGGTTCCCGATTTTCACACAGCCACTGGAATTATCGTCACCAACGAGACGTCCATCAGTTCGCAGGTGGAAGTGCTGGACGCCGCGCTACTGGTGCCGCGCTGAGCTTGCCGTCAAAACGGTGGCATCCAACACGTCAACGGTAGCCGAAGAATCACCGTCGTTGAAAATCACAATCGATGTAGCTTTCCGAAGATCGGGTACTGGAAGGACGACATCCATGGGTTGCACGCTCTTCGAGACAGGTGCGGATGTGCGCTCAAGGATTCCATCGCGGATGTTGTACGTGGCAAACCCGATTCGGCCGGACAACACGCGCAGCCGAAGCTGCACCCAGCATGGCCCCGGCGCGGACTGCCGGCCGGCGATCGGAATCTGTGCCGCAAACGACCCGCCGGCGGCAGGCGTCGTGATCCGAATTTGTGGGACGCGCGCCACCAGCGCTTGGGGAGTGGTTGGTTGAATTGCCGCCAGCGAGAGGAATTGGTTCGACCGCACTGATTCCGTGGGCGGCGTCATTGCGCTGTTTAAACCTTGACCTGTGTAGCCAGGCAGACTTTCCATGTCGCGCGGGAATTTCATCGGTAAATCGTCGCGACGTAACGACGCGATCAGCCAGTCTCGATCCGCCAGTAGCAGCGTGCCTGGTACTTTGCCGATGCTCCTGCAGGAGCGCGCCATCCAGCCCGCCGGTTCTGCCAGCATGCGCGGCGCCACTACGGTAAGCACCACGCTGGCGGGTTCCGAATTCCGCACTGGAAGGCGCAGCATCGAGGAAAAGGTGCCGTCCCATCGATTTCCCCAATGGTCCTGCTGAAGCTCGGGCGTCATCGGGCAAACCGCGGACAGCGTCTCATAATCGCCGTCCGCTTGTTCTTCGAATCGGAAAAGCTGATGATTTCTGGCCGCGTATCCGACAACGTGCGGCGCGGATCGAGCGGTCAAGAGCACGATCTGAAGCTGTTCGTTAGTTTCCCCGAAGAAGAATCCGCGCAGCTTGAGGGTGCCGTTCGCGTACCAGGAGCTGATGCTCGAGTTTTGCGTCGCGTCGCTCATGTGGGTGTATTCGGCGACCGCATCGAAGTTGGAAAAATACGTTGCCGGATTCATGGGATCGGCTCTCAGCATGTCGCTTTCGATGTCCCACCAATATTCGCCACCCGATGAATACCAGGCGCCTAACCGTCCAGCCACTTTTGCGTGCGGCCCCAGGATGCTGCGCGATGCGGCGCGCGCGATATCGGCTTCGTGCACGCTCGCCTGCTCGGCCACGGTGGCCCCTCGCAGCGCCGGATTGGCAGCGATGAGATACGCCACCATCAGCGACGCAGCGGCGGGCAGCAGAAAATTCTGCAAGCGCGTTTGCTTGAAGCGGCGCAACAAATAATCCGCCAGCACAATCGATCCAACAGCCACGGCCGCGGCGAAGATGCCCACTTCGTGGATAAAGTAGCTGGATAACTTGTGCGACGCGAATGCGAATAGAAAAAGCTGCAAAGGAAGAGCCGCCAGGGCCAATCCGCGCGTGGAGCGGATCGACGCGAGGATCGCCGTGGAGTAAACCAACAGCGGAATGCCCCATCCGAATGGTTTTCTCAACAATGCGGGAATGTAATCCAGTTGCGACCACTTCCGGTACCAGTCGAATTGTGTGCGCAGTGCCACCATGACACCCTGATTGCCTTGGTTCGCTTGCACCGCCATCCAGATTTTCTTGAAATACGGCGCCAGATAGAACGCCATGTACGGAATACCGAATAGGCATCCGCCCGCGCATAGCGCCGCAACGCGCGGCCATCCATTTTTCCAACCCAGGCTAACCAGCGCCCATACCATGTAGACAGACACGCCCAGAAATGCCGCAGCCGCGTAGTAGTGGAGGCCGGAGGCCCACGTCAACAAGAACGCCCCGGCGAAAAGCTTCGGAAGATTCCAGTCCTCGACCCTGCCGGATTCCAG
>DATGIH010000206.1:0-38329 GCA_035295865.1 Bryobacteraceae bacterium
CCAATCGTATTTGTCGGCGAACAGCACTGCGAAGCGCGGCGCCAAGCCTGCACCGAGGCTTAAACCGAGTTGCGAAAAAGCGGTTCCCGTGGCACGCTCTTTGGGCGGAAGATACATTCCGACCGCTTTTCCCGTAGCCGAAACGCCGCTGGCTTCCGCAACACCAAGCAGCGCGCGCCACAGCAACAGCTCGGTGACGTTGTGCGACATTCCGGTCCCGAAGCTCGCCACAGCCCAGACGAAAACCGAGATCGCGATGCCACGGTTCAATCCGACGCGATCCACAAACCATCCAATGAACAGCGCGCTCAGCGCATAGGCGATGGAAAATACCGAGAGAGCCGTCCCGTAGTCGGCGGAGAACGGAAAGCCTTTGATGGTGACCATGGTGGCCAGCACCTGGCGATCCAGATAATTCAGTACCGACGAAAAGATGAAGATGGTGATCGCAACCCAGCGGAGCGAGACGGACGAACGCATTGTTAAATCTCGTTTCTCGTTTCTCGTTCTGATTCTGCGCAACCTGCAAACGAGCAACGGATCAAGTTTTCAATTGTTCCAATCTTCGATCCAACAGGTCAAGTACTTTCGCCGGATCGCTCGCGCCATCCAAGGGAATCCGCAACACCCCGGACGGCGTGAACTGCGCGCCTTCGGTTTCCTTGACGAGGTTCATTAGACGATTCGGATCTATGCGCGCCCCCGCATGGAATTTCACGTTAAGCGCGCCTTGTTTCCGGTCGATCGCTTCGATTCCCAGCTTTTGTGCCGCACTCTTTAGCACCGAGAATTTAAGCAGATGGCGAACCGAGTCGGGAACGGGACCGTAACGATCTTCGAGCTCCGCCAGAAGCTCGGCGCCGTTCTCGGGGCTCACCGCGTCGGCGATCCGCTTGTATGCCCGCAGTCGCTGGTGCTCATCGGCGATGTAATTCGACGGGATGCGGATGTCCAGTCCCAGATTCAGCGTCGAGTGGACTTCTAGCGGAACTTCTTCGCCCTTCAATTCGTGTACCGTCTCTTCGAGCAGCCGGACATACATGTCGAAACCGACCGCTTCGATGTGTCCGTGCTGCTGGCCACCCAGGATGTTGCCGCCGCCGCGCAGCTCCAGATCGAGCGCAGCAATTTTGAAGCCGGCGCCCAGGTCGCTAAACTCCTTGAGCGCCGCCAGCCGCTTGCGTGCGATCTCGCTCAGCTCGGTGTCTTGCGGGATCAACAGATAGGCATACGCGCGCCGATTCGAACGGCCGACGCGCCCGCGCAATTGATACAGCTCCGAAAGTCCGTAGCGCTCGGCGTTTTCGATCAGCATGGTGTTGGCCAGCGGGATATCGAGGCCATTCTCTGCGATCGTTGTGCACACAAACACGTCGTACTCGTGGCGCATAAATCCGAGCAGCGCCTTCTCGAGTTCCGCTTCGCCCATCTGTCCATGGCCGACACCGATCCGAACGTCGGGCAGCATTTCCTGAATCGAAGCTGCGCGAGAAAAGATGCTGTCCACGCGATTGTGGATGAAGTAGACCTGTCCGCCACGGCTTAATTCCTGCTCGATAGCAGTTTTGATCAGCTTCGGATCGTAGTGCGCCACCACGGTGTGGATCGACAGCCGATCCTTGGGCGGAGTTTCGATCACCGACATATCGCGCAAGCCCAGCAGCGACATGTGCAGAGTGCGGGGGATCGGGGTAGCAGTCATCGTCAGCACGTCCACGTTGTGCTTGAGTTGCTTGATTCGTTCTTTATGGCGGACGCCGAAGCGCTGCTCTTCATCTACCACGAGCAATCCGAGATCTTTGAACTGGACGTCCTGCGAAAGAATGCGGTGCGTGCCGATGACGATGTCCACCTTGCCTTCGGCCAACCCAAGTAAGACTTCGGCGATCTCTTTCTTGTCACGAAACCGGCTGAGCATTTCCACCTGCACCGGAAACGCGGCGAAGCGGCGCTTGAACGTCTCGTAGTGCTGGAATGCGAGCACGGTAGTGGGCGCGAGCACTGCAACCTGTTTGCCATCGCCTAGCGCTTTGAAGGCGGCGCGCATGGCGACCTCCGTTTTTCCGTAGCCGACGTCGCCGCACAGCAGCCGGTCCATCGGATGACCGCTTTCCATATCCTTCTTGATGCTGCGAATTGCGCCCAGCTGGTCTTTTGTCTCTTTGTATTCGAATGCGTCTTCGAACTCGCGCTGCCAGTTGCTGTCGGGAGAAAAGCTGAAACCTTCCGCCATCTGGCGCTGGGCGTAAAGCTTCAAAAGCTCATCCGCCATGTCGCGCATGCGGGTTTTTACGCGCGATTTGGTACGCGACCAGGTGGCGCCGCCCAACCGGTCGAGCGGTGGCGCCGACCCTTCGCCTGCGCCGCGATAGCGTTGGATCAGATCCATGCGCGTGAGCGGCACATAAAGCTTGGCATCCGCCGCATATTCCAGCAGCATGAAGTCGCCCTTGTTATCGCCTTGCGTGATCTCGCGCGTTCCCACGAAGCGACCGATGCCGTGCGTGACGTGCACGACGTAATCGCCCGGCTTCAAATCCGCCAGATCGGCCGCGAACGCTGCCAGTTGCGCTTTGCCCGGCATGGGCTGAGCGATGAGATCGGATGTGTCGAAAAGATCTTCGGATCCAAAAACCGCGATGCGTGCTTCCGGAAAGACCACGCCTCGGCGGACCATTCCTTTGACCAGCAGCGTGCTGGCGGCCGCGCCGGCGACGTAAGACCGCTCGGCAAGATAAGGACGCGTGGCGTCCGCGGGATCAAGACCGAGTTGGAAGGGAACGGAGTACTCCTGGAAAATATCCGCGAGCCGTTCTACTTCGCCCAGTGATTTGGCGAAGAATACCGCGCGATAGCCTTGTTCCACCAGGTTGCGCGCTTCGGCGACGGCGGCTTGAACGCTGCCGTGAAACGCGAGCGACGGCCTGGAAAGAGTCGTGGGGCCCGGGACTGGGGACTCGGGGCTGACAATTTCGAGCTCGCTCAGCGACAGTTCTGCTTTCCCCGACAGACTGTCGTGAAGTTCTGGCCACGTGTAGAAATTTTGCTCGGGAGGGCAGGGAAATGGCCGATCCGGATCGTCCAGCCGCTTCCAGAGTCGCGTCGCGGCTGCGGCGATTTGTTCCGGTTCATCCAAAACAATCAGCGGATTCTCGCCGAGCGAAAACAACGAGTGCTTGCGCGGGCGCACCAGCGGGACCAGAAATTCCCAGCCGGGAAACGGATCGCCAGGCGTAGGCACTTCGGTTTCATCCGCGATCTGCTGCCACAATTCTTTCGATCTCGGATATTCCACCAGCGGCAGCAGCGTGGTTTCCGCAACTTTCATGACTGAGCGTTGGGTTTCCACGTCGAACCGCCGGATCGACTCAATCAAATCGCCGAACAGTTCGATCCGGATCGGCTGCGACGCTTCGGCTGGAAAAATATCCAGGATGCCGCCGCGCAATGAGTATTCGCCCACCATTTCCACCGGATCACGCTTTTCATAGCCGATGCTTTCCAGATGCGCGAGCAGATCTTCCAGCGGGATTTCTTCGCCGGAGCGAAGTACCAGCGCGAGCTGCCGATAGAACTCCGCCGCCTCCGTCCGCAAGAGAGCCGATGCAACTGGAGTAATGGTGATACTGGTTTTACGCGCGGCCAAGCGCCACAATCCCACCGCGCGCTGTTCGCAAATTTCGCTGTGCGGCGAAAGTCGCTGCGAAGGAAGCACGTCGAGCGAAGGGATGATGAGCGGGCGCGGCAGATCGCCCGAAACCAAAAGATTGAAAAACGTTTCCACCAGCTCGCCCAGCGTTTCGGCCTCTTTGTTGCCATCCACCACGACCACGATGTTGCGTTCAGTGGCCTGCCAAAGGAGCACCAGGTAGAGCGCTTTCGCGGTGGTGGTCAACCCGGAGAGCGATTGGCGCGCATGTGAGTCGTGAAGCAGCCGGCCGACGACGTCCTGGAAAGCGGCGTCACGGCTGAGGGATTGAAAAAGATCGCGAATGGCGGGATGGGTCACGGAAGCGGGCGCGTTTCGATTTCTATTCTAGCGTGGGGCTCACGCAGGCGCGCTCGCCGTCCAAAATGTAGTGCGGTCGTAAGAGAGTGTAAAGGAAAAGCGCCATTTGGGGCCTTTCTCCTATCCGTACTGGTACGATCTAACGTCGTTAATTGTAAAAGTACTAGGCAGAGTAGCCCTGCATTTCTATAACACCCTTGATGAAAAATACCGTGCTTTTTGTATTCAAAACATTTTATGAGCTCAACCGTGTTAGCGGTAGGCTTCTTCCTCGCGATTCCAGCGATGGCTGATGTAGTTTACAGCACAATGCCGTCGCCAATTCCTCCGAATGTTCCCAGCCTCGGATATCAGGCCACCCAAACCGCTGAGTTTGGTCAGGGCGTTGATCTTTCCACCAACGGCGCGACGTTGGGTTCCGCGCAGGTATTAATGAGCGACTGGGCGCTCGAATCCACTTACGAAACGGTTGGAACTTCCACCGGTTTCACGGTTCCCCTCACACTGAACCTATACAATCTAGGCCCGGCAGACTCCGTAGGTTCCTTGATTACCTCCACCACCATGACGCAACAATTGCCTGGAGACCGGAAGCGTCGGCTGGCTGCGGAACGGCCTATCGCGCGGGCGATGGGAATTGCTACAACGGTTTGGCCCAAGTGGTGACGTTCGATCTCGGAAATGTCGCCGTGCCCCAACAGTTCATTTACGGACTCGCGTTTAATACGGAGACCTGGGGGGCAAATCCCATCGGAACAGATGGGCCGTACGATTCGCTGAACTTTGGCCTTCTGGGAGATGGGACAAATCCAGTCACTCCGTTTGTCGGAACCGACATCTCTCCGAACTCCGCTTATTGGAATACCAGCACCGCGGCCAACTACGGAGACGGTGGCGCAGGGGGAACCGGGACGTTCCGGCTGGATGCCAACAATTGGCAAGGTTACGATCCGGCGGTGACTTTCTTTTCGTCACCGGTTCCCGAACCTCGCAACGTTGCGCTGATCGCGGGATTGATCCTGTTCGCGGGCCTATACTTCTCGCGCCGCCGGCGGGCGTCCGAACAGTAACCCAGGCATATTCGTAGACAGCGAAACGCGCTTCCGTAGATTCGCGGCTGTTTAACCGCGCGTCAGCACTTCTTCCAATATCCCAGTGGTGGAGTAGCCGGGTTCGAGTGGCAAGGCCAAAACCCGGCCTCCCGCGGCTTCCACCTCTTCGCGGCCGGCGATGAAGTGCGCCCAGTCGGCGCCTTTGATCAGGATATCTGGCAGCACCTCGGCAATCAGCTCGCGCGGCGTGTCTTCGTCAAAAAAAGTAATGGCGTCTACTGCCGCAAGGGCGGCGGCGAGTTCGGCTCGTTCGTTCTCGGGAATCAGTGGCCTCGTCGGTCCTTTCAAGCGCTGGACGCTCGCATCCGTATTCAACGCCAGGATGAGAACATCGCCCAGCGACCGCGCGCTTTCGAGTAACCGCATGTGGCCAGGATGCAGGATGTCATAGCAGCCATTGGTGAAAACCACCTTTCGGCCGTCGCGCTTCCACTGCTGGCGCGCTTCCACCAATTGTCTACGAGTATAAATTGTGCCCAACGTTCATTTTACTTCGTTGGCCGGCGCCGAAGAAAAGAAATCGGCCGACCCGATTCGAAAGTAGTAGACATCCGACCACCCATGTGGTAGAATGTCTTCTACCAGGAGATGTCGGCCAAAGAATCGAACCCGGATCGCATCGAACTCCTGCAAGGCACGCTCGACATGATGATCCTGCGGACCCTGCAATGGGGTCCGCAGCACGGGCACGGCATCGGGCAGGCCATCCGCGCCAGCTCTTTGGACGCTCTGCAGATCGAGCACGGCTCGCTTTATCCGGCGCTGCACAGGCTGCGCAAACAGGGTTGGATCGAAGCGGAGTGGAAGATCACCGAAAATAAGCAGCGCGCCCGCTATTACAGCTTGACCGCGCGCGGCCGCAAGCAACTTTCTGCTGAAGAATCCCGCTGGAATCGCATGGTGGAAGCGATTGCCCGCGTCATGAAGCCTGCATTATGAAACTGGGGCCCTGGATCCTGCGGCGCCGCTCCGAAGAAAGCGAGCTCGACGAAGAGATCCGGTTCCATCTCAGCGAAGAACAAAAATTGCACACCGAGCGCGGCGCATCGCCCGTGGACGCTCGTTTCCGGGCGCAGCGGGATTTCGGGAATACAAGCCGCGTGAAGGAGGAGACTCGCGCAATGTGGAGCTGGACAACTCTGGAATCCGTTATGTACGACGCTCGCTACGCGCTGCGTCAGCTGCGCCGCGCTCCCGGATTTACCGCCGTCGCGATCGCCACTCTCGCTCTCGGCATTGGCGCCAACACTGCGATTTTTTCGGTCGTCGACGCAGTTCTGCTGAAACCGCTCCCGTTCCGCGACGCCTCGCGCCTGGTGGCGATCCACGAAGCGCTGCCGGAAGCGCCGTATCTGAACGCATCGTGGCCGGACTATCTCGATTGGCGCGCGGGCAATCATGTTTTCGAAGATATCGGCGTTTTTCAACCGAACAAAGTGAAGCTGCGCCAAAACGGAACGCCCACCATGGTTCCGGCCGCTTTCGTTTCTTCGTCGCTCTTTTCCGTGCTCGGAACGCAGCCGTTCCTCGGCCGCCTTCTTTCTGATTCGGATGATCGTCCCGGCGCACCTGCGGTTGCGGTGATCAGCTACGCGCTCTGGCAGCGAGCGCTCGCGGGCGATCCGAACCTGGAAGGCAAAAGTGTCGAGGTGGAAGGATTCGCGGTGAACGTGGCGGGCGTTCTCGGTCCCGAATCCCGGCTTCCGCAGGTGGATGCCGAAATTTATCTTCCGCTGCGCCGCATGCTGGGCGGTTCTGAAAGTTTCAGCAACCGCGCGAATCATCCCGGATTGCTTGCTTTTGCGAGACTGCGTCCCGGAGTCTCGGTCGACACCGCTCGCGCTGACATGAACGCGATCATGAAGCGATTGGCGGAAGCGTATCCGGCGTCGAACAAGAACGAAGCCGCAAAGCTATCGCCGCTACCAGAATTGCTCCTCGGCGCGATTCGTCCCGAACTCCTCATGCTGTTCGGCGCGGCTGCATTGGTGCTGCTGCTTGCCTGCGCCAATGTCGCCCATCTCGCCATGGCGCGCGCTTCGTCGCGGCAGCGGGAGTTCGCCGTTCGTGCGTCGCTCGGCGCAGGCAGCGGACGTCTGTTGCGGCAACTTCTCACGGAAAGCGTGCTGCTCGCGCTCGCTGGCGGAATCGTGGGAGCGCTTTGGGCAAATTGGAGCGTTGCGCCGTTAGTTCGGCTCTCGCCGTATCGTGCGCCGGGATTATCCGATGCACATGTCGACACGCGCGTGCTTCTTTTCACGCTGGCAGCCTCCCTCGCTGCGGCGCTCGCGTTCGGATGCGCCCCGGTTTTGCAAACCAGATTCTCGCGTCTGAATCGCGCGCTGCGTGAAGGAGACGGGGGCGGGGCAGGGCGGCGATTCCGTTCCGCGCTGTTCGTCGGCGAAGTGGCTATTGCATTGGTGCTCGCTACCGGCGCTGGACTCCTGCTGCGAAGCGTTTTTGGAATGCTGCATGCCGATCCGGGCTTTCGCCCCGATCATCTGATCTCGTTCAGCGTTGCGCGTCCCAACTCGGACGGCCAGGGCAGCCTGCGCTACTTCACCGGCGCGGTCGATCTTCTCGCCCGGCAACCAGGCGTCGTCTCATCCGGCGCTGTCATGTGTCCGCCGTTCGGAGGCACCTGCTGGACATCGCCTTATTGGAGAGATGGACACGCTGCAGGAGGCCAGCACCCCTGGACGGCGCTCAACATGATCACACCCGGCTATTTCAACGCCATGCAAATGCCGCTGCTGGCCGGCCGCGCCTTCACCAGTCTGGATAATGCCGGCAGCCGCGCGGTGGCTGTCGTGAATCAGAGCATGTCGTCGATTCTCGGCCCCGGAAGCTCGGTTGGAAAACTGATCCACGTGCAGTATTCCGCGCACGAAGTTTTGGAAGTGGTGGGCGTTGTCCCCGACGTTCCGCAGTATGGCACGGGAGTTTTTGTGATGCCGGAGGTTTATGTTCCGGCGGCGCAGATGCCGGTAAATTTCATGACCTTCGTCGTCCGGTCGCAGGCCGCGCCGGGCATTGCCGCGCGCGAAGCGTCGGCGGCGCTTCGGAGTTTGGATAAAGAACAGCCGATCACCGACGTCAGCGCATTTTCCGAAACGATTCTGCAATCGGCCGGCCGGCAGCGATTCGCCGCCACGCTGCTCAGCATGTTCGGTTTCGTCGCGCTCACGCTCGCGGCGGTTGGGATTTCCGGGATGATGGCATACACCGTGATCCGGCGGACCAGGGAACTGGGAATTCGAGTCGCGCTCGGCGCCCGGCGCGCGACCTTGCTCCGGATGGTGATCGGGGAAGGAATGACGCTGGTGTTGATCGGACTCGTTCTCGGAATTGGCCTGGCCTGGATGCTCGCCAAGCTGGTCAGCAATCTGTTGTACGGCGTAAAGCCGCACGATCCGGCAACTTTTGCGGCGGCGACGCTGGTTCTAGCTACATGCGCGTTTACCGCATGTCTGCTTCCGGCGATCCGGGCCGCGCGCGTGGATCCGGTTGTGGCGCTCCGGCACGATTAAATGAATAAACTCACAGGGACGTGAAAGTATTCCGCGAGCCGGCGCGCCTGTGCCTTGCTGATGGCTCGCTTTCCATTGAACACGTCGGAGGCGACGCTGGATGATCCGAATACGGGAATCAGATCCCGCTGGCGAAGCCCACGATCCTCGGTGAGAATTCGTAGCGCTTCGAGCGGCTCAGCGTGCCCCAGCGGATATTTCGAATCCTCGAACTGCCTGACGAGCAGGGTCATAAGTTCGGCGAGGCTTTCTTCTTCCGGGGTTAACTCGCGGTCCTGCGTGTCAAGTTCTTCTAGCGCGGCCAGTATCCGTTCATTTTCCCGTTCGGACTTGATAACACGCGGCAAGGTTTGGGCGAGCAGCTTGCCATATCGGTTCTTATTGATTGTGGCGCTGGCTACAGCCATTTCTTCCAAGCTCCTTTGTCGTACTCAGCGTGCGTGAGAACTCCTTTGATATAGATTCGTTTGTAGCGAAAGATCATGCGGACGATCAGCCTATACTTGTTGCCACGAATATTGAAAATCGCGAGGTCACCAACCATACCAGTCTTCGGAAACGTCTTGCAAACGTCGTCGAGATTCCGCCAGTCCGCGCCGATTGCCGTGGTGAGCCAAACCTGAAGAGCGGATTTGGCATCCGGGAACTTGGCGGCTCGTTCGAAGAGCCCACGCTTGCTGATGACATTCAAATTCAATCCTAGCAAAATGCTAGTTTCATGGCAAAGGGGCTTGATGAGGCGGCGCTCGGCCTCGTTCAAAACGTCGGAGGGTGGTCATGTTAGGGGACCACCCATTTTTGCGGTGAGAAGGAAGTTCAGCTGGTAGGCGCTCGGGCGGGTTGCGGTCCCTTGCCGGGTGGTGAGGAGGAGTTGGCGGTTGGTGAGCGAGTCGATGGCGCGGACCACGGCGGATCGGGCGAGCTTGGTGGCTTTGGCGATGTTTCTACTACTTAGGCGGAGGTCGGTGGAGTTGGTGGCTTCGGCGACGGCCGCCAAGAGGAGGGCGATTCGGAGTTCGGCTTCTTTAAGTTGGGGGGCTACGTCGGCTATTCTTTGTAGAGCTGTCCAGTTGGAAGCGCCCGCAGGAAACTTCCGATAACACATATTATGTAAACTAAGCTACGGGCGCCGCCGACCCCTCCCAAACCTCCAACTGGTCCACCACCGCATCCACCAATCCCGCCATCGCCCCCCGCACCGGATCGCTCAGCTCCGCACTCCATTCGGTCGTCAATGGCTGCACCCCGAACACCACCAGCTCCGGCGTCGCCTCATCCAACAGCTTCATCGCGATCATTAAATCGGCAAAGCCTAATTGATGGACGCTCGGCTTACCCGGCAACCCCGCCAGCGCGTCGCCTTCGAACCGCATCAAAGTTCCGGGCTGCGCGCCCGCATCCACCGCATCGATCACCAGCAACCGGCTGAATCCCGCGATGTGACCGGCCAGGCTCAAGCCTTGCGTGCCGCCGTCCAGCAGCACAACCCCCTCCGGCAAGCGCGGATCGCGCTGCAGCCGCTCGATCGCGTGAACCCCGACGCCATCGTCGCCGTGCACCAGGTTGCCCAAGCCCAGCACCGCGGTCATGGCTCTCCCGCGATGGCGTGGCGCTCTTCTTCCTCCAGTTCCTCGGCCGGGATCACCTTATAGCCCGTGAAGATGCTGTCGATCAACCCGCGTTTCTCCACGCGCGAGATCAGCATCGCCAAATGTACATGGAAAATCGCGAACGCCAAGAAAACGAACATCAGGAAGAAATGAATCAGCCGCAAATTCGGAAAGCTGACCACGCGCGGAATCCAAGCCACCAGCGGCCCCAGAACCGGACTGTGCCGCAGCCAGTTGAACATCACCAGTCCCGTGACGATCTCCACCGCGATCAACCCGTACAGCCCGATATAGGAAAACGCCGCCATCGCATTGTGGCCCACTTTAGAAACAGGGGTCGGCCGCAGGAACGCGTAAAATTTCATCACCCCCAACATTTCCTGGAACTGGGCTTTGCTATGCGGGACGTACTGCCTCCAATTCGACCAGCGGTTCCCGGCGAAAAACATGTAGAGCCGCAGTAGAAACAGCGAGATCAACAGCATCCCGAACGATTCATGCACGAAGCGAAACCAGCCCATTAGAAACGGATAGCGCACTTGTCCGACAATGAACGGGCTGTGGATGTAGTAGCCGGTGAACGACAACACCGCAATCGAAAGCACCATGCCCCAATGAAACAGCCGCATGGCATACTGCCAAACGTAAACCGCGATGGTGGGTCCGATGCCGAGCATCGGATGCCGCCGATCGCTCATGTGCGTGGCTTCAATCGCCACCAGCTCTTTCGGTGTGTGGTTGGTATGTGTGAGTTGCACGGGACCTCCTGAATGCTCCCTCTAAACCCCCACCGCAACCCCGCGGCTCGGTGTGCTGTATGCCCTGCCCTTGGCGTCGATCACGTGGACCGCGCAGGCCAGGCATGGATCGAATGAATGGATCGTGCGCAGGATCTCGAGCGGCCGATCCGGATCGGCTACGGGCGTTCCAATCAGCGACGCCTCGTACGCGCCGCGTTTGCCCGAGGCATCGCGCGGCCCAGCGTTCCAAGTGGTCGGCACCACAGCTTGATAGTTTTTGATCGACTTGCCTTGAATATCCACCCAATGGCCGAGCGCGCCGCGCGGCGCCTCATGCCATCCGAATCCAGCCGCGCTCTTGGGCCACGTCGCCGGATCCCAACGCACCGGATTGAAGATCGAAACCTGTCCGTGCTCCATATTCATGGAAAGCTGGTCCACCCACTTTTCGAGTTGCTGAACCATGATGAGCGACTCGATGGTGCGCGCGGCGATTCTTCCCAGGGTCGAAAACAGCACCGACGCCGGAGCGTTCAGCTTTTTCAGCACTCCATCAATGGCCGCTTTGATGTCCGGCTGCCCTGCGGCGTAGCCCACCACCAGGCGCGCCAGCGGACCCACCTCCATCGGCTGCCCATCGTAGCGCGGCGTCTTGAGCCACGAGTACTTCTTCTCCACGTCCAGATGGTCGAACGGCGGCTTCGGTCCCGAATATTTCGGATTGGTCTCGCCCTCCGACGGATGCCGGTCGCCCTCGCTCGAATATTCGTACCAGGAGTGATGCACCGATTCGGTGATCTTCGCCGGATCCACCGGGTACACTTTGCTCAGATCGCGGCCCAGCACCACGCCGCGCGGAAACAGGAACGTGCTCGGGTCTTTTTGATTGCCGGAGGAATAATCGCCGTAGCTCAGGAAATTGCCCACGCCTTCGCCGCGCGAGAACCAATCTTTATAGAGCGGCGCGATGGCCAGCACATCCGGCACATACACCTGCTCGACGAACTTCCTCGCCCCCTTCACCAGTTCGCGCAGTAGCGTGATGCGTTCCGGATTGATCACCGCGAATGGCTCATTGGCATCCAGAGCTGTAGTCATTCCGCCGACAAGGAACGTCTGCGGATGCGGATTCTTTCCGCCCAACACGGCATGGATGCGGATGAAATCCTTCTGCCACGCCAGCGCTTCGAGATAATGCGCCACCGCCAGCAGGTTCACTTCCGGCGGCAGCGTGTACGCCGGATGCCCCCAATACCCGCTCGCGAACAGCGTCAACTGACCGCTATCCACCACTCCTTTGACGCGCTGCTGGACGCTTCGAAAATAGCTCGTGCTCGCTTTGTCATGATCCGAAATCGACTGCGCGATAGAAGAGGTCTTGGCGGGATCCGCCTTCAGTGACGATGCCACGTCCACCCAGTCCAGCGTGTGCAGATGGTAGAAGTGGACCACATGGTCCTGCACCAGCTGCGATCCCGCAATCAGATTGCGGACAATGCGCGCGTTGTCGGGCACGTCGATGTCGAGCGCGTTTTCCACCGCCCGAACGCTCGCGAGCGCGTGCACGATGGTGCAAACTCCGCAGATGCGCTGCGCCCAAATCCAAGCTTCGCGCGGATCGCGTCCCTGCAGGATCAGCTCAATCCCGCGGAACATGGTTCCGGCGCTCCAGGCGTCGGAAATCTTTCCGCCATCCACCTGCGCTTCAATGCGAAGGTGCCCTTCGATTCGCGTAACCGGGTCCACCACCATGCGTGACATGTTATGCCTCCCCTCTTGGTTCCGCGTCGGCCGGCTGCGGCTTCGGCGCGGGCTTGATCATCCCGATGAGGCCATGCGCGGTCACACCGAGAGCGGTCGCGCCCACTAAGCCCAATCCGATTGCACCAGCGCTTGCTTCCACGCCGAACCCGGGAATCGAAGGCAGCCGGTCGTAGAACGGCGACATGTGATCCCAGAATCGCGGCGAAGCGCATCCGATGCAGCCATGCCCGGCACGCACCGGCCAACTGGTGTGATCGTTCCACTGGACCACCGGACAGTTGAAC
This sequence comes from Bryobacteraceae bacterium, assembly GCA_035295865.1. Taxonomy (GTDB): domain Bacteria; phylum Acidobacteriota; class Terriglobia; order Bryobacterales; family Bryobacteraceae; genus Palsa-89. The sequence goes on from DATGIH010000206.1 coordinate 13,050, forward strand.
GTCGCCTCCGGACCTTTGCAGCCCATTTTGTAAAGACACCAGCCCTTGCGATGCCCGTCATCTCCCCATTCGGTGACGAACCGCCCCGCATCGTAATGCGCGCGCCGTTCGCACTGGTCATGGATCACGCGCCCATACGCGAAGAGCGGCCGGTTGTATTGATCGAGCGCCGGCAAATCGTGGAAGGTCAGATAATGGACAACCACCGCCGCCGTATTCGCCGGATTGTGCGGGCATCCGGCCATGTTGATCACCTTGATTCCGGGAACCGCCTCGTGTACTCCGAGCGCCCCTGTCGGATTCGGCGCCGAGCGCACCAATCCGCCATCGAACGCGCAAGCGCCGACGGCCATGGTGGCTGCCGCATTGCGGCAGACTTTGTCCGCGATCTCGATCGCCGAGTGTCCGCCGATGGTGCAGTACGCGCCGCCTTCCGCAGTGGGAATCGCGCCCTCGACCACGACCAGGTATTTGCCCTTTTCCTCTTTAACAATGCGATCGAGAACCGCATTGGCGTGCCCGCCCGATCCGGCCATGATCACTTCGTGGTACTCCCACGACAGCAGATCGAGCACGACATCGGCGACATCCGGATGGCTGGACCGCAGCATCGATTCCGAGCACCCGGTGCAGTCCTGGAACTGCAGCCAGACCAGCACGGGCTTTTTGACTTTGCCGATCGCCTCCATCGTCTGCGCCAGATAACGTTCCGGCATCGCCATGGTTGCCAATAAAGCGGTGCAGTACTTCGCCAACTGCCGCCGCGTGATGCCGCGCTGCTCCAGCGCAGTCTTTACGTCAATTCCCGGAGAGAGCATGGCTCACCTCTTTGCAAATTCGGAGTGATTCGTGGATGCGACCGGCGTCTTCCTCGGTGATGCGGCTTACGGCAAAGCCGACGTGCGCCAGGATGAAATCTCCCGTCAGGGCTTCAGGGATATAGGCCAGGTTTACGGATTTCTGGACGCCGCAGAAATCCACCTGGGCGATGCGAAAAGCGAGATCTTCGCCTTCGATACTGAGAATTCTACCCGGAATTGCCAGACACATACCGAAGTCCGACGGCCTTACTGCATCCTATAAACCACACCAAAACAGGTGGGATATGGGGCAGAATGTTCTCGTTCTAACTAAAAATCTCGCTATTCGACCCAGCCAGGGTGAGTGAGGTGCGCGACTAGACCCAGTGGCGCGAGCCTCCGGCTTGCGTCCACGTTTTCAGTATTTGGGTCACTGCGCTCGGTAACTTCCTCTTCTATGTTGCCGTGGTGTATGTCGCTCACGCCATTCGACGTCGTTTGCTATCTCGTCGAAATGGTAAATTACCAACATGAACGGAAAAGTTCCATCTAAAACCCGCTCAAATTCGCCCAACCAACGCCTGATCGACTGGCTGCTCGCCTGTCCTCAAAAAGGCTTTTTCGTCCCCATCGACTCCGAATCCACCGATACCCTGACGTTCGCCTACAACGTCCCGACAAGACAGAGTCTTGTCCCACCTCCGAACAATCCGCCTTGCCAGCGCGATTGATTACAAAGCAGTTTCCGCTGGCCTCCGGATTGCCCAGTTCCCTGCACCGAATCTCTACATCATGCTCAACTCGCACAATTTCCGCTACGCCATCAACATGTTGCGACGCAGTCCCGGCTTCGCGTCGGTCGCTATTCTGATTCTCGGACTCGGGATCGGCGCCAACACCGCGATCTTCACGCTCGTCGACACCGTTCTGCTGCGCCCGCTGCCGTACAAAGATCCGGGCCGTCTCGCGATGCTCTGGCAAAGCGCCCCCGCCAACCACGCGTCGCAAATCCCGGTCTCGCAGGCCGACTTCGCCGACTTTGGAAAACAAAGCGGAAGCTTCGAATCAATGGCCGCGATTTACCTCGATAAAGAGGAGTACGGACTCACCGGCGCGGGCGACCCGGAACAGATTCGCGGTATGGCAGTCTCGGCCAATCTCTTTCCCATGCTTGGCGTGCAGCCGATGCTCGGACGCGATTTTCTACCGAGCGAAGAGCAGGAAGGCAACCAGAATAAGGTCATCCTAAGCTACGGTCTGTGGCAACGCCGCTTCGGCGGCGATCGTAGCGTCATTGGAAGAATCATCACGCTCGACCGTGAGCCTCGCATTGTTGTGGGCGTCATGCCGCGCGGATTCAGCTTTCCGCCCCCGCTGCATTTCGGACTCGGCGAAGTTCCTGCCGGACGCGAACTCTGGGTTCCATGCGTCATCGACAGAACGAACCGCCGCTATCATCCGCTCGGGGTCGTGGCGCGTCTCAAGCCGGGTGTTACGCCGCAACAAGCCAGCGCCGAGGCATCCACTCTCGCACGCGGCCTCGCGAAAGCATATCCCGACACTAACGGCGGACTCGACGCCAATGTTTCCGCGCTCAATGAGCAGGTTGTCGCGAACGTTCGTCCGGCGCTGGTCGTATTGTTCGGAGCCGTCGGATGCGTACTGCTGATCGCATGCGTGAACGTCGCCAACCTTTTGCTGGCTCGCTCCGCCGGCCGCCGCAAAGAATTGGCCGTGCGCGCGGCACTTGGCGCAGGTCGCGCGCACCTCGTCAAACAATTGCTCTTCGAAAACTTCGCTCTCGCGATCCCGGGTGGCTTGCTCGGAATCCTGCTTGCCCTCTGGAGCTTGGATCTGCTGCGTTCCCTCACCAACGTGAACCTTCCGCGATTGGAGGAACTTTCCGCCAACCCTGCCGTGCTCGCTTATGCAGCGGCGCTTTCTCTACTGACGGGACTTGCCGCCGGGTTAGCGCCGGCCTTCACCGCATCGCGCGTCGATTTGAACGATTCGCTCAAAGCCGCCAGCCGAACGCTGGCCGGATCGCGCCACAATTCGCTGCGCAATGTTCTGGTGATATCGCAAATCTCACTCGCGCTTCTACTCCTGACCGGCGCCGGACTCCTCATCCGTAGCTTCGAGCAACTCCTGCGCGTCGATCCCGGATTCCAGTCGAACAACCTGGTGACGATGGAACTCCGGCTTCCGGACTCGCGCTATGCAACACCGGTGCAACTCGCCGGATTCGAATCGCAATTGCTCGAGCGCATCCGCGCCCTCAACGGCGTCGTCTCGGCCGGAGCGGTCAATTCCCTGCCCGTCGCCGGATTCCAAGGCGCTTCCCTCATCGCGATCGAAGGCCGGCCAGTTCCCAAATCGTTTGCCGAAAAAATGATGGTCGGACAACGCGTGGTCAGCCCGGACTATTTCGCCACCCTGCGAACTCCGTTCGTGGCCGGCCGCGATTTCACGATGCGCGACGCGCAAGACACCACACCAGTCGCCATCATCAACGAACGGCTCGCCACCCGCTACTTCCCGAACGAAAACCCGATCGGAAAACGCATCAAGCTCGACGAGCCGGGCGAAGAATGGAAGACCATTGTCGGAATCACCGCCAGCATCCGTCACGCCGGACTCGGCGCAGACGCCGATCCGGAACTTTTCAGCCCCTATACGCAGGGACCTTGGAGCGTGATGTCGTTCCTGATCCGCACACGCGGCAATCCGGACGATCTGGCGCCCGCCATCCGCGCGCAGCTCTGGTCCATCGACAAAGAACAGCCGATCTCCCGCATGTCGACCATGGATCGCATCCTGGCCGATTCGCTCGCCGGCCGCCGGTTCAATTTGATTCTGCTCGGCTCTTTCGCCGGCGTTGCTCTACTGCTCGCACTCATCGGAATCTACGGCGTAATTTCGTACGCGGTGACGCAGCGCACTGGCGAAATCGCCATCCGGATGGCACTGGGAGCTCGCCGAAGCACGGTCTGGACGCTCATCCTGCAACAAGGCGCGGCGCTCTGCGCAATCGGCATCGCCATCGGATTAATCGCATCGCTCGCACTTACGCGTCTGATGTCAACGATGCTCTTCCACATTCGTCCCATGGACCCTTTGACGCTCGCCTTGGTCGCGGCTATTGTTCTTGCCACCGCTCTGATCGCGACATTCCTGCCCGGGCGGCGCGCCACGAAAATCGATCCCATGCAAGCGCTCAGGGACTAAAGACAGCGGCTATATAATGGGGCATGAAAACCATTCAAGTAGCCGCTCCCGGCGGTCCGTTACAACTTGTTGACAGAGAAATTCCCAACCCAAAACCGGATTGGGTTCGCATTCGAGTACAAGCTTGCGGAGTTTGCCACAGCGATTCACTGCTGAAGGAAGGTGCTTGGCCGGGCATTCAGTACCCGCGCGTGCCGGGCCACGAAATCGCCGGCGTGATCGACGAGTTGGGCGCGAACGTCACTACCTGGAAAAAAGGTCAGCGCGTTGGCGTGGGATGGTACGGCGGACATGATGGAACCTGCGATGCCTGTCGCCGCGGCGATTTTGTCAATTGCAGCAACGCGGGCATCACGGGTTTTACGCATGACGGCGGTTACACCGAATACATGGTGGCTCCCGCGCAATCCCTGGCCGCGATTCCGGATGAGCTTTCCCCCGAAGAAGCGGCTCCGCTGTTATGCGCCGGAATCACCACGTACAACGCGCTGCGCCACTCCGGCGCCACGCCCGGCGACGTGGTTGCGATTCAAGCCATCGGTGGATTAGGGCATCTGGCCGTTCAATACGCCAATAAGTTTGGCTACCGCGTGGTAGCGATTGGCCGGGGAGACGACGCCAAAGATCTCGCCTTGAAGCTGGGCGCGCGCATGTATATCGATTCGGAAAACGCCAATCCGGCCGAAGAACTCAAGCGGCTCGGAGGAGCGAAAGCCATCCTCAGCACTGCTCCGAGCGGCAAGGCGATGTCGGCGATGATCGATTGTTTAGGCGCGAACGGCAAACTGATGGTGATCGGAGCTTCCGCGGACCCGATTGAAGTTTCGCCGGCGCAATTGATCGTGGGCAAGAAGTCGATCCAAGGATGGTATTCGGGCAACGCGGCAGATTGCGGAGATACCCTCGCGTTCTCGGCGCTCACGGGCATCCGGCCGATGATTGAAAAATACCCGCTGGCCGAAGCCGCGAAGGCTTACGACCGGATGATGTCCGGCCACGCCCAGTTCCGCGTCGTGTTGACGATAGGGTAGTGGCGCAAGTTTTGAGATGGACCGAGTGGCTTCAGACCCACCAAGGCGCGGTCGGCTGATCGCGGATCACGATCGCGTTCAGGAATTCGGCGGCTTTCGTTAACCCTTCATCCGGCGACATGAGCGTGTCCTCATGCTCGATGGAGAGCACGTAATCGTAGCCGTACATCCGGAGCGTGGAGATAAACTCTTTCCACCATCCGAACGCATGGCCGTAGCCTACGCTGCGGAAGATCCAAGCGCGATTGCGCTCGTCGGTGTACTTCTTCGTGTCGAGTACGCCCGTCTTCGGCAGGTTCGCGTCATAGATTTGCGTGTCCTTGGCGTGAACGTGGAAAATCGAATCGCCCAGCACGCGAATGGCTTTGATCGGATCGATGCCCTGCCAGAACATATGGCTTGGATCGTAATTGCATCCGATGCTCTTGCCCGCGATGCCGCGCAGGCGGAGCAGCGTTTCCGGACTATAGCAGACGAATCCCGGATGCATCTCGATTGCGATCTTCACGCCGTGATTCTTCGCGAACTCGGCCTGCTTGGTCCAATACGGGATGACTTTCTTCTCCCACTGCCAGTCAAGGACATCGAGATATTCCGGCGGCCACGGGCACGTCACCCAGTTCGGATATTTGGCTTTGTCGCTGTCACCCGGGCATCCGGAAAAGTCGATTACAACGGGCACACCAAGCTTTTCCGCGAGGCGGATGGTCTTCTTACTCGTATCAGCGTAGCCCTTGGCGACATTCTTATCCGGATGGATCGGATTGCCGTGGCAACTGAGAGCGCTGATGCTGATGCCGTTGTCGTCCAGCTTCTGCTTGAATTCCTTCAGAGCCGCACGATCCTCCAGCATGGACAATTTGCAGTGCGGATCGGTGGGATAATTCCCGGTTCCGAGTTCCACCGTGTGAATGTTCAAGCCTTTCAGTTTCTCGATGACTTTGTCCAGAGGAAACTGGGCAAGCAATGCCGTGAATACACCGACTCTCATGGTCTTAGTGCGCTCCTTGATTTGAACTTCAAAACCCCAAGAATATCACGTAGCGCACGCACTCTGCGTCGCCCCTCTTGGCGACCCAGTGTCGATCATTCACGTCGCGCTTCCCGGCGTCTTTCCCGGATCAGTTCGTTCGACCATAGTTCCCCATCACTGCGAAACCGAGCGAAGTACTGTTGTGCCTCACGGATCGTATGGGCCCTTGCCTTCAAACGAATGCTCTGATTTTCAACATGCACCACAACCTCGGCCCCAGTCTCGAGGCCGAGCTTCCTGCGCATCTCGGCCGGCAATAAGATCCTGCCTGACGCATCCACCTTTACAACCATCGGCCTCATATGGCGACTATAGCGAATCTGGCGGATTTCCTTTTTCCGCCGCAACGCGTTCAATCCCCAACTGCTGGCACTTCTTATACAAATGACTGCGCTCCAACCCCAACGCCCGAGCCGTATCGCTCATCTTGAACGCGTGGCGCTTTAACTCCGCCAGGATCACGTCGCGCTCGTGCGCATCCATGCGTTCGGAAAGACTGCCGGTCACCGAATTCGGCGCGGACTCGGCCAGCGGCAAGGCTTGTCGCACGGTCGCGAGATCCACCCGATCGTCCGCCAGCAGCAGCAATCGCTCCACAACATTCCGCAACTCCCGCACGTTGCCCGGCCACGAATAGCGCTGCAGCTCCGCGTACGCATCCGGCGTGATCTCGCGCGGCTTCCAATCGTTTTGTTCCGCCACTGCCCCTGCAAAGTAATCCACCAACAGCGGAATATCGTCGCTACGATCGCGCAGCGGTGGCAGGGTGATCGGAAAAACGAAAATGCGGTGATACAGATCCTGGCGGAACTCGCCCTTTTTGACCAATTCGTCCAGATTGCGGTGCGTGGCCACGATCACGCGCACATCCACGTGGATCACGTGTCCGGACCCGATCCTCTCCACTTCCTTCTGTTCCAGCACGCGCAGCAGCTTGGCTTGCATCAGCGTGGGCATATCGCCGATTTCATCCAAAAACAGCGTCCCGCCATGCGCCTGCTCGAACTTGCCGAGATGCCGCGACGTCGCGCCGGTGAAGGAACCTTTTTCATGGCCGAAAAGTTCAGATTCGATCAGCTCAGCCGGAACGGCGGCGCAGTTCAACGTGACGAAGGGGCCCGCATGTCTAGCGCTTTTCTCGTGCAGCGTGCGCGCCACCAGTTCTTTGCCGGTGCCGGTTTCGCCCAGAATGCAGACCCGCGTTTCGCTCGCTGCCACCCGATCCACCTTCGCCATCACACTCTGCATCACGCCCGATTTCCAGACCAGCTCCTGCTTCCCTGCCCGCTGCTTCAGCCGGCGATTTTCATCTTCCAGCCGGGACAGCTTCACGGTGTTTTCCACCGTCATGAGAAGTTTTTCCGTGGAAAGCGGCTTTTCCAGGAAATCGATAGCGCCCAGCCGCGTCGCCCGCACCGCCATCTCGATGTTTGCTTGTCCGGAAACCATCACCACCGGGGTCGGCACACCCGCCGCTTTTAACTCGCTCAGCAACGCGAGACCATCCTTGCCCGGCATCACCACATCGGACAGAATCATGTCGAACCGCTGCGCTTTTGCCAACTCGAGGGCGCGATCCGCGTTGTCGCACACAACAGCTTCATGCCCGGCCAGCCGGAACGCCCGCGCAAGCGACGCAAGAGTATTTGCGTCGTCATCCACCAGCAATAGTTTGCTCATGCTTTGAACTCGATGCGAAACGTCGCGCCTTTTCCAGGTTCGCTGTGCACTGTGATGGTGCCTTTATGATCGCTTACCACGGACTGCACGATGGCGAGGCCCAACCCGGTCCCATGCTGTTTGGTGGTGTAGTAAGGCGTGAAAAGCCGCTCGCACTCTTCCGGCGTGAGTCCGGCGCCGCTGTCGGAAATTTCGAGCGCCACTTTGCCATCCAGATTTTGCGTGCGGACTGTCAATACTCCACCGGCCGGCATCGCATCCAGCGCGTTTAGAATCAGATTTCGCAGCGCGCGCCGGATCTGTTCCGGATCGGCTTGGATAGCTGCCAGGTTTTCATCGAGTGCCAGCTCCACCTTCGCCTCAGGTCGGCCTTCCGCATGAATTTGAGCGTCGAATAGCTTAATTACTTCGCGCACAACTTGGTTCAAATTCGTCAGCTCCAGCTCCGGCGCCGGCATTTTTGAAAAGTCGCTGAACCGCCCAACAATCGTTTTGAGATTATCGAGTTCTGCTAGCAAGGTTGTCGTACTCTCGCGGAACACTTCTTCAAACTGCGGCGTGTCGCGCGATCGCTGCAAATTCTCGATGGTAATCTGCAGCGGAAATAACGGGTTCTTGAGCTCATGCGCCAGGCGTCGCGCCAATTCGCGCCACGCCGCCACACGCTCTGCTTGGATCATCCGATCCCGCTGTTCAACAAGCTGCGCGGTCATGCGATTGAAGTCGCGCGCAAGTTGTCCCACTTCATCGCTGGAACGGACAGCCGCGCGCGCGTCCCATTTCCCCTCCGCCACTTCCCGCACGCTCGACGTCAACTCGCGCAGCGGCCGTGTCACCCGCGACGCGGTCCAAAAGCTGAGCAGCAAGCCCAGCAGCACGGCGCCGCTTCCGACCAGCAGCGCGGTGTCCCGGATATATCTCTTCAGACTCGCTAATTCCAGGCGGGAGTTTTCTACCAGAAGAACCGCCAGCAGTTGGTGCTCACGGCCAAATAGCGGAATGGAGGTGATGGTGGCGTCTGGGGTGCTGCGCGTGATTTCGCGGGATGGAGTCGTGGAATCGATGGTGGTTCGCAATTCCACTCGCATGCCTTCAACCACGGGGAGGGTGTCCAGAAACTGCTTATCTAACTTTTGCCCGCCGGCGATGTACAGTTGGCCGCTCACTGCACGAACGGCGATTAGCCCGAGCGCGGCGCCGTCCGCCAGCTCTTCGCGTTTCAGAAAAACATCCTTGGAATCGCCAAAGCTCAGCAACCAGTTTTCCTTATATCCGAAACGCGCTGGCCACTCCGCGGAACTGATGATGCTCGCATCCGGCCCCACCAGCTCCAGAAAATCGAGCGACTGCTCGCGCGCCAGATTTTGCGCCTGGTCGTAATATTTTCCCGGATCGGCTTGCGGGGAGCCGAGATCCACAGCCATGCGCGCGATCTCGTCTGAACTCGCAATCGCATCCAAGCGTCGGGCAACTTCGGCGCTGCGACGGTTGAATTCCGCGTGAAACTGAGCGACGAGTGTCGCGGTTCGCTGCTCATCGCGTCGTTCGAATGACCGCGCGACCAGAGTCGATACCACACCGGCAACAATCCAAACCGCAACCACGACCGTAACGGTGATGGCGAGAAATATTTTGGCGCGGAAGCTCATGATTTGACCATCATGGTTCCACCCAGATATTTTCCAAGTGCAGTGAGAATCCGCCGCTCTTTTGCGCCGCATCCCAATTGTGGACGCGCGTTGCGATGCCGTAGACGTCCGGGAGAAACAAGATAGGCAGAATGCGATGCGCGTCAAGCATGGCGCGCTCGGCCTCGTACAGTTCCTGCGGACGCGCTGCACTTAACGCGCGCTCGGGAAATCCGAGCAGACTCCCGATCCGGTTGAGTTCGGCTGCGGCATCGCTGGATTCCAATGTCCATCGGACCAGTCGCAGAGCACCGCCTGGATTGGACGTCGGCTGCACCGTGATCCCGGCGTCGCGTGCGTTCAACGCAACGCGTTCGGCGATAGAACGCGCAAATCCGTCGCTTGCCGGATAGGTCAGTGTGATTGAGACCGCGCGCAGTTGAGACGGCAATCGACTAGGAGGTCCGGCGAACAGAAACGCATACCCACTGAGCCACTGCGGAAGCAATCCGAATGCGGCTTCGCCCTTCTTTTGAGCCAGGACGTTCACGATTGGCGTTCGATCGATGGCCGGCGCAAGGGCGTTCGCGTTATCGCCTACCAGCGCAATCAACTCATGCACGGGCGATTCCCAAATCCGGATATGTTCCGGTAGCACACGACGCGCCGAGGAGAATGGAATGTCGAAGATATCGCCGGTGGCGCGCGCGGCCCCCAGATTGACGACCGCCGAATCGAGAAACGGTCTCCCTGCCCAATATTCTTCGAATGCGGCCAGCGCAATTCTGCGTCCAGGTTCCCAGGCGGTCACGCGGAACGGTCCTGTACCGACCGGCGTGCCCTTTTCATCATTGCGAAAAAGGGCCAGGTGCGGGCTGGCAAGTTCGGTCAGCAGATCGGGCATCGCGCGATCGAATTGAAGCACGAGGGTCTGGCCGCCAGCCGTCGCGTTCACGTCGGCGTACTTCTTCCTGAGTGCAGGAAGCAGGGCAGCGGCCGCATGCGATGCGTTCAGTGGTTCGCCGTCGTGGAAGAAAACTTTCGGACGCAGCGAAAATCTCCAGCGTCTCTTGTCCGGATCGAACTGCCAGGCGGTCGCGAGCAGCGGATCAATCTCGCCTTTTTCATTCAACCGGACCAGAGTCTCCTCGACCAGTGGCAGGATCGTAGCCCCTGATGTGGAGGAAAGGTCGACCGTAATCGACCCGCCATAACGCGGCCGCGTGGCTCCGGCAACGGGAATGAGCGAAAGACTACTCAGCGCAAGCCACGCCCAGGCGCGAAGCCTCATAGTTTCCTGTCTTCGAATTCCGGATCACCACGCTCGCTTGGCCAGGCGTTTCCGATGGCCATAGCGCTGTCACCGGCCCTGCCAGAAAAAGCGGGTCGCTCGCGGCGGTCGGCACGCCATCCACCCTTTCGTACGCCTGAACTTGGTCGCGATCTTCTGCATCGCCGGCCGCTGAATTCAACATCAGCCAGCCCGGGCCGCAAGGGTTTTCGATGGGCGTTCCTTCGCTCGCCCCACCATCCAGCACATTCCGATCCGTGACCCATCGCACCGTGCTGGAAGAATCTCGCGGATTCACCGGCCAGGTGTCGTTGCCTGGCGTGCAGGTGATTTTGAAATCGGGCGCAATCGTTCCGTTACAGGACGTGCCCGGAACGAACACCCGAAATCCGCCCGGCGCGATCTCCAAACGTCCTCGCGGATCGCGCGGCAGCGGCCGTGCCCACGAAACACCGGCGATCCCCGCGGGAGTCCACTTTGCACCTTCCATCCGGTAGCTGGACACCTTACTTGGACTCAGCACCAGCAGCTCGGAATCCAGCAGCAACAGATCCAGCACTGGCTCGGATTGCTCCAGCATCGCCTGCAGCGTGATCCTCACTCGGGGCTTGTGCGGCGCGGCTTGCGGCATGCTCCACGGAAGCAAGCTCACTTGGCGATTTTCTCCGGCGGACACGGTAGCTACGAACAGCAGTCCTCGAACATTCTCCGAGATCGTTACACGCAACTCAGGCTGCTCCGTCTGGTTTGTCCCGAGAACCGTTTCCACACCCGCTTTTCTCAGCGCCTGCTGCAGCGCAGCCCGGAAGTTGGATGACTCGGCCGGCGGTAGCGCCGTCAGGTTTTGGAATTCGAGCGAAACGGTTGTGCGGCGCTGCAGCAGCGAGGAGATACGATCCGCCAGCTGCGTTCCCGCCGCCTCCATCGTTTGCACCTGCGGTTGCGCCTGCATCAGCGTTCCAAACAACAGCGCTAACCCTACGCGGAGCATCGGTCACATTATACTGTTCGCGTGTTACCAGCCGGACCACAATCCGCAGGAACACAAAGCCCATCGCGAGCGCGCACGCGAAGCTGAACGCCAGCGCCAGGGCTACTTGCGGGAACTCGCCTAAGAACGTGAGCGAGGTCATTGGCCGCCTCCAGCCGACGTGATCGCCGATTCGTCGAACGCCACTTCGGTCAAAAGCTCCACCGGATCGCCCACCTCCACGCGCTCAAACAGATCCTCGACATCCGCGTTGCGCATCCGGATGCAACCGTGCGACGCGGCTTTTCCAATGGACTTCGGACGGTTGGTTCCGTGGATTCCGTAGCCTTTGAAGCCGAGGCCCATCCAGCGCGTTCCCAACGGATTCGAGGGCCCAGCCGGAACCACTTTCCCCGGCTGATAATAGGTCGGCTTCACCACTCGGCTCACAATATGGAAGCTCCCGTTCGGACTCGGAGTGCTGTGCTTGCCCACCGCAATCGGATAAACCTTCACCACGCGCCCTTCTTCGAAGAGCGCGATCTTGCGATCCGCCAGACTGACCACCAGACGCCGCGACCCGCTCTCAGCAAAAACTTCCGCGCTTGCCGCCACCAGAACGGTTAGAATCTTGATCGCTTGCATTGCCATTTCCTCCGGCAATCACCAGAAATGCAGCCAGAGAACCAAATGCAAGTTGCTGATTCGCCGAAACATCGCGTAAGCGGCGTGTGTCGCGCCAAACACTCAGTGTCAGCCAAGACACGATCTCACGGTGTTTGTGCTATAAAACAATTTCAGACACAATTGTCGTTAGGATTGTTTCGCCATGCCTGTGGAAATCCGAGGAAAAAAATTGAACTGTGCCTTTTCTTCAATAGCTTGCGATCCACAGCTTCGGATCGTTTTCCACAGGCCTTATGCACAACTCATGTGGCTCACAAAGCACGGTCAAATTTCCGATTGCTCGCGCTCTTCGATTCTCATAAGGTAGAACGACTGGGGTATGGCCGCACACGCTGACATCGCGCTGGAAAAGGGACTTCCTGCCAATCAGGACGCCGAACGTTTCGTGCTCGGCGCCATCCTGATGGATGATGCGCTGTACATTCAAGTTGCGGGAACGCTCGAAGCCGACGACTTCAGCCTGGAAAAACATCGCCGCATCTTTCTGCGCATGGGCGATCTGTATGGACGCAGCGAGCGGATCGATCGTGTCACCGTCGCGAACGAACTACTGAAACAAGGGCAGCTCGAATCGGTGGACGGTGTCAGCTACCTGGTATCGCTTGACGACGGTCTGCCTACCCTATCGAATCTCGAAAGCTACATCCGGATCGTCAAAGACAAAGCCACGCTGCGCCGAATCATTTTCACGTCGCAGAAACTGATCGATCGCTGCATCATCGGGGAAGACGAGCCGGACGAAATCCTGGCGAGCGCCGAGGAGAGCCTGCTCAAGCTGGGCGACACGCGCACGCAGGATGCGCTGGCTAGTCCGGCGCGTATTCTGGAGCAATTTGAAGGCGGCATCAACGCGTTCCTCGATCCCAGCAAGCGCATCAAAGGGCTCAGCACCGGATTTACGAAACTCGATGAAATGACCGGCGGCCTGCACGAAGGCGAATTGGTGATTCTCGCGGCACGCCCCTCCATGGGAAAAACGGCGCTGGCTCTGAACCTCGCCCAGCATGTCGCAATGAATCCCAACCGGCGGCAGGCGGTCGCGGTATTCTCGCTCGAAATGTCGTCGGAATCGCTCCTCACTCGTATGGTTTGCGGGGCAGCTCGCGTGAATCAGCAGAAGTTCCGCGCCGGATATTTGAATCAAGAGGAACGGCGCCGGTTGACCATGGCGACCTCGGAACTGGTGCAGTCGCCGATGTTCATCGACGATACGCCGGGCACCCATTTGATGGACATTCATGCCAAGCTTCGCCGATTGAAGAGCGAACAGGGCTTGGCGCTGGTTGTGATCGATTACCTGCAGTTGATGAGCGCGCGCGGCCGATCGGAAAATCGCAACCAGGAAATCAGCACCATTTCGCGCGGCCTGAAGCTGATGGCCAAGGAGCTTCGGGTTCCGTTTCTGGTGCTTTCGCAGTTGAATCGCGCGCCGGAAACGCGCCCTGGCGATCATCGCCCACAATTGAGCGACCTGCGCGAATCCGGATCGATTGAGCAGGATGCCGATCTGGTGGGATTTATCTTCCGCGAAGAAGTTTATAAGCCGGAACGCGAAGATTTGCGCGGGACGGCGGAACTGATCCTCGCCAAACAGCGCAACGGGCCCACTGGCCGAGTCAATCTCGTTTTTCTCCACGAGTACACCAAGTTCGAGAATCGCACCAACGATCTGGGCGAAGATGTCATGGGCGGTGAGTAAGACAAGCTGGTTGGCCGCGGCGCTCGCTTGTGCGTCGCTATTCGCGCAGCCGCTTCCGCCGGCTCACATTGACGATTTCACCGGCCATCCGCGCCTCATCGTCATTAGCGATATCGGAAACGAGCCCGACGATCAGATGTCTCTGATCCGTTTGCTGCTGTATTCGAATCAGCTCGACATCGAAGCGCTCATCGCGTCGACCTCCACCTGGCAGAGGACCACGGTTCATCCCGAGACCATGCGCGCCTTGATTCAGGCGTACGGACAAGTGCGGCCGAATCTGCTCAAGCACGCACCCGGATGGCCCACGGCCGAAGAACTGAACGGACGCGTTTTCACCGGCCAGACTGCGTACGGATTGGCGGCAACCGGCACCGACAAAATGTCAGAGGGAGCCGAGGCGATCATCCGGGCTGCGGATCGCGACGATGCACGTCCCTTGTGGATCAGCGTCTGGGGCGGGACGAATACCTTGGCTCAAGCTCTGCTGCGAGTGCGCGCGACACGATCCGCAAACGAATTGGCGAAGTTCGTCCGAAAGCTGCGCGTCTATTCCATTTCCGATCAAGACGACTCCGGGCCGTGGATCCGGCGTGAGTTTCCGGATCTGTTTTACATCGTCCAGCCGTCCTCGCCCGATGGCGGCGAGTATTACTACGCGAGCTGGACCGGCATCAGCGGAGATGTGTACTATCGCAACGGTTCGGGCGCGGATTTCACCACCGTTACCAATGAGTGGCTGGATACCAACATCCGCGGCAAAGGTCCGCTCGGAAAATTGTATCCGCGTTTTTTGTTCATCATGGAGGGCGACACGCCTTCCTACTTGAATTTGATCGACAACGGCCTGAACTCTTATCGCCGGCCGGATTGGGGTGGCTGGGGCGGCCGCTACATTCTCCGGCAACCGTACGCGGAAACCCACGCGATCTGGACGCAGGGCGGCGACATGTTTACGCGAGTTACTTCGCAGGACACCGTGCACGGTCCGGATGGCCAGGAGCATGTCTCGGATCAAGCCACCATTTGGCGCTGGCGGGAAGCATTCCAAAACGATTTCGCGGCTCGCATGGATTGGACCATCACCGATTACGCGCACGCCAATCACAATCCGTCGGTCGCGGTGAATGGTCAAACGGGAACAGCGCCGATTGAGCTTGGAGTCATGACCGGGCAGGCCGTCGCGCTGGACGCGAGCACGAGCACAGATCCGGACGGGCAGGCGTTGCATTTCCATTGGTTTCATTACGCCGAAGCGGGCGGAACAGGCGCGAGTTTGGCTGCCATTTCGATCCAAGGCGCCGATACCGCGAGAGCCACGGTGGCGGCAACCGCGGCTTGCCGGCCGCAATGGCTGAGGCTCGGGTCCGGCTGTCCGTCGGCCGGAATCGCACACATTATTCTTGCGGTTACCGATGAGGGATCGCCGAAGCTGACGTCTTATCGAAGAATTATCCTAAAAGTCGTGGAGACCAGCCGATAATAGTAGAGTGCGGATCGCGGTTCTTGCCGACATCCATGGAAACCTGGCGGCTCTCGAAGCCGTTCGGGCGGATCTGAGCCGTCATGCCCCAGATGTCGTGGTCAATCTCGGGGATCACTTGTCCGGCCCCCTGCAGGCGGGCGAAACGGCCGATCTGCTCATGCACACCGACTATATTCACATCCGCGGAAATCATGATCGGCAATTGCTAGACCGGGGCGTCGCCCAGATGGGTTTATCCGACAAGGCGGCGTTTGGACAATTGACCGAAGAACACAAGCGCTGGCTCAGTACCCTGCCTGCGGCAAAAATTCTCCTGGACCAGATTTTGCTGTGCCACGGGACGCCTGACGACGATCTCGCGTATCTGCTCGAAGAGGTTCGCGGCACCGAGCCCGGGTTAAAGCCACCAGATCAAATTCGGCTCAACGTCGATGCGAAGGTGAAAGTTGTCCTTTGCGGGCATTCGCATATTCCACGCATGGTTCGCACCAGCACCGGAATTACTGTTATAAATCCTGGAAGCGTTGGATTGCCGGCTTACGAAGACAATCATCCAAAGCTGCATTACATGGAAACCGGCAGTCCCCACGCGCGTTACGCGGTGATCAACAAAGAAGCCGGCATCCTTAAAGTAGACTTCGTTGCCGTCGAGTACGATTGGGAGCAGGCTTCCAAGGACGCTGCTGAGGCCAATCGTCCGGATTGGGCGCACGCACTCGCTACTGGTTTCGCGCTTCGCGGTTAGCAGTTGGGCTATCGCTCCCTTGCGGTCGCGGTTCGGTAACACCTGTTTTCCGAACCGCGACCGCAAGGGAGCGCTACCGTCAACTATGAAACTCGAGGATCTTCCGTCTTGCGGCTCAGATCTTCAGCCAGGATGATCGCTTCGGCCAGATCTTTCATAGGACGCCGCAAACGGCGGCTCTCATTGCGAAGGCGCAGATACGCCTCTTCCTCAGTCAGACCGTAGCGTTGCTGCAAAATCCCTTTGCCGCGCTCCACCAGCTTCCGCGTTTCGAGCTGGCGCTTCATTTCTTGCGTTTCTTCAACGAGCCGTGCATTGGCTTCTGTGAGCAATGATTTCGAGATGACGCCGCCCATCTGCTCACCCACAAACGTCAGCAGCGCGATTTCTTCTGACGTATGACGATGCGCCTGGCGGTGATGTACGTTGATCACGCCAATGACGTCACCGCCGCTCACCAGCGGGACGGAAAGAAATGCTTCGTACGTGTCTTCGATCAGCGCCGGAAACCGTTTGAACCTCGCATCGGCTGCCGCTCTGGAAGACAGAGCTACGACGGATTTGTGTTCGGCTACCCATCCGGTAACGCCTTCGCCCATTTTCATGCGAAGGTTTCCAAGGTCGGCGGCATGAGGGACCTGCGAGGCGCGTAAGACAACTTCGTCGCTGTCCGCATCTAATAGGTACACCAGGCAGGCGTCGCATTCCGTCACCTGCGCGGTCAGTCCGACGATTTCGCCCAGCATTTCGTCCAGCGACAATTCTGAGCTGACGATGCTGCTAATCCGATGGAGGAGCGCTACATGAGAACTTGGAGGCTCCATAACGCGTACTGTTGCCATACTTCAGGGTAGCTGCGGGTGGGCGAGCGGTCCAATCAATAATTCCTATCGCCCTCATTATGCTGAAGTATTAGATAACTTTCATTGGTTATCAATATGAACGGAAATTACTTAACCCTATACTCCGATGCGAATCAGTTGGCGTTGAATCTCACCTGTTACTTGAGCTTCTGACTCGCCGACATACATATTGACTTCGGATCGGATTCCGTAATCCGGCAGATAGACTCCTGGTTCAATGGAGAAACAGGTGCGCGCGATGATCCGCCGGTCGTCGTGCGTCTCCAGGTTGTCCATGTTGGCGCTGGTGCCGTGGACCTCTTCACCGATAGAGTGACCCGTGCGGTGGACGAAGTATTGGCCGTATCCTTCTTTATCGATGTAGCCACGGGTGACATCGTCCACCTCGAACCCGTGAATCAGCTTGTTGTGGCTGACGGCATGCTTCACGAATTCAATGGCCCGATCGCGCCCGCCGGTGACCACTTCGAAGATCTTTTGAAGCGCCGCTGGGGGATGGCTGCCACAGTAACCAGTCCACGTGACGTCGTAAAACACAGCGCCGGCTTTGTCTAGCTTCGCCCAGAGATCGATCAGCACGGCATCGTTCGGACGAATCGGCTGGCTGGTGTCGGGCTGAGGTTCGTAATGCGGATCGGACATGTTGGCATTCACTGCCACGATGGGGCCATGATCGGTGACCAGTCCAGATTTTTCGAAGCCATCGCGGATAAAACGATTCACCTGCCATTCGGTGATGGTTTCGCCGGCCTTTAACGCCTCGCCGATTTTGCGGAACGCATCGGCGCGGACGCGGTCGACGCGGCGTCCGGCTTCGAGATGCATCTCCAACTGCTCGGCAGTCCAGCGGGCATCGAAGAGCTGCACCAGATTCGCCGAACTCAAAACTTCAGCGCCAGTGCCGCGAACCAATTCCAAGGTTCCGCCATCCACGAGCGAGACGTAGGGGATCGCACAGTTGGGCGAATATTGCATCGCTACGCGCTTACTGCCGTTGAGCAAAAAGCGGATGCCATCGGTTTGTGCATCCCAGCTCGAGTACACCCGCATTTTGCCCGGTAACCCTTCGAGGGTGCCGGATTCAATGGCATGCACTAGGCCGCGGGGATCGCCTTGCGCGGGAATAAAGTAGTACCAGCGCCGGGTGGCGAACCGGCCGGAGGGCAATCCCAGGATTCTATAGGCTAGCGGATCTCTATGATGATGATCGAAGAACAGCCAGCCATCGAGCTTCTCCTCTTGCAACGATTTTTGAATTTCCTCAATGTGCATAGTTAAGTTTCGAAGAACGGTTTCCACTTTTCGGCTGGGGGAGGCGAAGAGAGCAAACTAACGGCGATCAGGCTGATTACCGAAGCGCCTAATGCCGGATAGATCGCGTCGAGCTCGAAGCCGGCCAGATTCCAAGCGACTGTTACCGCGGTTCCTAGTGCGATGGACGTGATGGCCGCCGCCGTAGTAGCGCGCTTCCAAAAAAAGACGGCCATGATCACCGGCGTTACAGCGGCTCCATATACCGTGTAGGCGTAAAGCGAAGCTTTGAGCACCGATTCGAAGCGAGTGGCCTGCAACAGCGCAAAAAGCCCGAGCACGATGACGATGAGCCGCGACATCACAAGCTTTCGCCGCTCGGACGCTTGGGGATTGATGAATCGGCCGTAAACATCGTGAATCAGATTGGTGGCGGGCGAGAACAAATAGTTGTTCGCCGTGGAAATGACTTTCGCGAAGATGCCGCCGAGTAGAATCGCGCCGACGAGCGATGGAAGGCCTTTGAATGCAGTGATCGGAATGATCTCCCGCGGTTTGTCAGTGTGAAACAACGAGCTACCGGTCACAGCCAGCGTCGTCAATAGAGTTTCGAGCAGAACTGTCCCGATGATCCAGCCATAGACGGCATAGCGCGCGTCGTTTTCCGATCGCGCCGAAAAAAATTTTTGATACATCCCCTGGTTGCCGACCAGGAGCAGCATGGTCGGGATCATCAAGCCGAAAGCTTGGGACACGCTCAGGTTCCCGAACACCTGAAAATGCGTCGGTGGAAGCACGGTCTTAACGTGCTGCCATCCACCAGCTTTATCCAGCACCAATGGAACCGCGATGATCACGATGCCGGTCACCAAACTGCCGATCACGAGATCAAGATAAGCGATCGAGGCCATGCCCGCCGCCGCGGTGAAGATAATCACGAAACCCGCGATGATGCACATGCCCTGGTCGCGCGAGATGGAATCCGGAAAAATGAGATGCAGGATATCGCCGCCACCCTTGAACTGATAGCTAGCGATAACGGTATAAGAGATGACGATCGCGATGGTACCCATCACGCGAGTGGCGGCGTTGTAGCGAGTCTCCAGAAGATCCGGCACCGTAAATTGCGCGAAACGGCGCGCGCGTCCGGCGATTAACGCTATGACGATCAGTCCGGCCCATCCGCCGCCGCCCTGCCACAGCGCTGCAAAGCCGTTGTTATACGCATTCTCGGCGCCGGCGAACAAGCTCCCGGCGCCGATCCAGGAGGAAAGCAGCGTGAACACCAAGACTGGCCACGGCAGTTTCCGCCCCGCCACCATGAAATCCGTTTGATTCTTGACCGAGAAAGTTTTGATGATGGTGACGGCGCACAGCGTGCCCACTACGATGGCCAGCACGATTGTGTAGATCATGATTGGCGGACACCGCTTCCCTGCTCCGCCGCCGGCGCGAGTTTGCGATGACGCACACGGGTATTGAGATTCAGCACGCCGGCGACGTCCTTGCTGTCCACGACGCGGAAGTCGAGGACGTCGTCGAGCCAATCCTGACTAAGGCCATTCCAGTATTGAGTAGCAACGGTCAGTGTATACTCTTGCCGGGCGAACAAGCAATCGATCTCGAACTCCACTTCGATCGAGTCGCCTGGATCGAACTCTCCCAACTCGATGCGTTCGAGCCGGGTGTTGGTGCCGAAGATGTCCATTCCAATTCGGTTGCGGATCAGAATCCCGACCACAGGATTTGAAACGGCTCGCTCGAAAGCGGCGCGCACTCGAATCACCAGCGTCTCGCCGGGCTTGAATGCGCGGCACAATTGCCCTTCGCGGTTGAGCAGCCTGGCATCCACAACGTGGCTGGCCCCGTCGCCATGCCGAAAACTGCTCTTGGCGGCGATCGCGCTGGTGGCGGAGCCTTTGCCTTTCTCGCCGCGCTCCTGATCCAGCACGAAGCCGACATACTGGTTCACGGCGTCTTTGGGCGTGCCCTGCATGACCACTTGGCCGTTCAGCATGAACGCCGCGCGATCCGCCAGCCTTTTCACCAGGCCGAGATCGTGCGAGACCAGCAGCACCGTGACTTTTCGCTGCCGGAGTTCTTCGAATTTCTGGATGCAGCGGCTCGCGAAAATCGCATCCCCGACGGCCAGTGCCTCATCCACCACCAGGACTTCGGGATCCACGTGAATTGCGGTAGAAAACGCCAGGCGAACATACATTCCGGTCGAATATTCTTTCACCGGACGATTGATAAATTCGCCGATCTCCGCGAACGCCTCAATGCGCGGAAATGCCTGATCCATCTCCTTGCGTGAGAGGCCCATGATTTCCGCATTCAGATAGACGTTCTCGCGCCCGCTGAATTCCGGATTGAATCCGGCGCCCAATTCAAGCAACGCGGCGATTCGCCCTGAGCAGAGCACACGTCCGTTAGTGGGCTGCAGGATGCCGCTGATGATCTGCAGGAGGGTGCTTTTCCCGCATCCGTTGGGACCCATCAGCGCGAAGACTTCGCCTTTTTCCACCCGGAGATTGATGTTGCGGAGCGCCCAAAACTCCGCGCTCTTCCGGTCGCCTAAATGGAAGCTGCCCAGCAGCCGGTCGAACGGATGCTGGTAAAGACGATAGAGCTTAGAGACGTTTTGAACAGCAATCACGGGTGACAGTCTCACTGTACCGCAGCAGGTTGTACTAACTCAGGTCAGTGCTTCGCCGTGCGCCGTGGGAGAGCGGGAGTGAATAGCCAATCAGACAGAATTGATCGAGTGCAAACAGAACCACGGATTCCAATCCAGCTCCGACCGACATCATGGTTTCCTTTAACCAGGGAGTGGACGAGTCGCTGAGGCCGACCAAATGGCTGCGCTGCGAAGGCGAGAATCCGAGCGGAATCCCGGCATTGATGGAGGTGGCGCAAAGATCGAGGTTCCGCGAGAACGTGTACCCGAAGCTTTCCGTCTTCAAACCATCCAGCTTTGCAGGCGTCCATTCGCTCGTTGGATAGTTGATCACTCGGTTCAAGGGTGTATCGTTGACGTCGATCGGATAGAGCACTTCATAACGGCAGTCAGGCACGGTGGTCCGTACGAACGCCATGATCTGGGCCGTGAAAGCCCCGATCAATCCCGGCAGGAAGGCCGCTTCGTGCGGAATGGTGGTGGGATCGACACTGTTCGTAGTGATTACTGTCATCGCGGTGCCGTAAGTCGCAAGAAACGTGCTGGTCGTGTAGGCATCGTAAAACGGCATTCCCGAACCATCGTCCGGAAAATACCACCACTGGACTTCGCCGAACTGCAAGTATGGCGACATTCCGGCCATGATTAGGATGTTCGCCATATCCAGGTGCACCTGTTGCCAGAAAGCCGCGCTGGCTGGTGAAAAGTTCGTCTGCAGAGACGGTGTATTCAGCCAAACCGCATTGCCGCTCGGATAGCGTTGCGCAATTCCTGTTTCGACGGTCGTATCGCCGTTGCCCAACTCCATGCTAAATGCCGCGACGCCATCCATTCCGTAACCATGGATCGCTTGGAAGAAGCTCAAGTGCCAATCGCGTGCGGCACGATTCAGCCGCGGCACCACCGTTAAATCGGTATACCAGTTGCCGTCGAATCCGTTCGCTAAGGTGGCTCCTGAAACTTCGGGCGTTAGATGGGTCGTCGGCGGGCTGGTCGCGATCGTGATCTTGTTGCCGTCCAGACCCATGGTTCGGGAGTAAATGGTCAGCACATTGCCGCTTGCGCTCGCGCGAACGGCGTTGTATCCGCGATTGAGCTCTAGCGCAAATGCAAGAGCCAACGTCTCGGCCGTATCGCCGATGAGATTCAGGTGTTGGATTGTGTTTTGCGTCGGATCGTCGGTGCGTCCGAGAATTATCTCGGTAATCAAACTCGGATCGGGCGAACCCACGAACGTTATGGTTCCGGATGCGTAAACGTGTCCAACGCGAATCAACTCATAAAACCAAAGTGCGCCGACATAGTGATTGACTCGCGCGTGCATGCCGAGCGAGTTGATCATCCAGGCCGTGCGTTCGGGCGCCAACGCGAGCGAATGCTCGGTGTCCCAATCGGTCGCGAAGCAGATTTTGGACTCCGTAGTTTCCGAGTCCGGCAGTGTTGAACTCGGAATCGCGATTTCCAGGAAATCAAAATAGAAATACGTACCTGGATTTCCAACATGAGTGGCAACCACCCTGTGGCTACCCGCGCCAAATTGCCCCAGCGGTCTCCGGATCAACACATCTTCGGTAGGCACGTTCAGGTTCTCGGATAATGGCGTTCCTCCGTCCACGGTGACCGAAATCAATGTGCCGGCATCGGCGAGCCTCGTGCCTAAATAAAGACTGTGCGTTTGCGCGGACGTGTAAGTGCAAGTAACACTCGAAGAGTTCGTACTGGTGGATTGAATCGTACCGCCGGAAAAGTTTCCGGTTCCAGGCGTCCAACCCGTCGAGTACTGCACGGAACGCGAATTGTCCTCGATTCTTCGGCTGCCCGGACCTGCGACTGAGTAGCTCCTTCCGGTACCTGTCACCGTCCAGTTAGAGACGGCCACTTGAAACTCGCTTCGTTCGTACTCCCCGACCTGAAAAGCCGCGGAGTATGTCCAGCGAAGCTTACGCACGGAACTTGCGGGAATAAGGCCTGCGACCGGATCCGCCAAAGTTGCGAAAGGTAACACAATCTGCCACTCGGTCGGCGATGTTCCGCCCGACATGACTTTAGATACAGCATCCCATGTCTCTGTCATGCTGCCAGAAACGTAAGTGTAGACTCCGACTAAGTTGCCGTTCGCTCCTGTCTTACTGTCGGTAGGCGTATAGCCTGCGCCAATGTAAGTGAGTGTAATCGTCGCTCCGCTCTGAACGGCGGTCATGGTTGGTGAAAACGCATTGACGCCCGCGACAATGTTCTGGATCGCGAATTCCAATGTGTCACCGGAGTTCATCCGATAAGGGTAATGCTCCGTCAGGAAAGCAATGCCGACGTAGTCGAGCACCGTTACGCTTCCACTCAACGTAAATTGGACAGTGGCAGGCGTGTAGCTTCCCGCGATGGGCGTTGCGTAGTTCAAGAGCGGAATTTTGTACAACTGCTCGCCCGTTCCGGGATCCGCCCAGACACGAAGACTGGGCCAGTCAACGGTAGGGAACAATGTCGAATCGATCGGAATGCAGTTGTCGCGGATTTCGTTGTAGGTAAGTGTTAAGCCGCTCAGGTCTCCATCCGGTAAATTGCGAAATGCGGGATGCTCGAATACGTTATCGCGATTCCACTCGATCACCGCCCAGTCAAACTGTTGCCGCCATGTTCCGGAAACTGTGTAACCGGTCGCACTGGTGCCGCTCAGCGCAGCGATCGCGGATGGTTCCAGAAAGTAGCACTGCAGGTCACGATTCGGTGTGAGCTTTTCCAGCGTTTCAGGCATGGGTAATTCAGAGCCGAATGGTTACTGTGAGATCGCTACCCGGGCTTGTGCCGGCAGTCTCAGTGACAGTCGTAATATCTAAACCAATCTGCGCCTTTTCCGCTAAAGGCCCCAAGGCAAATCCATCGACATCGTTCGAAATCAGCGTGTTGATCGGAATCGTCAGCTCGCAGTAGGGATTTCCGTTCTGTGTCACTTGCATGATGATGTTCGTGCCCGTCGGTGCTTCCTTCACCACTGCGTACACATCGCGCACCGAGTGCGCGTTGTCCATCAGCAGCAGTGGAGCGGCGCCGGTCTGGATCGCAAGCGGCCCCTCAATTTGGATGGTCAACTGTCCGCCCGAAAAAGTCCGAATGCCTAGATCCGTAGTGGACGTGTAGGCTTCCCTGGTGACGCTGCTATTTCCGAGATCGTTCGTGACAAACAATTCCGCGGTCGCTATTCGCACGTCGGGAATCGCGACGGGATATGAATAACTCCCGCTCGCTAAACTGCCGAAGAAGTCGTTCACGAACGGCATGATGTAAGTTTTCTTGAGCAGCGGATAAACCCCCGTATGGATCAGATGACCCACGGCAGTGCTGCCGTAGCCGCCCCGCGACACCGAACAGGACGTCGCACTGGTTGCCGCTGCTTGAACCACCAAGACCTCGGATTCAATCTGAATCAAATCGCCAACCTGAACTGTGACCGTCGAAGATAAATCAATCGTTGTCGCGCTAGCATTGATCGCCGCGCTCAGCTGCAGTGTGGCGGGCCCGTTCAACTCGTTCCAGTAACCGAGTGTCAGCGTGCCAGCTCTGATCGTGCTCGTATTACTGAGAGAACTAAAACCAATAGCCTGGATCTCCACCGTACCTTGCCCTGTCGGAAAAAGGCCGAATGTCGGTTGCCCTGGCACATCGGTATCTTCACCGCCACCCGAGGATCCTGAGATGGTCCATCTTGTGAGCGGCGATAGTTCGTAATCGCTTTCGAGGTCGAGCGCATTGGCCGCGCGGCCGGATACATGGATCGTCATCCCATCTCGATTTGGGATATCGAAGACTACCGGCGACGCGTTGCTGGATGCGCCAAATTGCCACGTCGATTCTGCGATCAGAAATTGGCTGGTGGAATCGGGTGCCACACCCCAGTTTGGCGTGACCGTAATCGTCGTTGGCGTGTAAGACGCAACCGTTCGCTCCTGTCCAGCGCCTGTCCCTGCTGTGATCCGTACAGTCGCACCGTTGAAGTCGCCCGGAAGCATGTTCAGCGTACTGTTCCCCACCGTGTTTGGTGACTGTATGGTTACAGGCTCGGGTGGTTGAAGCTCGAAGCGCCAGTAGAAGTTCGCGTGATCGAAGTTGTGATCGGGCGGCCCCTTGAATGTTGCCGTCGCGCCCGAATCCACAAATTGAGTAGCGTCCGGAACATTGCTGGCGATTCGCAACAACTGGCTTGGAGTTGTCCC
>DATGIH010000207.1:0-5171 GCA_035295865.1 Bryobacteraceae bacterium
GTGCTACTGGCGTGAAAAGACTACGAGGCCATTCGCCGGAATTACGATGCTTGCCGACGCCGCGAATCCGTGCATCGGCGGGCCGGATGCAGTGATCGCGCCGCCGTTGCCGGCTACGTTTGGATTGACGAAATTGTCGTAGACATCACTGTTGAAGATTTCGGCCCACGGGCCGGGGATCGGGAATCCGATGCTGTAGTTGTACCAGGTGGTTTCAGAGAGAGTAGCCACCACAATCACATCTTGGCCACTGCCTTCGAGCCAGCGATGGTATGCAATCACCCGATTTTCGTTATGAACGTGGAATGGATTTACGTTGTCTCCGCGCAGCGCTGGCTGGTTCCAGCGCAGGCGGATCAGATCCTGCGTGAAGCGCAGGTGATCCAGCATCACGGGATCGGCCAATCCATCCCAATTGAGTAGGTTGGAGGATTTCGGATCCCAACTCCATTGCTGGTCTTCGAGAAACTCTTGACCCATGAAAAGCTGCGGGATGCCGGGCGCGGTGAGCAGGATTCCCATGGCGAAACGAGTCCGGCTGCGCGCGTACCAACTTCGGCGGTCCGAAGAGTCGGCAAGAAAGGGGATGCGCTGATCGGTACCGACCTTCACGATGTCGTGATTCTCGATGCACGGGATGGTTTGCCACGCATGCGCGAATCCGGCGGGATAAAGAGTGCCGGCGATGTTGTCGAAATTGACTGCGGCGCTTTGACCATAGGATGACGATTGCAAGGCTGCGCGGACGGCGCCGCGCAACCCATCGTGCTGCAGCGTGTCGAATCCTGCGCCACCCGAGTCGACGGCGGCCACAATGGATTGCGAGGAGCGCGGACAGTTCGCCACTTCGCCCGGCCAGAATTCGGCGTTCTGCAGCAAGCGCGGTTGCAGGAAGCGAAGCGTGCTGGTGAGATCGCGGCAGAAGGTCCAGCCGGTGTCGCAATTCATGGAAATCAAGTCGCTGATTTCGTCGTAGCGGAAACCATCGGCGTGGAATTCCTGGATGTAATAAGTCGCGTCGTTGATCAGGAATTGGCGGACGTCGTTGTTCCAGAGCGCGAAGGAAAGTCCACCGGTGCCGCGGTCTTCGTTCGTGAAGTAGAGGCTGTTGTTGTTGTCGCCGGTAACGGCGCGGTCGAAGAAGTAGAGGCACTGATCGTCCGGCTGATTGTTGGGGCTAAACCCGCCGGCGTGATTGTAGACGACATCGAAGAGGAACGCGATTCCGTAGACGTGGCAAAGATCGACGAGCGCTTTGAGCTGCGCATTTCCCGGAACGATGTCGGTGAGAGCGAGCGGAGATTTTCCTTTTTCCGCGAGCAGACCGTTGATGGTTGTCAAATACTGAGCGAGCGCAGTGCGATCGGTGACGACGTAGGGAAAGTCTGGGGAAAAGTAATCGGCGCCGTCGTAGCCGAGCGACGGATCGGTTTCCGTCTCCGTCACCGGCAGCGGTTGCAGCACATTGATGCCGAGCGAAACGAGATAAGGAATTTTTCCGATGATGTCTAGAAAAGTGGAGGCGACTCCCGGAGTTTGAATCGCGTAGGTCCCAATATGCAACTGGTAAACGATCATATTGGAGAAGTCCGGCGTGACGAAATCCGAGTCGTGCCAGGGGTAGGCGGTTCCGGATCGAATGATGCAGCTACAGGTTGGGAAGGGCGCGTCGTAGGCCAACTGGCGGGCGTAGGGATCGCGCTTGTAGCCGGCGGATCCCGCGCCATTCACCCAGAAACGATAGAGATCGCCTTCCTGAGCTTGCGGCAGGAATCCGGTCCAGTAACCGGATGCGTCTTTCGACATGAGCAGCGCGTCGAGTTGGCCCGTTTGCGGAACGCCGCCGAAAGTGCCGTTCAAATAAACCGAGGAGGCTCTCGGCGCCCAGACACGGAAAGTGCATCCGCCGTGCGCGAGCAGCGTCGCGCCCATGGGCGTGGATTGAGAAATATTGTTTTGCGAAAGCATGGTGCCGCTGAGGAAAACGTAACACGGCGGGCCGGTGGCGCACGCACTCGTGCGGCGCACTCGTGCGTGCCGTGTTCGCACTCTTGCGAACACCAAATAGGGAAGAACAACTTTTAAGGCGTTCACACGAGTGTGAACGCGGCACGCAGGAGTGCGTGCGCCACGGCAGGGGCCTAGGTTCGGGGATAATAGTGGGATTCTACCTATGAAGCTACTCGCTGGGTTGATTTTTGCAGCGCTGCTTGCAGCGCAGACTGCGCCAACGACAGCCGATCAGGCGCCGAAGCGAGACACAAGTTACATTGATGCGGACGGAACCGCGCATGTGACTCGCGTGGTGCCGGTGCCGGACACGATTAGTCCGGAGGTGCAGAAAAGATTGAGACGGCAGGAGCCGGATCAGGGTCCGCCGGTGTCGCTGGCGGATCGGCGTAAAGGGACCGACGCCTACACGGCGCGGGCGCGCGTGGAGTGGAGCAAGCTGTGTCCGAATCGACTTGTGGAAGAGAAGATGGCGGGTGTTCCGGTGCGGATTGTGACGCCGGAAGGAATGCCGGAAGCCAATCGCGACAAGGTGCTGATGAATTTGCATGGCGGCGGATTCAATTCGGATTCCGGATCGTACACGGAGTCGATCCCGATCGCCAGCTACAGCAAGATCAAAGTCGTTGCGGTGATTTATCGGCTTGCGCCGGAGCATCCGTTTCCAGCGGCGGTAGACGATTCGGTGGCCGTTTATAAAGAGCTGTTGAAAACGTACCAGCCGAAGCATATCGTGATTTACGGAACGTCGGCTGGTGCCGTGCTGACAGCGGAAGTCGCATCGCGATTGAAGCAGCTTGGGCTACCGCTTCCGGCCGCGCTCGGGATTTTCAGCGGGCTGGGCGATTTCGCGCGGCACGGCGATTCCGAAGCAATTTATTCACTGCGTGGTTTCTCGGGGCATCTGGATCCGCCGGATCCGGGGACTCGAGATAAAGAATATTTAGCGGGCACGGATCCCAGAGATCCGGTACTCTCGCCGATCTTCAGCGATCTGCATGGATATCCGCCAACGCTGTTCGTTACGAGCGGCCGCGATCTGCTGCTCTCGGGCACGGCGAATCTGCATCGCGCGTATTTGCTTGCCGGCGTGGATGCGCGGCTGGTGGTTTACGACGCGCTGCCGCACGCGTTTTGGTATGACTCGACGCTGCCTGAAGCGATTGAGGCGAATCACCTGATGGCGGATTTTTTCGTCCAGCAGGTGAGCAAATAGTGGCGGTGCTGGCTTTGGGACTGTGATAGACTGGCGCACACGAAAATGAAAGCATCTGCTTGGGTTGCAGTCCTCACGATCGCGGTGTGGTCCGCGCCAGCCGTGAAAGGAAGCGTCACGGCGAATGTGGTGGAGGCGG
Source organism: Bryobacteraceae bacterium (assembly GCA_035295865.1). Lineage (GTDB taxonomy): Bacteria > Acidobacteriota > Terriglobia > Bryobacterales > Bryobacteraceae > Palsa-89. The sequence goes on from DATGIH010000207.1 coordinate 3,366, forward strand.
CGAACCGGTTCCTGGCAACGCTTACTCCAGCCGAGCATGCCAAGGGAACTTTCGAGTTCAACAGCACCCAGAAAGCCGGCTGGTCGAACCTGCCTACCGGAATTTTTCAACGCAAGGGATTGCGCTTCGGCGATCTGAAACCGGCGCAGCGCGAGGCGGCACTCAAGCTGGTGGCGTCCGCGTTGAGCCGCCAGGGATACCAAAAGGTCACCGAGATCATGAACGGCGACGAAGTATTGAGGAAAGCCGAAGGCGGACGCACGGGCGGCCGTCCGAGCGACGGCGTCAAGTTCGGATTGGACGAATATTACATCGCACTGCTCGGAAAGCCATCCACATCGACGCCGTGGATGATTCAGTTCGGCGGCCATCATTTGGCGATCAATGTCACGATCCTGGGCGACAACAGCGTGATGACGCCGAGCCTGCCCGCGGCGCAGCCGGCGAAATATGTTTTGAACGGACAGACGGTGCGGCCGCTGGGCCAGGAAAACGACAAGGGCTTCGCGCTGATCGGCGCATTGAACGCAGGGCAACTCAAGAAAGCGGTGTTGAACTACGAGGTAAAGGATCTGGTGCTGGGTCCCGGAAACGACGGCAAGGTGATCCAGCCCGAAGGGATTCCGGTGTCAGAATTGGATGCCAGGCAGCAGGCGATGCTGCTCGACTTGCTGCACGAGTGGGTCGGGATCCTGAACGACGAAGCCGCCCACGCGAAGATGGCCGAGATCAAGGCGAATCTCGCAAAGACGTATTTTGCCTGGAGCGGCGCCACCAAGAATGGCGGCTTAGCGTATTACCGCATTCAAGGGCCGACGGTGATTATCGAATACGCGCCGCAGTTCGGAGATCTGGAACATATCCACACGATTTATCGCGATCCCACCAACGATTACGGCGCCAAGCTTGTAAAACAATGAAGGCGCGCCGCGCCGCCTGGCTTTGGCTGGGATTGGCGATTCCGGTTTCCGCGCATCGCTTGGACGAATATCTGCAAGCCACGCGCCTTGCCATCGGCGCCGGACAGGTGGATGTCGAGATGGATCTGACGCCGGGGGTTGCCGTGGCCTCGCAGGTGTTCGCATGGATCGATACGAATCGCGACGGGCGCATTTCGCGGGCGGAAGGCGAAACGTACGCGCGCGCGGTGCTGCAATCCGCCGCACTCAAAGCGGATGAGACCACGGCGCCGTTGACGCTGGAAGAATCCGCTTTTCCGTCCTTCGAGGAAATGCGCGAAGGCGTTGGTGTCATCCGGCTGCGTGCCCGCGCCGCGATTCCCGCAGCGTATTCCGGCCGCCACCGGATTTCGTTCTTGAACCTGCATCGGCCGGAGTTGAGCGTTTACCTGGTCAACGCGCTGGTTCCGGAGAACCGGCGGATTGAGATTCGCGAGCAGCGGCGCGATATCGCGCAGCACGGCATCACACTCGACTACACGGTGACAGGCGTCGATCCGCCACAGCGCACGCAAGCCGTTTTTCTGGGATTGGGCATGGCCGGAATCTTAGCGCTTCGGCTTGGGATTTCGCGAAGAGCGTGCGCCCGAGCGGCAATTCGCCCCGGGCCGAAAGTTGTAGACTGAGCCGTTGTAACGGTTGAAACCAGTTGTTCAAGGAGAAGAGATGCAATACGTGATTAGCTGGAACGAACGCCCGCAAGGGACGCCGCTGGAATATGAGAACGCCCAGAAGCGAATCCTCGAGGTGTTCGGCCAATGGAAAGCGCCGGCCAACTTCAAGATCCATTTCTTTGTGGTGCGGGTCGGCGATTGGGGTGGTCACATGCTGGTGGATTGCGACGATC
>DATGIH010000208.1:0-22446 GCA_035295865.1 Bryobacteraceae bacterium
TCACATCCAGTTGAGCTTCCAGGATATTGAGGAAGGTCCCGCGAACGAATTCGCCGGAACCCGCAGCCATGCCTTGAAGCTTCGCATGGCCGCGTTGATCCGCGAGCGCCGCGTCGGATTCACGCTGAACATGGTGGTGCATCGCAGCAATGTGCATCGGCTGGAAGAGATGCTCGCCTTTGCCGAGAAGAGCGGGGCGCAGCGCGTCGAGATCGCGCACGTGCAGTATTACGGTTGGGCGCTGAAGAATCGCGAAGCACTGCTGCCCACGCGCGCGCAAGTGGACAAATCCATCGAAATCGTGGAAGCAGCACGCGAGCGCTTGAAAGGCAAGCTTCGAATCGATTTCGTTCTCCCGGATTACTACGCCAAATATCCCAAGCCTTGCATGAACGGCTGGGGGCATCAACTGATGCTGATCGATCCGAGCGGGCGAGTGCTGCCCTGCCACGCGGCTGGCGTAATTCCGGGGCTCGAATTTGCCAGCACGCGGGAGCATGCGTTGCGCTGGATTTGGGAAGAGTCGCCGGCGTTCCATCGGTTTCGCGATGAAAGCTGGATGCCGGAGCCTTGCAAAAGCTGCGATCGCCGCACGCGCGATTTTGGTGGATGCCGGTGCCAGGCTTTCTTGTTAACTGGGGACGCGGCGGTAACCGATCCGGTGTGCACGCTTTCGCCGAAGCACGATGTGGTGGAAAAAATACTGAGCGAAGTAAACGGCCAGCCGCGCAAAGAGTGGGTGTACCGGATCGATCCCGCGCTCGAACCGCAACCATCAGAGAGGTAACGCCGGTATTTAGTACCGTTGGTACGGTTTAACCACAAATTCATCGTTTAGCGAAAACAAACATGTATATAATCGTAACTGCTACTACGTAGCGAATAAGCCCTATGAACCACTCTTGTTTAAGAACACTCTTTGGCCTGTTCATCGCGTTCAGCATTTCGCTGCCAATTCGCGCAGACAATATTGTATTCAACACCGTTCCCGATACTGTTACAACAAATGGATCACAATCGCGTTTAGGCGGACCGGGCTGTGGCTTCGTTTTTATGGATCCTAATAAAGATTGTGTGATCCTCCTTACCGCTCCAGAGCCAGGGACCGGCCCGGTCAGTCAAGTGTTCTTGTTTGCCGCATATTCTCAACCTGGGAATCCGACTACCGTGGCGGACTCGGTCCAAGTGAGCGCTGGATCGCTCCCCTTCCCTCCTTTCATTTCGTTTTATGACATCCATTTCTTTGCTGCGGTAAACACCGTAACGCCATGTAATACGGTTGCCGTCGCTTGCATTGGGCCAGCGAATGGCAGCATCCAGAATGTCTTTACGGTTGATTGGGTCGACAATTTGGGCGATGTAGTTTCATCGGACACGATTAGTATTAATTCCGGCGTTCCAACCCCTGAACCGTCAACAATGCCGTGGCTGATAACCGCGTCAATCGCGCTCGCGCTTTGCATCCGGCGTGCTGCTGTAGCGCGCGATTTCAGAAGTTGTACCCTGCGCAACTCGTGAGAGTTCCAATTAAGGCGAATGACGATCGGCGCAGAAGCGAAGAATTCATCGCAAGGAAGAATCGCGTAAAGATCCTGATGGGACAAGCGCTTGTCGCTCGATTTTCTGTGACCGTCCTCAATGCGTCAGGCTCCGGCCGAGTCAAAGAAGGGGCCGTAAATTCACGAAGATCGTCGAACCAATCGACACACGTGTTTGGGCGAGCCCGACCGATCGCTGGACGACCGTGGACATCTCTTGCGGGCTTAGTTGGATGATCTACCGTCCTCAGCAGTATATTCATCGATCAGTCCCGATCTGAAATATCCAAAATAACGTTCGCTGAGAATATCCCCCTCCCGCCCGCACGTATAGTGCATGCGGATTCGAAACCTAATCTGCTGCATTCTGGCAGTGATTGTTCCTGCCTATTCCTCCGTGATCGTGCAGCTCAAAGTATTGGAAGGCGAGGGGACCGTGTATCGCACGGGCTCGCGGGCAACCCGCGGAATCACTGTGCTGGTTACCGACGAAACCGGCAAGCCAGTGCCTGCCGCAGCCGTCAGTTTCCGGATGCCCGACGAGGGCGCAAGCGGAGTGTTCAGCTCCGGACTCAAGACCGAAGTCATGACCACGGGCGCCGACGGCAAGGCCAGCGTCTGGGGAATGCAATGGAACAAAACTCCAGGGCCGGTTGAGATCCGCATCACCGCTGTAAAAGATCAAGCGCGCGCCGGGCTGGTCAGCACGCAATATCTGAGCGCCGAAGTGGACGCAAAGGCCGGGGGCGACGGAGTTTTCTCGGCATCGCACAAAGGCCGCACCAAATGGATTCTGATTGCGGCGGCAGTGGGCGGCGGAGCGGCCGCCGGCTTGCTGCTCGGAAAATCGCACGCGTCGTCGAACGATTCATCCTCAACTCTTTCGAGCACCGGGATCGTGATCGGAAATCCCAGTATCAACGTGGGTCATCCATGAAAATCCTCATTGGGCTCGCGCTGATTTCGATACCGATGTGGGCGCAGCACGCCATCGCGCCTCCCGAAGTTGGATTCCTGGTGGACAGCCACGCGAATTCCTATTCGGTGAAAGGAGTGGCGGGCAATTTTGTGATCGGGCACGCGGCGGGAACTGGAATCATTTCCGGGGCGTTTTCCGGATCGTTTCGATTGTTGAAATCGGATTCCGAAATACATGTCATCAATCAAGCGGGCCGTATCGTGGCGCGAACGGATGCGCCGGCGGGACCCGCGCTGTTCGCGTTTTCCCCCGACGGATCGCCGGCTGTTGTCTACTTCCCGAAATCGAAGACTTTGCGCATCTGGGACGGGCGCGAGTTTCGGCCCGGTCCTGAGTTCGGCGAGGACGTTGTCGCCATCCGTTCGGTCAGTGCCACCCTCGCCGAGTTCACGGTCCAACGCGGAGGCGAGTTGTGGATGCTGCGAGTGGATTTGCGATCCGGCGCAACGGTTTCTCAAGCCGCGCTTCCCGGTATTGCAGCGCCAGTGCTGATGCTCAGCGACGGAACGCTGGTGTACTCGAACGGACACGGCGTGGTGTTGCGGCGCCTCGACGGTTCCGAGAAAAAGATCGCCGCGCATTTACCGGCCGAGTTCGCGCTGTCTCAGATGGGCAGCGAGTGGGTGCAAATCACCGATCTCGCGGCGGGCCGTCTATCTGCGTTGAACGTGCAGTTAGGGCATGAAGCTTATTACTTGCTGCCGGAGGTGCGGCAGTGATCGCGCGCGTTTTGCTGTTCGCCTCGCTTCTGCCGCTTTCCGCGTTGGCCCAGCTTCAGGTTTTTCAGTTCGATGGAACCAACGAAACCTCGGTAGGCGCGGTGGTGAACGTCGGGACTGCGAGTCCCGGCGATTCTCTGGAAACGCGTTTCCGAGTGCGGAATATCGGAAGCAGCGCCGCAGTGCTCCAAACACTTTCGCTCGCAGGAACCGGGTTTTTGTTTTCGTCGGCGCCTTCGCTGCCCTACACCATCGCGCCCTACGACGGCTCGGCCGATTCCGAAGCCGAGTTCCGAGTGACTTTCAATCCAACCAGTGTGGCCTCCTATAGCGCGTTCCTAGTCGTGAACACGATCAACATTATTCTGGATGGAACCGGAACGCCATCCGCCGTGCTGACGCTGGCGGGCAGCAACGTCCCGCTCGCCGATGGCGCGATTATCGATTTCGGCCAGGTGGCATCGGGCAAAACGAAGCTACTGACGTTTGAATTATCGAATCCAAGCAACATGGCGCTCTCCGTAAAAGCACTTTCAGTCACAGGTTCGGGATTCAAAGGTCCAATCGGAGCCTCGGCGCCCATTTCCCTCGCCGCGGGACAGACGGCTTCGTTTCAGGTGTCTTTTTCTCCCACATCCGGTCAAGCTTCACAAGGCACGCTTGCGGTGGACCAACGAACTTTTGTCCTAACCGGCCAGGGTCTTGCGCCGCCGCTGCCGGCCGCGTCGATCGTGTTCGGATCTTCGGTGGGACAAAGCGTGCAACAGAACAATGTATCGATCCCGCTGGCTTCCGTCTCTCCGGTCAATGGCACGGGAACACTGACCATGGCGTTTCAATCCAGTGTCCAAGGCGTTTCGGACGATCCCGCGATCCAGTTTCTGTCAGGGCCACTGCGTCAGGCGACTGTGAGCATCGCCGTGGGCGACACAGCAGCGAGATTCGTTGGCAACCAAGGCGATCTCACGTTTCAAACGGGCGCCACGGCGGGGACCATCACGTTTACGCTGATTTTGAATGGAAACACAACTCCCGCGGCACAAGCTACGCTAACGATCTCGCCAGCGGCCGTAAGTATCCAGAGCGCGACCGCCATCCGTCTGCTCGGAGGCATCGTGGTCAACGGGCAACCGGCGGGCGTGACTTCCGGAGGCGAGGTGGACATCAGCATCGCGGCGGCGGACAATACCTACTCGGCGTCGCAGCTCGCGTTTACTTTTTTCGACAAGAACGGCCACATCATGCAGCCTGGAGTGATCGACGTGAATGGCACGCCCGACTTCGAGTCTTACTTCAAGGGCACCACAACCGGTGGCGCGTTCGGATTGCTCGCGAAGTTTCCTGTTACTGGCGACGTGTCACAGATCGTCAGCACCAGCGTCGCGATCACCAATTCCGTGGGAGTTACGACAACGCAACAGATCCTCATTGGGAATTGATCGCGATCCCGCTCAACAGACGGCGGCGCAACTCTGCGTCGAGATCCTCGCCCTATCGCACCAGCGATTCGCGGATCAGCACATCTCCCAAAGTCTGCAGTTCCATAATCACGCCACCCCTTATCGACTTGCCGCTCGCGCAGCAGAATAGCCTTATGAATATGATCCTGCGCTTCGGCGAGACAGCCGCGGTCCATTAAAAGCTGGCGCGTCCCCGCGCGTTTTCTGTACTGCCAGTGCTTTTCCGCGCGCGCAAAAAGGCGGACGAATCGTCCGGTTTTCGATCCACGGGAGGCATAATCCGGAGATCCGCGGAGCCGGCGGCGGGCTTTTACGGTTACGCAATCGCCAAACGGATACCGGGAGCGAGGTCTAATGCATCGGCGTATCCAATGTGAAGGACTCGGCGAGGATTATCGTCTCGAGCTTTCGACGAAGCGTGAATAACTAACGGCCGCATCGCCAGCAGGCCGCCGCGGGCAGAGCGACGAGTGAACAATCGGGAAATCGGCATCGCTTAAAACAGTCGGCGCAATCGAACAGCGGGCGTCGAAATCGGGAATTGGGTATCCTGTCACCACATTTTCCAGAACTGAAGAACCGAACAACCGAGTAACCGTTTTCGTTAACATGAAATCGTGTTCCGCCGCGTGCTCCTCTGCGCTTTACTGGCCGTCTCCTTGCACGCTGACGAGCACTGGACCGGGCTGAAATACGGACCTTTCGAAGTTCTCTCCAGCACCGGCGACAAGCCTGCACGCGAGGTGCTGATGTACCTCGAGCAGTTTCGCGAAACGCTTCGGATTATCACCGGTAAAGAAGAAATGAAGATGGTTTGGGCGGTGCGTGTGCTGGTGTTTAAACGACCTCCCCCTGCGTCCGGAAACTTCACGCTAGGCCGGGACGCGCACATGCTGGCGATTTCCGAATCGGGAGCGATTCCGCGCGAGAATCTGAAAGAACTGGCGCGAATTCTTCTTTACGACAACACCACGCAGTTGCCGCCGGCGATCGAATCCGGCATCATCGAACTGGTTTCCACGCTCGAAGTGAATGGCACGCGCGTGACGCTGGGCGCGCCCGTTCCGGAAGCGGAGCGGTCGCATGGCTGGGCGCTGATGCAACTGGTTACCACCAATCCGAATTATGCGGGACGCAGCCGCGTGATGGTCTCGAATCTCGAACACAGCGGCGATTTCGAAGCGGCTTGTCACAATGCGTTCGAAAAAACGGCGAAGCAGATCAACGATCAGGCGGACGCATATTTGAAAACTGGAAATTTCGGAACAACGTCGGTTTCCGGTCGCGCGCTGAGTCCGCAGCGCGATTTTAAGCCGATGCAGCTGGATACCGACGACGGGAAAATAGCGGTGGCCGATCTGCTGTTGGCGTCCGGATCGCCGCAAGCCGAAGTCGCCTACACGCCCATGCACGGGCCGCAAGCGGCCGAAGGATTGGGATTGCTCGCGGTTCGCGCGCACAAGGAAAATCAGGCGCGCAGTCTGCTTCAGAGCGCGGTTGAATCCAAAAGCGACAGTGCGCGGGCGTGGTTGGAACTGGGCCGCTTGGAACCTGATGCTGCGAAGGCCGTTAAAGATTTGAAGAAGGCGAGCGAGCTGAATCCGCGCTGGGGCGAGCCGTATCTTCGCATGGCGGAACGCCAGGACGATCTCGCGCAAAAGGCCGAGTTGCTGAAGAAAGCCGCCAACCTAGATGCGCGCAACATCGATTATTGGCAGTTGCTCGCGAAGACCGAGATCGCGGCCAAGGATTTTCCGGCCGCGCAGAAAGCGTGGGCCGGCGCGGAGCGTGCGGCAACGAATGAGGAAGAACGCGCGCGAATCCATCTGGTGCGCCTGCAAGCCGAGCAGGAGCGTGCGGATTTCGAGTCCGCCGAGAAAAAGCGCATCGAAGCGGAACGGGAGGCCGATATCCAGCGCGTCAAGGCGCAGAGCGATGCCGCAATCCACGCGGCCGAGGAAGACGCAAGGAAGCGGCTGAATCCCACGGGCGCGGCCCTTCCCAAAGCCGAAGGCTGGTATGGCGAGGGCGGAGACGTCACTGTAGAAGGCGTGTTGGCACGCCTGGATTGCCTGGGCAAGCAAGCTCGCCTCGTGATACAGACTTCGGACGGCAAGACGGTCCAGCTTTTAGTCGGAGATCCCACGCAGATCGCGATTTCCGGTGGCGGCGAAAAATCGCTGGCGTGCGGAGCGCAAAAATCGCAGCGCAGCGTTTCGGTTCAGTACAAAGCCAAGCCGAACGCAAAGCTCAAGACATCCGGCGAAGCCACTACCATCGAATTCCGTTGAAGCAAAAGCTCAAGCGGTTCGTCTTCGGTATGCTCGGCAAGGACCCCGAGGCGATTGTCGTCACATTCGCCACGGGCGATGCGGAGCTGGTCCGGCGGATGCATGAAGAGATCCGCGAGCTTGAGCCGCAGCGCCGGCATTTCCTCATCACCAACGAAGAATTCCGCGGCTACTGGCAGCTTCGCCGGCGTTTTCGCGGATACCGCATCGGGCTCGCGCCCGTCTTGCTGACTCCGGACCTGAGCTATCGCGGGCTGCGCCGCGCGGCCTTTTTACTCGCACCGACAAAGATCCTGGCTTACAACCAACGGATGGAGCGCCATCATCTGCGCTTCAAAACAGCGATCGCGTCGTGGCTTTTTTTGAAAGGCATCCCGCTGGATCGAATTTTTCTGCGGCCGAAATGGCTGGTCCCATGGAAGAAGGATCGGTCTGTCTTCCCCACCGGCGTTCAGGAAATCAAAGGCCGGCCGCTCGCCGCGCGCCGCAGGCGAATCGCCGTACTGAGCCCATATTTTCCTTATCCGCTGTCGCATGGCGGAGCAGTCCGAATCTACAACCTGCTGCGCCAGATGGCGGAGGAGTTCGACATTTTCCTGTTTGCATTTCGCGACCAGGAAACGGATGCCGACTTTGCTCCGGTCCTCGAATACTGCGCGCGCGTAGTTTTGATTGGCAAATCACGCTATCGCGAACCACGCTGGTCCACGCTCTTGCCTCCCGAAGTGCACGAGTTTGATTCGACCGCGATGCATGCGGCGCTGCAACGCATCCGGGCGGAATTCAAGATTGAAGCATTACAAGTGGAGTACACGATGCTCGCGCCCTACGCGGGCGACGTGCTGGTGGAGCACGATGTCACGTTCGAATTGCACCGGCAAGTGCTCGAACGGACCGGTCGAGGCCGCTGGGATCATTGGCGCTGGCGGAGATTCGAGAAAAAATGGATCGCGTGCTATCGACGCGTCGTGGTGATGTCGGAGCCGGATCGCGCACTTCTCAACCGACCGAACGTCGCGGTGATTCCCAACGGCGTCGATCTTTCTCGCTTCACCCCCGAAATCGAACGGCCCGGTCAACGGCTGCTCTTCGTCGGATCGTTCCGCCACTTCCCTAATATCGTCGCCTACCGTTTTTTCATCGAGCAAATTTGGCCGTTGATTCGCGAACGAGTACCCGGAATTCATTTCACCGTGGTCGCCGGGCCCGATCCCCTCCTTTATTGGCGAGAACACACCGGCCAGCAGAACATTCCGGCCGGCGGCGGCGTTCAACTGCTCGAGTTCGTGGCGGATGTTCGCCCGCTCTATGTGGAGGCCAACCTGGCGATCGTTCCGACGTTAGTCTCCGCTGGTACGAATCTAAAAGTGCTGGAAGCGATGGCGATGCGTCGGGCCGTCTTGTCCACATCCAGCGGATGCGCCGGATTGGGGCTGGAACACGGCGTGAACGTCTGGATCGCCAATACCCCAGAAGATTTCGCACGCGGGATTGAGAAGCTGCTCACCGATGGCGCTTTGCGGGAACGCATCGCGGCAGCCGCAAGCAGCCATGTGGAGCGGAATTTCGATTGGCGGGCGATCGGTGCACAACAACGCGCGCTGCTGCGCGATCTGCTCCCGGTGCGCATCCAAATGCGGCCGGCAACCAACCTCGACCTGGATCAAATCGCGGCAATCCAAGCCACCGCGCCCGAGGCATCGCAATGGCAGACCCTGGACTACCTCACTTTCGACTGCCAGGTGGCCGCCCTGGATGGGCAGATCGCGGGCTTTGTCGTTTCCCGAAGCGTCGGAGAAAGAGAACGGGAAATCCTGAATGTGGCGGTCCGGCCTGATTTACGACGGCTAGGAATCGCGAGCGAACTGCTGCGCGCGGAGATGGCGCGCTGGCCGGGCGCTCATTTCCTGGAGGTTCGCGAGTCGAATGAAGCCGCCCGGCTGCTCTATCAAGGCCTGGGATTCGAGGCCGTCGGAACCAGGCCGGGGTACTACGAGAACCCACCCGAGTCGGGGATTGTCATGAGGATTTTTTCATGATACTGTCACAAATGAAGGGGGCCGTCGGTGACCCCCGGCAGACGAATGCTAGAACTGACAACCTATCCCACCGAGCAAGCAGTCCCTACCTACTCGGCGTGGTTATCTCAAAAGTGGTTATCTCAAGACGGTTACCTCATAAAAGGAGACAGAACCCTGATGGAGAACACGCAGGATGAACTCAAAGCGCACCTGATGAAGACGGACGATGAGTTCCGGCATCTGGCCGAGCAACACGCGCAATATCACAAGCTACTTGAGGCCCTGGAAGCCAAATCGCATCTCACTCCGGAGGAGGAGATAGAAGAACATCGTCTCAAGAAGTTAAAGCTTCATTTGAAAGACCAGATGAACGGAATCATCAGCCGTCAACGGGCCCAGCACGTAGCCTAGTTGGGTGCGCTTTTTTTTTGGGCCGCGGATGAACGCTGATGAACGCGGATAAGAAATATCGGCGTTTATCGGCGTTCATCTGCGGCTAAGAACTTTTTGATCCTATCCACCGCGTCCATCAACTTCTCCAACGAATTCGCAATACTAAACCGCAGGTAGCCCTCCCCGAACTTTCCGAACGCCGTCCCGCTCAAGCAAGCCACTCCAGCCTTTTCCAACAGCTCGCTGGCTAACTGACTTGAGGTGAAGCCGGTACCGGTAATGTTGGGAAATGCATAAAACGCACCTCCAGGAATGCTACAGCGGAATCCGGGCAGTGCGTTCAAGCCCGCGCAGAAGGCATCGCGGCGGCGCTGAAACTCAGCAACCATTTTCCGGATGCCATCTTCCGGTCCCTGCAGGGCGGCAAGGCCTGCTAGTTGCGTGAACGTGGCCGTGCAGGAGTTGGAATTGACCATTAGTTTGGTAACTGCCTCCGCCATCCAAGTAGGCATCACCCCATATCCCAGGCGCCAGCCGGTCATCGCATAAGTTTTCGAAAAGCCATCCAGGATGATCGTTTTTTCTAGCATCCCCGGAATACTCGCGATCGATAGCGGCGGTTCGCCGAAATAAATCCGCGAGTAAATTTCATCGGACAGCACCATCAGATCGCGATCCCGTACCATCTCGGCGATGGCGCGAATGTCCGCCGCGGGAATCATGCCACCCGTTGGATTGTGTGGCGAATTCAGAATCAGAAGCTTGGTCTTTGTCGAGAGACGATCGCGCAGCAAGTTCAAGTCAAACGAAAACCCGCGCTCTTCCTCCAGTGGGATCGGCACCGGTGTAGCGCCTAGGAAATTGATCATCGACGCAAAAATCGGAAAGGCGGGGTCCGGATAAATCACCTCGTCGCCGGGTTCGAGCAGCGCAAGCATAGGGAAAAAGATCATCGGCTTGCCGCCCGGGACGACGGAAACGTGTTCCGGACCAACGCGAATACCGCGCGTACGAGACACCTGGTCCGCGATCGCTTGGCGCAATTCGGGCAACCCGGGAGTGGCGGAATAGCGCGTGAACCCGGCATCGAGCGCGCGTTTTCCGGCTTCCACGATATGCGCGGGAGTGTCGAAATCCGGCTCGCCAAATTCCAGATGAATGATGTCGCGGCCTTGCGCTTCCAACTCACGCGCCCGCATTAATACCTTGAACGCGCCTTCGACGCCAATGCGGCTCATCCGCTGCGCGAGTTTCATGCGGATTTGCGGAAGAACGGAACCTCGTTGCGGAATTCGACGAACGACACTGCATCGCCAATTTGCGCGCGGTCGCCTTCAATGCGCCCGGTCAGGCGGCGGCCGCCTTCGAGTTCGACGATCGCCAGCTGATACGGAACATCGTTGACGTACGCTTCGGGCGGGGAGTAGACGACCGTCTCGGTGTAAACAATGCCGTTTCCGGGATTCGCGGTGGTCATGCGGCCCCCAGGATGGTGACTACGCTGGTAGCTCCCGATCCGCCGAGATTTTGCGCCAAACCCAGCTTGTTCCGTTGCACTTGCCGCTCACCCGCTTCGCTGCGAATCTGCAACGCCACATCGCAAATCTGTCCGACGCCCGTCGCGCCTACCGGATGGCCTTTCGATTTGAGTCCGCCGCTGGTGTTCACGGGGCGTTCGCCTTGAATGCAGGTTCCACCGGCCAGCGTGTATGGGCCGCCTTCGCCCTTCTTCACGAATCCGAGATCCTCGATCGCGACAATCTCCGCAATGGTGAAACAGTCGTGCACTTCGGCGAATTGGATGTCCGTTGGTTTCACGTCCGCCATCTTGTAAGCTTTTTCGGCGGATGTTTGCACCGCGCGGAACGTTGTGATGTCCGTTTTTTCATCCAGCGCGACATGGTCGGAAGTCTGGGAGATTCCAAGCACGCGAATTGGCTTGCTAGTAAATTCCGAAGCGCGTTCCAGCGGAACGATCAGCACCGAAGCTGCGCCATCGCTTACCAGCGAGCAATCGTAAACGGTGAGCGGATCGGCAATCGACTTTCCGTTGAGCGCCTGTTCCATCGTGATGACTTTGCGCATGTGCGCCAGCGGATTTTTCGCGCCGTTCTGGTGATTCTTCACGGCCACTGCAGCCAGGTGTTCGCGCGTGGTTCCGTATTGATACATGTGGCGGCGCGCAATCATGGCGAAGAGCGCTGGAAACGTCGCGCCTGCGCGAACTTCGCCGCACAAATCGCCTGCGCCCGCCAAAATTTCGGTGACTTTCGGAGTCGATTGCGAAGTCATCTTTTCCACGCCGGTCACCAGAACTACGTCGTACAGTCCGGCCGATACCGCCGAGACCGCATGAAAGAAAGCCGCACCGCTGGATGCGCAGGCTGCTTCAAAACGTGTCGCCGGAATGCCGGTGATGCCCATGCCCGCGGCAACGTAAGGCGCGAGGTGATTTTGTCCGACGAAGGATGGTCCAGCGAAATTGCCGAGATAAAACGCCTCCACCTGTGAAGTTTTGGCGTGAGCATTTTCCAAAGCTTTCTGACCGGCTTCCACCGCGAGCGAGCGGAGGTCGCGATCCGGAAAGGCTCCGAACGCAGTTTTGCCGATGCCGACTACTGCAACTTGTCTCATATACTCTCAGGATAACTTGGGGTCGGGGATTGCGGGCTGGGGATTGGGCCTGAGGAGTATGCTTAAAGCATGGCGACGTCCTCCGCCGTGCCGGTTGAAGTTTATCTCCGCACGACTTACCACCCTGACATGGAGTATCTGGAGGGGCAACTTGTGGAGAGGCATGTGGGTGAATATTTTCACAGCAGATTGCAGTCGTTGATCGTGATGATCCTGGGCCGGAGAGAACGCGAACGGCGGTTTCTTGTTTTCACTGAGCAGCGTGTACAAGTAAGTGATCGGCCTCGCTATCGGATTCCCGATGTTTGCGTGAAAGCCTTGCCTCACCAAATCACGCCGATTTTGCGGAAGCCTGACCTGGCGATCGAAGTCGTTTCCCCCGATGATGCAGCAGCCGAAATGCTGGCGAAGATTGGTGACTACCTAGCAGCGGGAATTCCGTACATTTGGGTGATCGATCCGTACAAACGGACGGTGGTGGAAGCGGATCAATCAGGCATCCGGCAAGTGGAGACTGGGGTGTTGTCGACGCCGTTAGTTGGCGACATAGATTTTGCCGAGTTGTTTCGCCAGCTTGATGAGCCAGCGGAGTAAAGCGCCTAACGAAATCCCTCCACCAGCATCACGTCCAGGCGGGCGCCAGGACCTGCATCGCTGTAGATTAAGATAATGGTCGAAGCTGAAGTGTATCACGTAAGCCCCATCCTTTCAACAACTTACTCTCTCAGATCTTGGCGATCCGCTTGGATGGGCCGAGGTGGAAAGCAGCTATGCTTCGCTCGACGCATCCGAGATCTGCAAGTACGCGGACAATAACGCGCTGCCGGCTGACAATCTGATGGCGTACGCTGCGGTGCATGAGATCGGGCACCTGTTACTCGGCAACCAGCACGCCTCGTCGGGGATCATGCGAGCGGTCTGGGGAAAAAAAGAATACCGTGAAATGGCGCAGCTTTGGCTGGGATTCGACGTGACGGAACGGGAGGCGTTACCTCAGGCCTTGCCTGCGCCGGGTGCCCTGACTGCTAAACAAAAATGAACGAGCTCGCCCATTCGCTAGCATGGGACGTACAGGGGAGGAGGTGAATGAAAATTGGCTGAGGTCCAAATACATGGTGATGGAACGCTGAAAGGCCCTGCGCCGTTGCAAGCGCAAGGTCTGCAGGAAGACATCCTCAAAGAGATCGAACGCCACTCTTTCCATCTGAAGCCAAGCGAAAAACTTCGGGCGGTCAAACGGAACCGAAAGAAGAGAAGTAAGGAAAGCGACTTCCCTGCCCGGCTTCGGGCACTCTCAACTTCCAGCAATGTACAATGGGCGTCTTATGGATCTGGCTGGACGTGTAGCAGTCATCACCGGCGCAAGCCGCGGACTAGGCAAAGCGATGGCTTTGGCATTGGCACCGGCAGGCGTAAGATTGGCGCTGGTCGCACGCGACGTCGCCAAGCTCACGGAAGTAGCCGAGGAAGCCCGCAAGCTGGGCGCGGAAGCCGAAGTCTTCCAGGCCGACATCGGCAACGAGGGACAAGTAGTTCAGCTCGAGCAGCAGGTCAGCCGTGTTTTCGGGAGTGTGAGCATCCTGATCAACAACGCCGGTATCAATATCCGGAAGTTCTGCGTGGAGTACACGCTCGAGGAGTGGAACAGCGTACTCACCACCAATCTCACCAGCGTGTTTCTGATGTGCCGCGCCTTCGTTCCTCATATGAAGGGCCGCGGCTACGGACGCGTGATTAATATCACGTCCATCATGGCCCATATCTCTCTTCCGCAACGAACGGTTTACTGCGCAAGCAAAGCCGGATTGCTCGGATTCACTAGAGCGCTCGCGCTCGAACACGCGCGCGACAACATCACCGTCGTCGCCATCAGCCCCGGACCGTTTGCCACCGAGATGACCGAGGGCATCATCAACGATCCGCAAAAGAGCGAACAGTTCATGTCGCACACACCCATGCGCCGCTGGGGCGATCCGAACGATGTCGGTAAACTCGCCCTGTTCCTCTGTTCGAAAGATGCATCCTTCATCACCGGTACCGATATGGTGATCGACGGCGGTTGGTGTGCGGAGTAAAGGGTTCGCAGTCATCGCGGTAATCGCGCTGGTCGCGAGCGCCTGCAATTCCAGCAAGAAAAAACGGATCGCGGTGGTTCCCAAAGGAACTTCACACGTTTTTTGGCTCACCGTACGCTCCGGCGCCGAAGCCGCAGGACAGAAATTCGGCGTGGAAATTCTCTGGAACGGACCGCCGCTGGAAACCGAGTACGACCGGCAAATGCAGATCGTGGACTCGATGATCGCGCAGCACGTAGACGGCTTGGCTGTTGCCGCAGCCGAGCGCAATGCGCTGAATCGCTCGCTCGACCGCGCCGCCGAGCTGAAAATACCAGTGACGGTTTTCGATTCGGGTGTCGATTCCACCAACTACATGACATTTCTCGCCACGGATAACTACGCAGCCGGAAAAATGGGCGCGCGCGAGCTGGCCGGGCTGATGAACGGCAAAGGCACGGCCGCCATGGTGATGCACGCGCCCGGGAGCTTATCCACCATGGATCGCGAGCGCGGCTTCGACGACGTGATGAAATCCGAGTTTCCGCAAATCAAAATCGTCGCGCGCCAGTTTGGCATGTCCGATCGTTCAAAAGCCATGGGCGCGGCGGAAAATATCCTCACCGCGCATCCGGATCTGAACGGCATCTTCGCATCATCGGAGCCATCCAGCATCGGAGTGTCGCTCGCGTTAAAGTCGCGCAAGCTCGCGGGCAAAGTGAAATTCGTTTCCTTCGATTCCAGCGACACACTTATTGAAGACCTGAAAGCCGGCGTCATCGACGCCATGGTGGTGCAGGACCCGTTCAAGATGGGCTTCGAAGCGGTGAAAACTCTGGTGGATAAACTCAACGGAACAACCCCACCGAAACGCATCGACCTTCCCGCTCGCGTAGTGCGCAAAGCCGACCTGGACAAGCCGGATGTGCACGAGCTGCTCTTCCCCGGCAAAAGCAATTAGCACGGATGGACACGGATAAATCACTCTTTCATCCGAGTGAATCGGTGTCCATCCGTGCCTTCTCGTTGCAGAAATTACACGCAGAATTTTCTCAGGAACCTTAAAGCAGTTTAGGGCAAGACTCTTAGGACGAAGTACTGCATGCGGCCTCAATTGCCATCATGTAGATCGGCTCGCTGACCAACACGGAATGGTCGGGAGTGAACATGTCAACGTCCCACTGAGAATCGGAATCGAGGCGGATTTCCACCATCCACCCGAGCGGTGCCAGATATTCGCTCGCTTCCACAAATCCATGCAAATCATGGCCTTTGGAGTGGAAGGAAACAGGCGAACCCAATGCCAACCGCTCTTCGACACACACGGTGGCGTGGGTGGACGAGATCTCCTCCAAGTTAGCTACCAGTTGATTGAGGATGAGAGAGGGATCCTCATAAAGCAGGTCGACCAACTCCGAACAAAGGTAGCGGTTCTCAAGGGAAGCGTAGGACATGCCATCAATAATGCAAGAACCTCGCCAAACGAGCATACTGTAGAGATGGCAAACGAGAAGGAAGCTAAACCGAAAGACCAGAAGCCCAAGGAACCGAAAGAGCCGAAGAAGCCGAAAGAGGCCAAAGCGAAAGAGGAAGCGCCTCAAGCAGCGAAGGCCGAGGAAAAAGGCTTGCTCGAAACCGCCGCCCAAGCGATCGGCTCTACGCTCGGCACGATCGCCGTGAAAACCGGATTGGCGCATCCCGAGCCGAAGGTCTCTCAGAAGATTCCGAAGCTGGCGAAGAAAAACAAAGCGCGTCTTCCCCGGAAAGAGAAGAAGCGGGCGCGCAAGGCCAGCGGCGGAGCGCAAGCAAAGTAGTTGGTAGCGCGGGTTTAACGTCGCAGGTGCAATGCCACGAGTTCCTCCTGCACCGGAACTCCTTGCGTAACTTTCACCCGAATCACGCATTCGAACGGAACGATTCTTCCGGCCTCAATTCCGCCGAGCCGCTTCACCAGATTATCGGCGGTGTTCGGCCGGCTCACGAATTCCACCGCGGCCTGGGTGCCGATGGTGGTGAGGCCAGCCAACAACATCACCCAGCGCGCCGGGTTCAAGCCCGGCATCAAGCCGATCACCGCGTAATCTTCCGAGAGCGGAAGCCGCTGTGTGGAAATATAGAAGGCTTCTTCGCCTTGGCGCGGATGGACATTGACTACCGACAGATCGCCCTTGCGCGGACCTTTCTCAACGCTCCGGAATACAAAATCCTGTGTCGTGGGAATTTCGCGCAGCGAGAGATTTTCCGACGGCGAGCCGACAAAAATCAGATCGTTATTCTTGGCGTCGTCGAGTGACAGGAGGCGTCCGCGCTTCACTCGAAGTCCGTGGTGCAGTAATGCAAAGACGCGATCGAGTTCATGGATGCCGAGCACTTCACCGACGCCGGTGTAATGATCCAGGATGGGCGCACCACGATCGGTAGCCGGATTGTAGTAGTGCATCCCGGTTTCCGGACGGCCGGCGAATTCGGCGTTGCTGAAGATGACCCAGGGTTCCTCGGGCGTGTCGACAAAATTGTTCCAAAGAAAGGCGAGCGTCGCCGGCGGGTCGGCAGGATCCGCCTTGACCTCGTGTTTGGCGTTCGCACGATTCAACAACAGCGCAATGATCGCGCCGAGCAACAAAATGGAGACCGCTGAGAGAATAACGACGCTGAGCAGCCATCCTTGAGGGCGTGGTGGACGTGCCGCAGGTACCTGCGATGCGGCGATCTCGCGTGTAACGACAGCCGGCGGATCTGGCGGCGGCGCCACCGCGCGGGGGTAAAAAACCAACGCGTAGGAACCCTTCGGGATCTCGAGGATCCAAGGGTCCTTAGTACCTACGCTCCCGTAGTACTCTGTGAGCTTGGATCGCAGCCGCCCCGTCTGCACCCGAACGGTTGCGTCCAGCCTGGGATCGAAGTCATCCGGCCGTTTGAACAGCTCTGTGGCGATCTGATATTCCTTGACCGCGGTACCGGGATGGTCGATGCAGTGTTCCGCCAGGTAGCGCAAAAGCTTGCATAGGGACTCCGACCCATGCAGCAGATCGCTTCCGACAACTCTGTCAACCTGCCGTAATTTTTCTTCGCGCTCGGCGACCACGACCCCGGTAACCGACATTTACCAGAGGGTAACAAAGTCCGCAAGCTTTTGCAAGGGTTAAGTTTATTCCCAGTAACAGTATCAAACCCCTTCATAACTTGTATTAAACGTAACTTCGGGGCCAGACTGGTCGGAGTTCCGATTTGCTTTGGGCCAATGTTTGGCCTATGGGGTTTGTTCAACAGTCTCACATGCTTGTTCCAAGGAGAACAGAAATGCGCAATTCGATCAGGACGTCCCTGACCTTTTGGCTGGCAGTCATTCTGACGCTGGCAGTTTTCACCACACCGACCTTTGCACAGCAGGTATTCGGTTCGATTTTCGGTACAGTTACCGATGCCAGCGGCGCAGCCGTGGCGAATGCCAAAGTTACCATTACCGACCAGAGTAAGGGCACCAAATTCGAAGTTAGCACCGACGCCAACGGTAACTATAATAAGGGCCAGTTAATTCCTGGACCTTATAAGATCCAGATCGAAGCTGCGGGGTTCTCGCGCGTCGTCTCCAATGAACTGCAGGTTCAGGTCGACGAAGCGGCCCGCTTCGATGCGGCGCTCAAAGTTGGCGAAGTCACCACGGAAGTGGAAGTTGTGGCTGCCGCCCCGCTGCTGCAATCGGACCGCGCTGATATCTCGCAGACGTTCACCTCCAAGGAAATTGGTGACCTGCCCAACATCGGACGCAATACTCAGTCCATGGAACTTCTGCAGCCCGGCACCGCGAAACTGGGATGGCAACACGCTTCGGACGAGAATCCGCAAAACAGCGTCCAGATGGTCGTCGATGGTCAGCTATTCTCGCAGATGGGCTACGAGTTGGACGGAACCACCAACCAGGATCCAATTCTTGGCATTATCGTTATCAACCCCAACATCGATTCATTGGCGGAAATCAAACAGTCCCTGCAGAATTACGACGCCGAGTTTAACTTTGTCGGCGGCGGGATCGCGTCCTACTCCACCAAATCGGGAACCAACGAATTCCACGGCAGCGCCTTCGAATACAACCAAATCAACACCCCCGGCTTCGTCACCGTGGCGGCAAACCCGTTCACAGGCCTACCCTCCGCTCTTTACCGCCAGAATCAATTCGGCGGATCCATCGGCGGACCGGTGATCAAAAACAAGCTGTTCTTTTTTGGTGACACCGAATTGAACCGCCAGTTTCAGGGCGGATCGGTAGTAAGCAGCGTGCCCGACGCTGCCAGCAGAGCCGGAAATTTCAGCGAGTGGCTAGCGTTCAATAACCAGTATCAAATCTTCAATCCTCTGACCGGCAACCAAACCACCGGTGTTGGCCGATCCCCCTTCCCGAACAATACGATTCCGGACAGCATGATCAGCCCGCAGGCTAAGGCAATCATGGCTTATTGGCCGAACCCGAATTTCCAACAGATTGCGGGCGCGCCTTTTGTCAACAACTACGCCGGCAACGGCGGGACGTCCATCACTTATAACAAGTGGGATACCCGCGAAGATTATTATCTGAACAGCAAGAACACCATCTTCGGACGGTATAGCTACGCAGGATTCACGGAAGCGGCTCCTGGATTGTACGGCGTGGAAGCGGGCGGTCCGGCCTTCGTAAACTACGGCGGCAGCTCGGTTTCGCGTGACGACAGCGTCGCGATCGGTTGGACTTACACGGTGAGCCCGACTCTAATCAACGAATTCCGCTTCGGCTACATGCGTTATCACGTCTTCGACGTTCCACAGGGCTATGGCACCGATCCGGCTACGCAGGCTGGCATCCCCGGATTGAACTTGGATAAGACGTACACGTCCGGTATGCCGTACTTCAACGTGAACTCGCCTGACGATGGGTTCCAGCTTGGCTACGCTCTTGGAGCGAACCAGTGCAACTGCCCGCTGACACAAACCGAGACGCAATATCAATTCATCGATAACTTGTCCAAGACCATCGGCAAGCACAGCTTCAAGTTCGGTACCGACTTGCGCTATGCGGAAAACCTCCGAGTCCCGAGCGATAGCCATCGCGCCGGTGAATTGAACTTCACCACCGGGCCAACCGAATTAGTCAAGCCGGACGGCAGCCAGGTTTATGGCATTGGCTTAGCTACTTTCCTCCTGGGCGACGTCTCGAACTTCCAGCGCTATGTCAGCACCAGCACCAATGCGCAGGAGCGGCAAAAGCGTTTCTTCTTCTACGGACAAGACGAATGGCGTCCTACTCCGAAGTTGACCCTGACGATGGGTCTGCGCTGGGAGCAAGTGTTCCCCGAAAGCGTTAACGCTCCCGGCAATGGCGCCACTCTCAACTTGAACAATGGACTGATGTATGTCTTCGGTGAGGGCGGCGTCTCTTCGCATGGAATCCAAAACATGATGTGGCATAATTTCGCGCCGCGCTTCGGATTTGCATATCAGTTGACTCCGAAAACGGTGATCCGCGGTGGCTACGGCTGGTCTTATGACCTCGGCGTGTTCGGTTCCACCTTCGGCCACAACGTCACGCAGAATCCCCCGGTGTTGACGTATCAGAACCTGCAGCCGGCCAACGGATTCTCCGACGTATTTACGCTCGCGCAGGGTCCCACCCAACCGGCCCCGGTTCAGGTCAGCTCGAATGGCACCTTCCCGCTGCCCCCTAACGTCAGCCCGAAGTTCCGCCCGGCAGTTGTTACCCTGCCGACCGTTTATCAGTACAACATCGCCGTGCAGCATCAATTGACCAGCAAGATTGCGGTGCAGGCTGCGTATGTCGGCAATCAGGATCGTCACGCGTTCATCGGAACGTCCGGTCAGACCGTGAATCCGAATGAGCCGGTCTTCCAGCCAGGTGTTTCCGCGACGAATACGATCGATCGTCCCTACTACGCGAAGTTCGGATGGACGAACGATCTGCAATACTTCTGCGATTGCTCCAACGCGCATTACAATTCGCTCCAGACCATGATTAACATCCGCGCCTGGGATGGATGGACGCTGCAGGGCAGCTACACCTATCAACGCTCGTGGGCGGATAGTCCTGGAAACAACGCGTACGACAGCAACTACTATTTCCTGTATGACCGCTCGGCCGGCACCGGAAATAGCGGCTTCTTCCCGAACAACCAAATCACCATCGCGCAAAACTTCGACGTTCCCTTCGGCAAAGGACGCCGTTGGGCCTCGAACATGAACCGCATTGCGGATGCAGCTTTGGGCGGATGGGAACTGAGCGGCATCACCACGTTCTACAGCGGCTTCCCCTTCAGCCCGTACATCGGCACCTATGGTTCGAACGCCCGTCCGAACGTCGGGCCTAACAACCGCCCGAACAAAGGCAGCGGCGATCCGTACGCCGGCGCTGCAGGAAATCGTGCGCAATGGTTCACCGGTTGCCCGAATCAGGACTGCAGCAGCGGTCCCTTCCTGTGGCCTTCGAACAATTCGTTCGGCAACTACCCGATTAACTCGCTCTACGGTCCGCATTTCATCCAGCAGGACATGTCGATCTTCAAGACCTTCAAGTTCACCGAACGCTGGGCCTTCACGCTGCGCACCGACTCGCGCAACGTGTTCAACCACACTAACCTCGGTATGCCGAACGCGAACGTGGACGCCACCAACGTTGGGCAGATCACCGGAATCGCAGCCGGCGGCTACATGCGCAGTCTGCAGTTCTCCGGCACGCTTCGCTTCTAATCAGATTTAGACTGAACTCCGGCCGGTGGCGCGAAAGCTCCACCGGCCTTTTTCTTTTGCACGTGGGACAACCTCCGGCTTGTCTGAACAGCAATCCAGAGGCTTGCCCCACGAGCTAACATGAGAGAAGATCCTTTGCCCTCGATCCCCTTCAACCTCTCTCGCCGTGGCTTCGTCCGCTCATTGTGCGCCACTCTGCCAGTCTTTTCCTTCGACCATCTCGTCGCCGGAACAGGTCTCGGCGTTCAATTCATCAACGTCGCGCGTGAAGCTGGACTCAACACAAAGACAATCTTCGGCGCCGAGCACAAGAACAAGTTCCTGCTCGAAACCACCGGCTGCGGCTGCGCTTTCATCGATTACGACAACGATGGCTGGCTGGATATCTTCCTGGTCAACGGCACACGCTTCGATACCAAATGGCCCGCCGGCGAAGCTCCTGTAAGCCGCTTGTACAAGAATAATCGCGACGGAACATTCACTGACGTCACCATCCAAGCCGGCGTCGCGCGCACCGGCTGGGGACAAGGCGTGTGCGCGGGCGATTACGATAACGACGGGAACGATGACCTCTTCGTGACATATTGGGGAGACTGCGCGCTCTGGCACAACAACGGCAACGGCACGTTTACCGATCTCGCGAAAAAGGCCGGCGTGACCACCAATCCCGGCGATGGCCAATCGCGCTGGAACACCGGCTGCGCCTTCGTCGATTACAACAAAGACGGTCTGCTCGATCTGTTTGTCGCCAACTATATCGATTTCGACCCGAAGACCGCGCCGCTCCCCGAATCTGGACCCTGTCTCTATAAAGGCATCATGGTGCCGTGCGGACCGCCGGGTCTCAAAGGCGGCAAGAACATCCTGTTCCGCAACAATGGCGATCACACCTTCACCGATGTCAGCGAGAAATCCGGCGTGCTCAAAACGCCTGGGACATACGGACTTGGTGTACTCGTTTGCGACTTTGACAACGACGGCTGGCCGGATATTTATGTCGCGAATGATTCTACGTCGTCCACGCTGTATCGCAACAATCACGACGGAACGTTCACCGATGTAGCAATCGAAGCGGGAGTCGCCTACAGCCCGGACGGAAAGCCGCAGGCCGGCATGGGTGTTTCGGCGGCCGATTACGATTGCGACGGCAATTTCGATGTCGTTAAGACCAACTTCGCGGGCGATACATCGAGCCTGTACCGCAATCAAGGCGGACTCATCTTCGAAGATGAAACATTTCAAGCCGGTCTCGGAAAAAACACGCGATTCCTCGGCTGGGGCGTCACCTTCCTCGATTTCGACAACGACGGCTGGACCGATATTTTAGTCACCAACGGTCACGTTTATGCCGAAGTCGGCGAAACCGACATCGAGTCCGGATACCGCGAGCGCAAGGTGCTCTACAAGAACTTGCGCAATGGCCGGTTCGCGGATGTGAGCGCGGACGGCGGGCCGGGCATCCTGGAAAAAGCGGCTGGCCGCGGCAGCGCGGTCGGCGATTTCAATAACGACGGGACGCTGGACGTGCTGGTGAACTGCGTAAACGATGTCCCGCAGCTCTTGCGCTGCGACAGCACGCTAAAAAACAACTGGATTAAGATCAAGACGGTGGGAGTGAAATCGAA